>CAZFJS010000052.1:0-7573 GCA_964519605.1 uncultured Gammaproteobacteria bacterium
CCCCGATCGTTGGTCTGTTATTGGGGCTGTCAGCGATCACGGTGCCCTGGGATACCCTGCTGACTTCCGTGGTACTCTATATCGTCGTGCCGCTGAGCATCGCCCAGCTGATTCGCAGCCAGTTGTTGAAAAAGGAACACGGTGAACGGCGCCTGGCCACGGTTATCAGTTTGTTGCACCCGATTTCTTTGCTGGCACTGCTAACAACCCTGGTGTTGTTGTTCGGCTTTCAGGGGGAGCAGATCATCGCCCAGCCCCTGGTGATCCTGTTGTTGGCGGTGCCGATCCTGATCCAGGTATTCTTTAATTCGAGTCTCGCCTATCTATTGAACCGTGCGGTACGTTCACCCCATTGTGTGGCCGGCCCCTCGGCCTTGATCGGCGCCAGCAACTTCTTTGAGCTGGCCGTTGCTACTGCCATCAGCCTGTTCGGTTTCGAATCCGGTGCTGCGCTGGCCACCGTGGTAGGAGTGCTGATCGAAGTGCCGGTGATGTTGTTGGCGGTCAAGGTGATCAATGGCACCCGGGGCTGGTATGAGCAGTCCCCGGGTATCATTCCACATGGAGAATGCTGTCCAGTAGACATGCCGCTCCATGGCGGACATTACCCTAGTGATCGCCCAGTAGGGTCAGGCCGTAATGGCTGATGATGAAATAGATGCCGTAGGCCGTCAAAACAAAGACTAGAATCCCTGCTATGATAGAGCCAGCCACTGTACGAACCCACGCAAAAATACCAGGTTGTGGTTCGGACATCCGCTCTACCATCTCCCAGTCCTCCAGGCCGCGCTTCTTGCGGCGCTCTTCTTCGGTAGTATAGCCAAATTGATCTTCTGGATGGCTGCCCCAGCTATGCCCCACAGGTTCGAGGTTGTCGGCCTTTCCGCGCGCTTCCTCCTTCATATCACACCCTCCAGCTTCATTACCATAAATTACACCGCCAATGGTATGGATCCCTCTTTCTTCTAAACGGCCTTGCAATGGGCCAAGATAGGGTTGATATCAACCACCAAAAAAGTATGAGGGTCCAAAATGAAGATTATGACATTAGGTATAGATTTGGCAAAGGAAGTATTGCACGTACATGGCAAGCGCGCGCGGAGGAAGGTTGTGGTGAACCCATTATTTGGCACGGAAATTTTACCAGCTGGATCATGCGGTCAAATTGAAACCACCGCAGCATGTGAAAGCCTGCTTAAAGATCCCTTTTCCATGCTACATTATCATTAAAATGAGAGGTGCGTATCATGCTGGAATATGAGATTAGTGTACAGCGTATTGATGCACATGGCAGTATGGCGCGCTGCAAGCAGGCCGAGTTGATGATCGATACCGATGTCAGCGGCCGTCAGGATGCCTTCAATCCCGCCGAGCTATTATTAGCAGCCGTTGCCGCCTGCATTCTGAAAAATATGGAACGCATCGCGCCGATGATACAGTTCAGCTATCGCAGCGTTCATCTCCGGGTTCATGGCCTACGCCAGGATACACCGCCCCGAATGGCGCGTATTGAATATACGATCAGCGTTGATACGGATGAGGACGCACGCAAACTGGCATTGATGCATGACAACATCCGTAAATTTGGCACGATTTACAATACGGTGGCTGCCGGTACTGAACTCATGGGGACATTGCAGAAAAAAGGCCACTGAGCAGCTGGCAGTTGGATGATGCTGAAATGATACGCCAGGAGCTGGGGATGGCGTGATCCAGCCTTTTTGAATGAGCAGCAGTGATTGGGAAGGCCATGGATCTGGTTCTTTATTTTTTTCTCAGCTTGTTTTTCTCCACGCTTTTCTCAATGGGGGGGGTGGGTTCTGCCATTGCATTGGTTTCCATATTTCCGCTGGTGGGGATGCCGCTGAATATGGCCAAGGCTGTAGGGCTGTTTATCAATACTGCCAGCACGGTCAGTGCCAGCCTGATGAATTTGTATCGCGGTGTGCTCGACATGCGTTCTGCCATGCCGCTTGTCGTCTCTATTCTGGTGGCAACGCCTTTGGGTGCCTATTCCAGCCAGTTTGTCCCCGAGCACCTGGTAAAATGGGTGTTGGTCGCCTTCCTGCTCCTTGCCGCCACGCTGCTTTTGCAGCACAAGCATGAGGCCCGCTTTGCTCTTGCACATACATGGATCCTGTATGTGATCGGTGCGGGCGTTGGCCTGATCTCGGGGCTCCTGGGTGTGGGCGGGGGTACCTTGATCATGCCATTGCTGATTCTGCTTGGTTTCGATGCCAAAAAGGCTGCCTATGCGGTAAGTTTTGTGATCCCGTTTTCCTCACTGGGTGGATTTTTCACCTATCTGCAGTTTGTGAAAATGGACTGGGTACTGCTCAGTGTGGTGACCGTTGCGGCCCTGCTGGGCGGTGTGATTGGTAACCGCATCATGCATTATCGCCTGAGCCAGGCTCAGATAAGAAAGTTGATTGCCATGGTACTGTTGCTGTTGGCCTTGAAAATTATCAGGGCACAGTTCTGATATCTGTATCAAGAGGTTCATAAGATGACGGAAATAAATTTCACTGATTATCTGCGCTCATTTGATTACGATGAACGTCTGGCCATGAAAATTCAGCTGCCAGAATTGCTGGAGCGCTATCCCCAGGGAGAACTCCAGCTGATCGATATCCGCTTCCCTGAAGAATATGCCGCCTGGCATCTGGGGATCGGACAGCACATCCCCCTGAATGAATTGCCGGATCGTCTGGCCGATCTGGATAGTGGGAAAACCATTGTTACTATGTGCCCACATTACGATCGCGCAGAAATTGCCCGCCTGTACCTGACCCTCAAAGGCTACCACGCACGATATCTTACGGATGGCATGCTGTGCATTGCCAGCAAGTTACGTGGCGATTTCGCCCGGGATTACATGGCTGGCCGCGGATGAGTTGTGCAGGATTTAGTGGCGAAACGGGTGGTTTGCTGACTTGACCCGTATAGAATCAGCGTTGATTGACACGTCAACGAGCGTGCCCCTCTTTTGGTCTGGCATTTGCCAGGCAGTCCTGGATTTGCTTCCCGGTCGGGATGCTGTTGGCGCGCACCATAATGATCAGGGCATTCCCGGTGACAATATCCTGTGGTGGCGGATTGCAGGTAGTGATGCCTCGTCCATTGATATAGGCGAGGGCAGTGCCAAAGCCGGCGGCCATGATGTGGTGGACGATGTCACTCCAGGACAGGCCGCTGATGTCTATTTCATAGCGCTTGGTGTGATCGCCTTCGTGGACAAAGAGGTTCTCGATAATCTTTTCTGAACCGGGGGCGACGAGTGAGCGGACAACCAGTTCAGCATAGGCCCTGACCGGGCGGATAACGATGGTGGCGCCCGCTTGCTCCAGGCGTGGCCGATTGGCGTCATCGACACACTCGGCAATAATCGGGATGTGATTGATGCCCTGTTCGGCAAGGCGGTGGAGGATATCAAAGCTCAGGGCATCGGATTTTGTCTCGTATTCATCCTTGGCGAGAATAATGAGGGCTCTGGCCTCCGCTGCGCCGGCCTTGAGCAGATTCTCGGAGTTGTCAGATTCTCCTGTAAAATGGACGACCCCCAGGTCACGGAGTTCTTGCGGTAGGCCTGTGGGATAGCGGCTGGTCAGAATCTGGATAGGGATCTCCGCAAAGGCCTCATTTTTTCGCAGCTGGGAGATCAGCCGGAAAAAATATTGATTGCCGCCATGGGCCGGGGTATTGATGATCAAGATGTGATTTGCCATATGCCACTCCCAGTAACCTTTTATCATTTTGCGTTTGCGGTCAGCACGGCTGTCCAGGTATTCTCCTGCGAGGTTGGCGAGGACGAAGATCCCTCCGCCATAGAGCAGAATGACCGTGGTTAGGCGCCCCCCCGTGGTGCTTGCCGAATAGTCACCATAGCCGACGGTGGTTGCGGTCGTCAGTGTCAGCCAGAGGGCATCTCCCAGTGTCAGGCCCTCGAAATACATCATCAGCAGGGTATGGAGCAGGAAAATCGCCAGCAGGTACAGGCCTGAACGCCGCAGGCGACGGCCTATATCTGTATCATCAAGATGAATGGCCTTATAGCGTTTTCGTTTTTTCCATAGCTGGGCCAGGAGCACTAGGAGCCATTCCCCTGGTGGCTGAAGCGCACGAGCTCTGCCATCACTTTGCTTTTGATGGCCTGGCGGTTGTCAGGATCAAGCCCATAGTGCGCGGCAAGTTGCAGGTAATCATCCTCGCTGAGTGATAAGCTTAGGCGCGGGCGGACGGGACGCTTGTGCTGGCTGAGGCCGACGATTTTCCGGATCATATCCGAGGGTGTCAGATTATTTTCGGCGGCGGCGACCCGGATGGTGTGGCAGATCTGCTCGCTGGTGTCAAAGGCGATCTGTACCGATTGGCTTGCCTTCTTTTCATTACGCCAGCGGGTGGGGATTGTGCGTTGCCTATCTTTGCTGCTCATCGTTTGCCTAGCTGGCCGGCCAGAGTTCGTCGATGAGTCGCGTGTCCTCGATGAGTGTGCACATGACATCGTCATCCCCATCATAGACCTCGCATTCTATGGCATGACGCTCATCAGCGCTGGTGACGCAGTAATAGTCCAGAGATTCGCCATCGGCTTCATCGAGTGCTTCCCGGCGCTCACGGAAATCGCCTTTACAGAAATAGGCGGTGATGGCAAAGGCTGTGCGCACGTATTCTGGGGCGGTAAAACCCTGTAGGTCGGCCAATAAATGGCCAGGCTCATCGGGTGCATGCTGTCTGTGGATAATGACTTCGCCCTCTTCCTGATCAAAGATCCTGGCAAATTGATCCAGGTCAAAGAGCGACGCCACCTCGGCACGGCTCAGTTTGACCGAGAGCCGCAAAGCAGGGTCGTCCTCGTTGATGTCCACCGTCATGAACAGGGTGCGCCGCGGGCTGCCACGCAGGACAAATTCCGTTTCGACACTGTGTTCATAGTGGTAGGTATTGACCTCATCGACCTTGAAGGTCTGCCCTGCCAGCAGGGGTGGCGCCAGCAATTTAAACTTGACCAGGTCGCCGGTGGTCAGTTGGCTAGGATGATCGAGCTGGCGCTCTGACCTGGCCTTCGAGGCAAACCATTTATTGAATAGGCCGGCCATTGTTCTTAGGCGTTGGCCTTTTGACGGAGTCTGGCCATCACGTCACCGCGAGCATTGTCTTTGTCACCTATCCCGGCGGCCTTTAATTTCTCGTCAAGGCTGCCCATGCCGGAATCCGCTTCCAGAGCATCGGCGGCGGCCATGCGATCATCAAGATTACGCTGGCGCGCTTTGATACGATCCAGGGATGATTTGGCATCCAGGAGTTTGCTTGCCCCGGCACCATAATTATCGCTAATCGACTTGGTGGCTTTTTGCACGCTTTCGGTTGTCCTGACCATCGCCAGTTCCCGTTCATGTTCGCGAATCGTCGCTTCAGTCTTTTTCATCAAGGCCTTGAGGCGCTCAATATGGTTGGTGAATTTTGACTTGGCGGTTGCTTGCACGGCCTGCTCCTGCTCCAGCGAGGCGATCTGCTGGGCGACCTCTTCAGCCAGGGTTTCGTCACCTTTATTGAGGGCACTGATGGCATGTTTCTCATATTTAGTGATTTCTTCCTGCAGGCGTTGTATTTCGCGTGCTGTCTGCATCTCCTTGGCCATCACCTGAGTCAAGTCACGTTTGGCCCTGCCCAGGTTTTTTTTGGCGTCTTCGATTTCCTGCTGATAGATGCGTATGGCATTGGCATCGACGATGTTTTCACCCACTTCCCGGGCGCCACCACGAACGGCAGTGATTAATTTATTTAACAGTCCCATGATCTTCTCCTTACTTTAAAAAGTCTGACATGGCCTCGATGGCATCGATAGCATTGTCACTTAAGGTGCTCAATTCCAGGGCCAGATCCTCAGCCGAGGAACTCAGGGCAAGGGCGCCAAAGATGGCATATTTATCATCGATTTTGGCAAAACTCGACAGTGGCATGGGAATATTGGCCTCGAGCATGGCTTCATAGAGGAGTGGGCGTTGTTCAGCCTTGATCTCATCTTCACCCCACAGGTAGCAGATACACAGCAGTTGTGTGTCGCTTGCGGTCACAAAGATGGGTAATTCCTCCTTGTCCTTGATGTTGACCTGGACGACCTCAGTCTCGGACGGAATGGGTTGAAGTTCGTAGTCCACTCCGCAGCGTATCTCCTCGCTCAGTTGAGTGACCGTCTCTAATCGTTGATAAAGATTGCTCATTGATGCCTCCATTTCATTGCGCCAGTAAAGGATAGGCTGTATGACATAATATGTCAAGACATATTATGTCATATTAGCTGTCGGTCTCTCTTTGCCAGCCTAAACGGTAATAATCGTAGAGGATGGTGCCATTGATGCGGTTGACCTGAATTGCCGCGCTGTTGTCAAAAAAGCCCCGATTGAAGGCAAATGCACCGAGAAGGAGATCACGGGTCAACCAGCTGTCTTCGCGGGGTAGCCTGGGCAAGCGCCGCAGGCGTGATAAGGCCGATGCCCCGTTGCGCGTGGCAATGGACCAGCCCCATTCTCCGAAAGAGGGCACATTGGCGTGATATTGATCGACATGGGGGAAGCCAGCATATCTGAGTGTCTTGCCGATACTGATAAAGGCCTCCGGGGCGTGATAAGGAGAGGTTGACTGGGTGACCAGGGCCCCATCGCCGGCCAGGAGCTGGAAGAGCTTGGCATAAAAGCGCGCACTATAGAGCTTATTGAGATCGGGGTGATTGGGATCGGGCAGATCAATGATGATGGTGTCATAGCGTTTGTCCGCAGCGAGGAGCTCATCAACGGCGAGGAAGGCATCACCAAAACGCAGCTCAACACGTGGGTCCGCAAAGGCATGCTGGTTGAGTTCCAGCAGCGGGGTATTGATGGGCCGGCCATCTTTGAGATAGGGCCGGGAGAAAAAGTGCACAATCTGAGGGTCAAGATCCACCAGGGTGACATGCTGCGGATTCCAGCGCAGGACATCACGTAAGGCAAGGCCATCGCCGCCACCGATGATGAGCACCTGATTATGGCGGGCGGATGCAGCCATGGCCGGGTAGGTCAGCATGGCGTGATAGATCTTTTCATCACGGCTGGAAAACTGGGTGTGACCGTTGATGAAGAGCGAGTAGATAGGGGGGCTGTTTGGGTTCATGATGCGCTTGGTGACCACAACCCGTTGATAGACGGTCGTCATGCTATAGATCACCTTGTCCTTATAGAGCAGATCTTCCATGATTTCTTCCCAGTGCGGGCCCTTGATGCCGATGGTGATGATAATCAGGGCGGCCAGGCAGTGGCCGAAGGCAAGCCAGCGCCAGCCGCGGATATGGCTGCGGTAACGAATAAAAAAGATCAGTCCCATGACCAGATTTGCGGAGGCGGCCATAACGGCGGCCAGGGCGACATCGAGCTGCAGGAGAAAGAGCACGAATAGCAGGGCGCCAATCCCGGCACCGATGTAGTCGGCACCATAGATGGTGCCGGTATTGTGTTGCAGGTATTTGCCGTAGATCTGTTCACGGACGCGGGCGATCAGGGGGATCTCGGCGCCGATCAGGGCGCCGAGAATAAAGGCAAAG
>CAZFJS010000052.1:7673-11630 GCA_964519605.1 uncultured Gammaproteobacteria bacterium
AGTCAGTAGGCGCACCGAACAATGCCGCCAGGATGATACCTAAAATAATATAAATTGTTCCCTCGATGAGCCCTATGGCGGTATTTTGCTGGCGGCCGACCTCTTCGGCGATGTCGACCTTGCTGAGGATGAGACGACGTGCAGCTATGGCTAGCAGAGACATCAGCGCGACCGCCGCGACGGACACCAGGGCCCAGACGAGCGCCGAGAAGTAGGCTTGCCCATCATTGTAGCGGGCAATGCCGGAGGCCGCGGTGATCGCCAGGCCGGCGCCCACGCGGTGACCGAAATAGCGTAAGGCGACAGCCACATTGCCGTTTGCAAAGGCCTCTTGTAATAAGTGTCCCTGGTGCCGGCGGCGGTAGACATATTGGCGATAGCGGGTGACGGCAATCATCACCAGCTGCGAAAAGAGAAAGCCCGCCAGAACAATGCTCAGTCCGGAATATGACTCACTATCGACCCAGATCATCACCGCACGGATGACCACTGCGGTGGCGATCATGTTGCCGGCATCGATGATGGCCGCAGCCAGGTTGCCCGCCAGAATATGTTCACGGATGGCGATACGGGGCAAAGCCCAACGGTCAAAGAGATAACGCGTCAGCATCATCAGCGTAATGCCCAGCAGACCATAGGCAGAGACGATGCCGGCCTCGTAGACCAGGGAGATCGTGGCCTCGCCCGAGACCGCACCGGTCATCATGATGGTGACGGCAAGCAACGCGCCGGCAAAGGAGACACCAAAAGAGGCGTTGTCATTTTCGGATAATTCATGAATAGAGCTGACATTGGCGACCATCCCGATCACCTTGCCGATGACAGTCATGATAACCACGAACAGGACGAAATCGACAGCTACCGTCAGATATTCGTAGTGATCGAGCATCAGGATATCCTCAAGTCTCATATCGTTACTCTCCTGTGGATCCGCTATTTGCCACCGAACACCCCGCGTGAACTGTACCGGCTGCTGCGTCGCAGGGTGCCTGTCGTTACTCGGCTGCGTTGCGCCGCCGCAGGCCTGGCCTTACGTGATACGCCCGCACCTTTACTGAAACTGCTGGATTGCCGTGGCCGATTGCCGAAGCCTCTGCGTGCTGCTGAGCGACCAGCTGATTTCTGATAGGTCGAACCATAACGGCTGCCCCATTTGTCACGGATGAGTGGTGAGCCATAACGATTTATTCCGCGGTCCTGATAATAGCTATAGGGGCGGTAACGATCCCATGAGGAGTAATAGATGCGCTGGCCACCAGAGAGCCTGGAGAACATGGCATACATTCCGTACCATTCCCAAAACGAAGTCCCACCGGACGAGCTCCAGTGTCCATAGGTGGGGTTACCCACCAGCTGAGCGCCGGTGCCAAAATTTTTGGTGTCATTGAAGGCCGATTCCTGACCTTTGGCAATGGTCCCGACGCGGGCGAGTTGACCGTTGGACATATCGGCCAGGACATTGACCGAGTCAGCCAGGGCGTTGTTAAAGTTGTTGCTGTCGGCAGCGTCGGTGATGGAATAGACCTCTTCGAGAAGCTTATTGCGATCGCCGTACTGGGCCTTAATCTTTTTGACGTCCGCCAATCTGCCGACGAGCCATTGAAAGGGTTGGCCGGCCGAGGTGGCATCTTTGGACAACTGTTGGGTGATTGCTGCGAGATCAGGTCTTGCCGCGGCTACGATACGGGCATATTGACGAATGAGTTGGGCATTGCGGAGCTGGCCATTGTCGAGGGTGGTTTTCAGGCGCTGTAATTTTTGTGTGGCAAGGGCGATATTCTCATCCAGGACCTTGCTGCCGCCACTGCAGCCGCTTAGCAGGAGGAGAATCAAGACCACGATCCATTGCCGATCTATTTGCAACTTAGCCATCATCTGACGGTTGTCCCCATAATTTTTCTGGCAGGAATTCCACATGGCCACAAAGCGAGCAGTTTTGGCTGGTGTGCTGGTGTGGCGAAGCTGCCACCACCATACCATTCTGCCGCAGGCTTTTGTATTCCAAATGTCTTAATGCCGGCGAAGGGAGGGGATGCATAGCCCGTGAGGCAAGACGGCGGCAATTTTGCCCGGTACCTCATGAGGGCGCTGGTTTTCCCGAATCAGGGATAAAGCGCAAGGTGGACCATAATGGCCAATTGTAAGCTCATACATTGGCCCTCGGTATTGGCCTCAAGAGTAGCCTTAATTCAAACGCTTAGCGCCCAGGCCTGATGATCAGGCAGGCTGTCAACGGCGTCGGCCACGCTTCCCCTTCGGAGTTTCAAAATTCACTTTGATCGTTCTGCCGCTGAACTCCTTACCATTTAAGCCGGCGATCGCCGCGCGGGCTTCATGCCCCTCCATTTCAATAAAGCCGAAGCCTTTGCACTGGCGAGAGAAAATATCAGTCGCCAGTTTAAGAGAACGCACAGTACCATATTGGGAAAAAAGTTCGCGCACGTTTTGTTCATTAGCACTTGGTGGCAGATTGCCAACAAATAGTTTTTTCATAGAGGTGCCCTTATTATTCAGAGTGTACGGGTAGTACAAAGAACAACCCCGCTGCGAGGAGCGGGGTTGTTCAAGCATTCAGTGTATGAGGCTGTCAGCCCTGGGGCTGAACTTGTGTAGCCTGCAGGCCTTTAGGGCCTTTTTCTACCTCGTAGCTTACGGCCTGACCTTCTGTCAGGGTTTTAAAACCACCGCCAGCGATTGCGCTGAAGTGAACAAACACATCGTCACTGCCATCTTGCGGAGAGATAAAACCAAAACCTTTGGATTCGTTAAACCATTTAACTGTGCCAGTAGCCATCTTATTTGAAACCCTCGATATATACGAAATTAACCGCGTGCAGGTGACGCAATGAGGATTCAGAGAGGATCCAATGACGGGGTGTTCTATGAAAGCCGGAATGAGCCAGTGCAAGCATGGGGACTATAGCGCATATTCAATTGGAATGCACAGTTTTATTTTGCGGTTGTTGTGGACTGCGTCATTAATTTTACTAAAGCAAGGCATTCGGGAAAGGCGGTGAAAGTTAAGAGGCGGGTTGCCCACTTTAAGGGTCAATCCGGTTCTTCATGGTGGCCAGAGAATAGGGGCAGTCCGTGATTGTTGCTGATAATGGCGCTGCTTTTGACCAGTCCGTTCTGGGAAGAACAACGCGCGTTACTTCAGCTCTTCGTCGTGAATACCGGGGGACAGCATTGCCACCGGGCTGGTAGATTGTAGATGCAGCAGGCAGGGGTTTAAGGTTCCGATGCTCGCATTCATTCGGTGGGATTCAGAAAATCGACCAGGCATTTCCTGGTCGGTCGCCGTCAGGGCTGGCGGATATTGATCTCATCTGAGGCCGCGAGAATGCGGTCAGCAATCTCGATGATTTTCTCCCGGCGGGTGCGGGCATGGCTGCGCAGCAGTTCGAAGGCAGCCGTGTGGGTCAGGTGGTAACGCTCCATTAGCAGGCCAACTGCGGTGCTGGTGGTTTTGTTCTTTTTCAGGGCATTCTGCAACTGGTGCGTGTGCTCACGCAGCCGTTTAATTTCTTCGGCGCGATGTAGCGCGGTGCGGATGGTCGGTATCAGCTTGGCCACGTCTAGCGGTTTGACCAGATAGGCCAGGGCACCAAGCATGGAGGCATCATTGATGGTGTCACTATCGTCATAGGCGGAGAGCATGATGAAGGGGGTCTCCGTCGCCTGGATCTGGCGGGCGGTTTCTATGCCATCGATGCCGGTCATCCGGGCATCCAGTATGGCGAGTTCAGGGCTTGCCTGTTTGCAGAGCCGGATGGCCTCTTCACCATCCATTGCCTCCAGGGTTTCATAGCCGGCCTTTTTCAGGCCCTGGCTGATGGTGACCAGCACTAACCGATCATCGTCTGCAATCAAAATACGATCTTTTTTTGCCATTTCGCTCTATAATTATATGTATGGAAATATTGGGGAGGCTGTTTTGAAAGGCCGCTTCAACGT
>CAZFJS010000053.1:0-1111 GCA_964519605.1 uncultured Gammaproteobacteria bacterium
CCGCACAAGGCCACAACGGCACAGATGGAAACCGCCATCATCCATGTCGCCAATGCTCTGGCGAATCACACTGAAATCGGTGCCTTTTGTGAACTCCCCATGACCGAACTGCAAGTTGATGAGGCAGCCTGGGAACAGCTACAGCTGACTGCTGATGAACTGGATCCGGAAGCCCTGCTGCAAGAGGCCGGCCAACAGTTTGGCGAGATGATCAGCATCTTTTACTGAGCAATAAGCTGCCCTGTCACACCTGATGGCCGGGTCAGGCTACGTTGCTTCTGCCCCGGTGTCATCGTTTGTCTTAGTAAGACCGGCAATACACGCATATGGCGGAAGCGGCCCGGTACAAGGTAGAATGTGCCCACTACTTTCAGCGCCAGCAGGTAACAACAGAATCCATGGACACGCCATCAACTGAAACACTTCAGCAGCAAGGCCCTCCCCCCGAAGAACAGCACCCGGCATTTGCCTGGCAACGCAGCAAAGCGATCGAATCGCTGAATGTCACCGTGGAGGAATACCGGCATCGTAAAACGGGCGCGCAGCACTTCCACATTGCTGCAGAAAACCCGGAGAATGTCTTTCTGGTCGCCTTGCGCACCATTCCCATGGATTCCACCGGAGTGGCCCATATACTGGAACACACCTCGCTGTGCGGCAGCAGACATTACCCGGTGCGCGACCCCTTTTTTATGATGATTCGCCGCTCACTGAATACCTTCATGAATGCCTTTACCAGCAGTGACTGGACCGCCTATCCCTTCGCCAGCCAGAACAGGAAAGACTTTGCGAATCTCATGGACGTCTATCTGGACGCAGTGTTTTTTGCCCGGCTTGATGAACTGGACTTCGCCCAGGAGGGACATCGCATCGAATTCTCCGTTCCGGACGATCCCGCCACCGAACTGGTCTTCAAGGGAGTGGTATTCAATGAAATGAAAGGCGCCATGAGCGCCCCCGTCAGCCAGCTGTGGCAATATCTCAGCAGTCATGTCTTCCCCACCACCACCTATCATTACAACAGCGGCGGGGAACCGGAGCATATTCCTGAACTGACTTACGAGGCACTCAAAAACTTCTACAAAAGCCATTACCATCCCGCCAATGCCGT
>CAZFJS010000053.1:1211-2871 GCA_964519605.1 uncultured Gammaproteobacteria bacterium
GAACAGCTTGGCGAGCTACCCCTGACTTTTTTTGGCCAGGGCACCAACGGTATCGTCTACCAGCAAATTGTCGTGGCCCTGCCCCGGCTGGATAAAGACCTCCAGGCGGTATTGCCCTATTATAGCCGCTGCCTGACAGAACTAGGCTGCGGCAACCGCAGCTATCTGGAAACCCAGGCCTGGCAATCCAGCGTCAGCGGCGGTATTTACGCCCATACCAGCGTGCGTGGCATGATCGACGAAGTACAACAGATCAATGGTTATTTCACACTGTCCAGCAAGGCGCTGGCCCGCAACCATAGTGCACTGTGCGAACTCATGCAGCAAACCCTGGAAACCGTCCGTTTCGATGAACAGGAACGAATCCGCGAAATCATCGCCCAGGAACGCGCCAGTAAGGAACAGAGCGTCACCGACCAGGGGCACAGCCTGGCCATGCTGGCCGCCAGCTCGGGGATGAGTCCGGCGGCCGCCTTATCCCACCGCCTGCGTGGTCTGGCCGGTATCCAGGCACTAAAAGTACTGGATGACAAACTCAACGATCCCCAACAGCTGACACAGCTGATGGAAAAACTGGCCCGGATCCACCAGAAGATTCTCCAGGCACCCCGACAATTTCTGGTCATCAGCGAGCAGGAGCGGGCCGCACAGCTGCGGGACGACCTGGGAAAAATCTGGGCCGCCGCCCAACAAGATCGCGCCCGCAGCATGCCCGGCAAGGATTTTGAGGCCTTCAGCCTGCCGCCCGTACACTGCGCCACTGCCCAGGCCTGGACGACCAATACCCAGGTCAGCTTCTGCGCCAAAGCCTATCCTACAGTACCTCCTGCACATCCCGATGCGCCGGCCCTGGATGTACTGGGCGGTTTTCTGAGAAACGGTTTTCTGCACCGCGCCGTCCGCGAGCAGGGCGGTGCCTACGGTGGCGGCGCCAGCCACGATGCCGATAATGCCACCTTCCGCTTCTATTCCTACCGCGATCCTCGACTCCGGGAAACCCTGGAAGATTTCGACCAGGCCCTGAAATGGCTCCAGGAGACGCCCCATGAATGGCGCCAGGTGGAAGAAGCCATTCTGGGTGTGATCGGCCAGATCGACAAACCCGGCTCCCCCGCCGGCGAAGCTAAAAACGCCTTTCATAACCAGCTCTATGGCCGTACGGCCGAGCAACGTCAGGCCTACCGGCAGCGTATCCTGGCGGTTAACCTGGCAGATCTGCAGCGCGTCGGGGCACACTATCTCCGTGCAGAACTGGCCAGCTGCGCCGTCATCACCAGCAAGGCCATATTACAGCAGCAGGGGGATCTGGGCATGACCGTCCAGGCCCTCTGAAACAGGCCGCCTGCAGTGAAACAACCTGTCTGGAAAACACTGCTTTACCTGCTACCGGCCCTGCTGCTCACCCGACCTGCCTGCAGTGACGTCATGATTACCAGTGTGGATAAACAGGGGACACGAAGCACCGTGTTGATCGCGGGCGAGCATGCCCGGATCAATCGTGGCCGCAACGAGGCTTACCTGCTGATGGACCTGAAAAAGAAACAGGTTTATGCCGTCAATACCCGCGAGGCATTCGCCATGGACCTCAGCACACCGCAGGTCAAACATGGTCATGGGGAAATTCATTTGGGAAAACAGACGCCGCGGGTACAACTCATCC
>CAZFJS010000053.1:2971-7864 GCA_964519605.1 uncultured Gammaproteobacteria bacterium
CCCATGATCGCCCCTTTGCAGAGAGGGATAACAGCACCAGGCATCAGTCGCCGAATTTTTCCCGCAGCAAACGGGTCATGCTGTCGGGCAACAGGGGCTGGCTGAAGAGATAACCCTGAATCGCATCACAGTGATGTTCCCGCAGAAATTTCAGTTGCCCGGGATTCTCTACACCTTCGGCAATCACATGCAAACGCATATTATGCGCCATGCCGATAATAGCGGAAACGATGGCGGCATCATCGGGATTGGTGGTAACGTCGCGGACAAATACACGATCGATTTTCAGGGTATCGATGGGGAAACGCTTCAGGTATGACAGCGAAGAATAACCGGTACCGAAATCGTCGATGGAAAACCTGACACCCATTTCATCAAGACATTCCAGAGCGGCATTGGCGGCACGAGTATTGCGCATGATGGCGCTTTCCGTGAGTTCCAGCTCCAGCATCCGGGGATTGACGCCCGTAATTTTGATGAGACGCTCGATCGTGTGGATAAATTCCGGATCATTGAACTGCCGGTTGGAAAGATTGACCGCCATCCGGAGACTGCTGAAACCGCTATCATGCCAGGAACGGGTCTGGGAAAAGACCTGCTCCAGCACCCACTCACCCACCGGCGCGATCAACCCGGATTCTTCCAGCAGGGGAATAAAATCCCCTGGCGATAGCAGGCCCAGTTCCGGGTGCTGCCAACGCAGCAATGCCTCAGCACCAAATATCTGGTTGGTCCGGATATTCAACTGGGGCTGGTAGTGCATCAGAAACTCGCCGTTCTCCAATGCCTGACGCAAGCTGCCTTCCATGGTCATGCGCTCCAGGGCCTTGGCACGCAGGTCTGCTGAATAGAATTGAAAACTGTTTTTCCCCAGGTCTTTGGCGCGATACATCGCGATATCGGCATTTTTCAACAGTGTCTGGACATCACCTCCATCCTCGGGAAAGATGCTGATACCGATACTGACCGTCAGCAAAATCTCCCTGCCATCAACGACAACAGGAGGGCTGAGCGCAGAGATAATTTTCGCAGCAATGCGGGAAATATTATTCACATCGGCCATATCATCCAGCAGGATTGCAAATTCATCACCACCCAGTCGGGCCACGACATCCACTTCACGCACCGCCCCCTGCAAACGGTGGGCATAGGCCTTGAGAACCTGATCACCGGCATCGTGGCCCAAGGTATCATTGATATCCTTAAAGCAATCCATATCCAGAAACATTACCGCCACATGGCGGCTATGGGTACGCGCCCGGTCAATAGATTTTTTCAGTATCCGCAGAAACGATGCCCGGTTGGGCAGTTCGGTAAGCACATCATGATGAGCCATAAAGCGCAGACGCTTATGTTTGTGGACTCTTGATGTCACATCTTTTCCGGTAGCAACAAAATGCGTAATGACACCGCGTTCATCCTTCAGCGGCGCAATGGTTTTTTCCTCATAATAAGCACTGCCATCTTTACGATGATTAACAAAAATCTCCCGGTATACCTTGCCGCTAAGAATCGTCTGCCAGAGTTTCCGGTAAAATCTACTACCCTGCCGACCTGACCTGAAAATACTGGTTTTTTTGCCGATCAGCTCATCCCGATGATAACCGGTCATTTTCTCAAAGGCCGGATTAACATATTCAATAACCCCCTGAGGATCGGATATCATCGCTGCATCGACTGACTGTTGCAGTGCGCTGGACAGCTTGTACATCTGCGCCTCAATTTTCTTGCGGCTATTGATATCTCTGGCGGTCCCTTCAATACCGAGGGTTCGGCCATAGGCATCGCGGTAATAGTGGGCATTGATAGCGACCCAACTCACCGTGCCATCCTTGTGCTGAAGACGAATCTCGTAATCCCGGATATTGCCTCCCTCCTCTTTCATCAGAGCAATCAGGCGCCTGCAGTCCCGGGCATCATGGCACAAACGGATCACGGGCTTGCCCAGTAACTCCGCCACAGAATAGCCCAACAGTTTTTTGATGGAGGGGGAAAGACGAACCAGGTAGCCCTTTTCATCCGTACGATAGAAAGTGTCCTGCATGTCCTGCAGAATCATCTGCAATTCCATTTCGGATTCGCGGATATGTGCCTCGGCCGCCTTCAAGCGGCTAATATCCGTATTGGTCCCGACATAACCACTGCAACCACCCGCTTCATCCTGCTCCGGGATGGCCTGGATCAATGTCCAGCTGATCCCATCCCGAGGGTGATGAAAACGGCATTCGCTGCTATAAGGTACGCTCGAACTCACCGCCTGCCGCCATTCGGAACGAACACGCTCTCGATCCTGGGGAGCAATCGCCTGGAGCCAGCCATCCCCTGCCGCCTGCTCGGCAGACAGGCCAGTGAGCTCGCACCAACGCCGGTTGACATAGCTAAATCTGCCCCGCGCATCCGTACAAAACAGTCCTACCGGGATAATTTCCTTCAGCATCTGCAAATGCTGCTGGTCTCTGTCCTGATGCTGATGCGGTTCCGGCTGGGACAGCTGAAACTTAAGATCCTGCCCCAAACGCCGGGTCTCCTCCCGCAGCGCCTGTATCCTGCTGCCAATGATCATCGCCTGATCGCGAGCAGCCCGGGAACGGCGATTGACCAGCACCAACCCGGCAAACATCAGCAGAATCCCGCTCACCCAAATGAAAGCGCGGATCACTGGATCAGGCGATAGCCTACTGCCTGGTAACCCCTCATCCAGCAACTGCTGATTATGGCTAAGCGTCTGGCGACGCAGATCCTGATCCACCAGAAAAACCGCCGACAGGCAAATAATGATGATTAAAGCTGACGCCAACCATCGACGCATCGTGTCACTCCCGGCGGATAGAAATCTTGAGATCTTCATTGAACATGGATTGGCGGCTGCGTCGCCAGGCAGCGCTGGAACTGTGCAGGCCATCCCCTCCTTTAGCAGGTATTTTAGTGTTCACAGGAAATTTTCTCCACTTTTCATCGTATTACGGCGCATTAGCACTGTTTTTCAGCATTATCCTGGATATCCCAGGGTCGCGCTTACCGGCTTCTCTGGACATTCACACGCAGAATCATGGATCATTCGACAAAACACCGCCAAAAAGGTAACTTAGCTGCTTAAATATAGCGCGATAACGCGACTTAATCTCACTGCTGTCATTCCGGCGCAGCCCGGACAAAGGCGCTTATGGAAAAACTACCCCGCAGCAAGCTGACAGGGTATTACTTGGAGTGACTCGAAAATCTACGATTTTCATTTCAACAACTTAATCATTCGCTGCAAGCAGCGGGGAATAGAACCCCGCGGGATTGAACGCCCGAAGGGTGCACGCTGTGAGTAATCCATGCCAGAAATACACCCCGCTTACCTGCTGATAGAAACCGGCCCAGCCCTGGAACAACTGTGCAAACAGTTACGGGATGCCACCTGGCTGGCACTGGACACGGAGTTTCACCGTGAGAACAGCTATTATCCCCGACTCTGCCTGTTGCAGGTTGCCAGCGAAACAGTGGTTGCCTGTATTGACCCCCTGCGGTTAACCACGCTCGACCCTCTGCTGGAGATCCTCTATGCCCCCCATATCGTCAAGGTGTTTCATGCCGGCCGCCAGGACCAGGAAAGCTTTTACCACCTGAGAGGCAAGCCGCTGGCGCCAATTTTTGATACCCAGATCGCCGCACCATTGCTGGGGTACCCGGACCAGATCAGTTACGCCGCCCTGGTACAAAAAACCCTGGGCATTACCCTGGACAAAAGCATGACCCGCACGGATTGGCGAGAGCGCCCACTGAGCCGTCAACAGTTGGACTACGCCGCCAATGATGTGATCTACCTGGGCAAAGTGTACCGACAATTTACTGCAACACTAGAACACCAGGGTAGATCCGTCTGGCTGGATGAAGACTTCGCCCGCTTGTGCGACGCAGCACAATATGCCAATCCACCTGCCACCGCCTGGCATCGCATTAAAAATGTCCAACGATTGAATGAACGCCAGTTGGCAGTACTCCAGGCGCTGGCAGGATGGCGCGAGAAAACAGCTGAACAAGAGAACCGCCCCCGCAACTGGGTATTGAACGATGAACTGCTCCTGGCTATGGCGCGCAGTCTGCCGCAACGAGCAGCCGATCTGGCCACCTTTCCCCGGGAACATCAACGCCGCCTCAAACACTACGGCCCGCAGATCCTGGTGACTATCGACCAGGGTCTCAATGCACCGCCGCCAGGCTTGCCCCTGCATCTGCAGCCTCACCGACGTCTGAAACCCGCAGAAGAGGCACTGATCAACCAGCTACAGGAAAAACTGCGCCAGCGCTGTGCGGACAACAACATCGATGACAAAGCGGTCGCAGGACGTCGGGAACTGATCCGCCTGCTCAGAGGCGAAAAAAACCTGAAAATACTTCAGGGCTGGAGAAAAAGAATTGTCGGCACGGAACTGCAGAAGATCCTTTCCGGTCACCCCGGAGAATTACCGGGATAGCCGGGCAGGAACGCCGCTGGATCTGGCCGCATAGCTTTTCCATCATGCACAAAAACTTTCCCCTGAGACTGAGCACCCAAACGCGAAAGTTTCACGAATAATGTTGCTTACCCTATGATTATAATATAGTTTATTATATTCATAGGGAGCGGGAAGCGAGAATAAGCCGCCTCAAGAATCTGCCCACCAATGCCGCTAAGATGATTAGTAGCGAGCAGATTTGAGGGAAAATAATGAATTCAAGAATTGAAGATGTACCCAAACTAAGAACCATCCGCACCGAAATCGAGGGCAGCCGCTATAACCAGGTGCGCCTGGGACTACTCCGGCTGGGCAGTCCGGTCCGTCTCACGCTGCCCGGCCTGCGCGGCATGGATATCATTATCGACAATAAGGCCTGGGTATGTGTAGACCGGACCCTTTACGACCTGCC
>CAZFJS010000053.1:7964-11595 GCA_964519605.1 uncultured Gammaproteobacteria bacterium
GCGACGCAAAAACATACATTGACCTGCAAGCCCTGCTGCCCTGAAGGCTCCAGACTGATCTTTCCCCAGTGCAACTCCGCAATCCGCTTGACGATAGAGAGACCCAGACCGGTACCCGAAGCAACGGTTCCCAGACGCCGGTAAAAACGTTCGAACACACGTTCTCTTTCATCTTCCGGAATGCCCGGCCCACTGTCAGCGACGCTGAGCACAACGCCCTCATCGGTGTTATTGATCGTCACTTCAACGATACCACTGTCAGGTGTATATTTAATCGCATTGTCTACCAGATTCCGCACCAGAATGGCCAGCATGGAATGATCCCCCATGATCTTGCTGCTGTCCGGCATATGCAGGCTCAGATCGATATTCTTCGCCAGGGCCTGGGGAGCAAGATCGGCCAGCACACTGGACACCACCTCATTGAGATCGACCTGCTGTCCCTCCACCACCCCGGCGCGGGGATCGATCCGGGCCAGCGTCAATAACTGCTGTACCATGTGGGTGGCACGGTCGACGCCGGTAATGACCTGTTGCAAGGCCTCGCGACGGCGTTCGGATGCTGTGGCGCGCAGTGCTACTTGCGCATGAGTCTTAAGAGCGGCCAGGGGGGTACGCAATTCATGGGCGGCGTCGGCGGTAAAACGCCGCTCATTCTCAAAGGCTTGCTGCAGGCGACGGAATAGTGCGTTCAGGGCGTTGACCAGTGATTTCGCCTCATCGGGCACTTCCCCGGCCTCGATCGGACGGAGATGATCCAGGTGGCGATTTTCAACGTCAGCAGCGATATTGTTCAAGGGCCGCATGGCACGCCCCACACCATACCAGATCAATAGCCCCAGTACTGGAAATGCAATCAGCATGGGTATCAGAATTCGCATGGCGATGATATCGCGCAGCCGTTCGCGAATATCTGAACCCTCTCCCACCTGAATTTGCATCGTGTGATCCTTGCTTGTCAGGGTATAGACCCGCCAACGTCGGCCATCGAGCTTACGATAGCTGAACCCATTCGCCAGGAGTGACATCGGCTCCTGCGGCGCGTTCTCCGAGCGCAATGCCAGACGTTTCGGCTGCAGCCACATCTGAAAGGCCAGTTTTTGCTCGTATTTATGGGCAAAGACACCCAGGCGTTGAGGAATATCCAGTGTGTGGGTCAGGACCTTCTGACGAAACAGGTCTTCTTCATAGAATTCGTGACTCAAAACATTGAGCAAGACCCGCGCCGACTGCACCAGCTGTGCATCCGTAAGATCATCCACTTCATGACGAGTCCCGGCATAAATAATCACCACCACCAGCACCCAGACAAACAAGGTCACCGGCAGGAGTGTAAACAGCAGGCGGTGACGAATGGAAAGACTCATTTCGGCTTGTCGACCACGTACCCGACGCCACGTACTGTCCGGATCAGCTCCCGGCCCAGCTTTTTGCGCAAATGATGGATATGGACCTCCACGGCATTACTGTCCACCTCGTCTTTCCAGGAATACAGGCTGCTTTCCAACTGGGAGCGTGACAATACCCGGCCAGGGTTTTCCAGCAATTTCTGCAGCAGAGCAAATTCACGTGGGGAGATCTCCACCAACTGATCATTTTTACTGACAGTATGGGAAGCCGGATCGATGACGATATCATTATGATGGATGAGGGGCGCTGCCCGGCCACCGCGGCGGCGCAGCAGGGCCCGGATTCTGGCGACCAATTCATCCAGATCAAAGGGCTTGATCAAATAATCATCGGCGCCACCATCGAGCCCGGCAACCTTGTCTTCGACAGTATCCTTGGCGGTCAAAATCAACACGGGTAAGTCCTTACCCTGGGCGCGCAGCGCCATCAATACATCCATACCACTACGCCGGGGCAGCCCCAGGTCCAATACCATCAGGGCGTACTCCTCCGCAGACAGAAACATTTCAGCCGCTTCCCCATCCTTAACCCAGTCAACGGCAAAACCCTCATGGCTCAGTCCCGCCTGGACACCACTTCCCAGTAATTCATCATCTTCAACAAGCAACAAGCGCATATCAGTGTGTTGTCTCCGTCAGTCTCTTCAGATATTCATCCGCGTCCACGATTTCATCCCGCGCTTTTCTGTGCAACATATTCTGCACCCGTTCATCATCGCTGTGCCGAATCTCATCTGCCGTACCACTGGCCAGCACACTGCCCTGATCCAGGATGGCGATGCGATCGGCAATCTTAAACGCACTGTCCAGTTCATGGGTCACCACGACAATGGTCATATTCAGGGCATTGCGCAGGCTGATGATCAATTCGTCCAGCTCTGCCGATACAACGGGATCCAGGCCTGCGGAAGGCTCATCAAAAAACAGTAGCTTGGGGTCCATAATAACCGCCCGCGCCAGTGCCACCCGTTTTGTCATACCGCCTGAAAGTTCCGCGGGCATCAAATCCTCAAAACCGGACAGGTTGACAACTTCCAGCTTCATCCGTGTCATAATACGAATGGTGTTGTCATCCAGGCGTGTATGTTCCCGCAAGGGCAATTGGACATTCTCTGCCACAGACATGGAACCGAACAATGCACCACCCTGAAAAGCTACCCCCATTTCCCGGCGTAGTTTGTATAAAGCCTTCCTGGTGATACAGCCAAGATCGTGCCCCAGTATCCTGATACTGCCCGCCGTCGGCCTGTTCAAGCCCAACAAATGACGTAGCAGGGTGGTTTTTCCAGAACCGCTCCCCCCCATGATCACCATAATCTCTCCCCGCCTGACGGAAAAATCAACGCCATGGAGAATCTCTCTCTTACCATAATGGGCAACCAGCCCCCGAGTTTCTATGATAGTCTCCGGCAGGCTTGCGGACTCCGGAGTATCAGCGAGGCTCATCAGGCCTGCTCCGTCAGGGCCGCCATCCGCGTCTCATAGATAGGAAACACCCGATCCAGCCGGGCCAGCTGCAAGACTTGCATAGCGGCCGTCCCCACCCCCACCAGAGCGAATTCGAGCCCGTCCCTTTTGGCAAGCTGATAACCCTCCACCAGGCTGGCCACGCCTGAACTGTCCAGATAGGATACCTGTGAGAGATCGATCAGAACAGCACGCTTTTCATGCAGGCACTTCAGAATCACATCCCGTGCCTGTGGAGAGTAATAAAGGTCGATCTCCCCCTCCAAAGCGATGACAGTAAAACGGCCTTCAGTATTGATTGAATACTTCATTCAGCATCCCTTGTCTTTTGATTTACGCTTCCGCATCTGGAAAATATTACCGATCCCGTCGGGACATTCCAGGAAACGACACTCATCCATCATTTCACGGATGAAATGCACCCCCAGCCCCCCCGGCCTGATTTCATCGAGATCACGTGGTCTGATCTTGTGTTCTTCTACCGGGGTAGCGAAATCAATCAGCAAAAATACCAGTTCTTCCCCACTGTCGAAAATTTTCAGAATAATCCTGCCACTGCCGTCCCCGCCATAAGCGTGCTGAATAATATTCATGCAGGCCTCGTTAATCGCCAGAACCGCACAGTCGATCTCACCCGTATGGCAACACTGCTGTTGCAGCACTTCACTGACTTTGCGGCGTACATGCTGTAATTGCTCTGCCTGCGACGGGAAATGCAACTCAAGCAACAAACTGTCCTGACTCATCGTGCCCCC
>CAZFJS010000054.1:0-11166 GCA_964519605.1 uncultured Gammaproteobacteria bacterium
GAAACCGGGTTTTAATCCCTGCTAACTGCTCGACATCGACTTCATCACTAGTTTTTATAGTACCAAGTTGCTGCTTGTATTCATCGATATATTTTACAAGATCATCCGTCCGGCCACTTATATGACTGATCAGCTGTGATATCATGTCCTCGAACTGCAGCGACCTGACTGCCAGCCCGACATCACAGTTGATCTGTTCGCTGATACCAGTGACTTCG
The DNA here is from genome assembly GCA_964519605.1 of uncultured Gammaproteobacteria bacterium. Lineage (GTDB taxonomy): Bacteria > Pseudomonadota > Gammaproteobacteria > SZUA-140 > SZUA-140 > CAZFJS01. The sequence goes on from CAZFJS010000054.1 coordinate 219, forward strand.
CTAAGTTTTTTAGAGATATTCTCATTCATTGTCTTCACACCACCCATCATTTCATCCACCCGTGCCTTGGAGTTAATCGCAACGTTCATATCCTTGGACGCCATCTTGGCGATGATTTCCTTGATTTCATCGACATTCAGATGTGAAGCCCTGACCACCTGGCAAATTTTTTCGGCAAACCGGTTGGAATGCTGCGACAGGCTGCGCACCTCATCCGCGACAACAGCAAACCCTCTTCCCGCTTCTCCAGCACGCGCAGCTTCTATTGCTGCATTTAGCGCCAGAAGATTGGTCTGATCGGCGATCACCTTGATATCGCTGAGCATGGCCACGACTTCATCCATCTGGGCTATAAGATCGTCTATCCTGATTGTCATCGCCATGCTTTCTTTACTTACTTCAACAATATGTTCCACGAAATACGTGAGTATCGTCTCCGTTTCAGCAGCGAACTGCTGGAAGTCTACAGTTTTCTTATGATCCCGGTCGTTTGTAGTACTTGAAGAGAGTTGACTCAATAATGTACTCACCAGCGCCATCTGGGACTGAGTTTGATCATTTAGTCCGTTAAAGCTACTGCTGAGGCTGATTATGGAGTCACTCAGAATACCGTTCACCTGTTCGAGTTCCCCACGCATACCCTTCGTACTGCCACTTACCATTCTATGCAGTTCATCCGTCATATCATCCAGCAGATCATGTCGCGACACTTTCATTCTGTGCCCGGCGTTATCTTGCTCATCGCACTTCATTGAGCGATAGAATAGCATCAGAGACATCATTCCCCAGGCCAGCACGGTAAACACAAAAAGCGAAAACACGCCTCCCGACACACCCATTACCGGAAGCAAGGACAGAACAGCAATGGAAACCATGATTGCCGACCAGTATGCCCTAATAAATCTTTTCAGCATGATCCCTGCGTCCTTAATAGTTAACAATTCTAGTTAACAATGCATGAAGACATCTTCCGGAGATCTCTATTTAACAAAGAGACCAACTAAAAGATCCATAGATACATCATTGTTATCACTCCAAAACAGTAGATCTTGACTTCTGCCATTCTTATATCCAGAATTCATCATCACAGGCTGTTCGGTAATTCCAACAAGCAGCATAATCATACTTATGCCCATCATGTAGGTGATCATCCCAGAACAAACCATATAGTTACGGTTATTCAAGGAATCCGAATCATGATGTTATCTCTGCCCAGGTGAGTTCCAGTCACCAGGCATCGATTCATGAACCAGCCAAAAGCTCCTAGGCACTAACAATGTTTCATAATTGCATCGGATATTCTGTTAAGTGACACAACGTTATCCACGCAACCCAACTTAACGGCCTCTCCAGGCATCCCCCACACTACACTGGTTTTTTCATCCTGGGCTATCGTCGGAGCACCCGCCTCATGCATTTCCTTCATGCCTTGAGCGCCGTCGTTACCCATACCGGTTAACATGACAGAGATGGCATTAGCGCCGATATTCTGAGCAACAGAACGAAACATCACATCCACAGAAGGTTTGTGGCGATTGACCGGCGGGCCATCGTTGAGCCGGCAAATAAAACGCGCACCACTTCGTTCGACTAATAAATGCTGACTGCCGGGGGCGATATAGGCATTGCCGGGCAGTATTTGCTGCCCATCCTGAACTTCGCAGACAGTCATTGCCGACACCCCGTTCATGCGTTCGGCAAAGGGCTTACTAAAGGCCTCAGGAATGTGTTGGGTAATCACCGTACCGGGAGCATCGGCCGGCATATGCATCAGGACCTCTTTAATAGCCTCCGTCCCCCCAGTGGAAGCACCAATAGCAATAACTTTATCCGTGGTCTTAAACTTCAAGGGCGCATTCTTACGCGTCAACACCACATCGGCGGACTGGCTGGGTAGCACTTCACACACAATTGACTTGGCCTGTACCCGAGCGGCGGATGCAGTCTTTACCTTGCTGATGAGTTCCTCCGCATATTCATCCAGGGTATGTGTAACATCAATCCTGGGCTTAGCGACAAAATCCACTGCACCCAGTTCCAAAGCCTCCAGGGTAACATCGGCACCCGCCTCGGTAAGCGTCGAGACCATCACCACCGGCATGGGCCGCAGGCGCATCATATTGCGTAGAAAAGTGACGCCATCCATCTTGGGCATCTCTACGTCCAGGGTCAGTACGTCGGGATTCAATTCCTTGATCTTATCGCGCGCCATGAAAGGGTCATTGGCCGTTCCCACTACCTCAATCTCCGGATCCTGCTGAAGTATTTCAGGTAATAACTTGCGAATCAGTGCAGAATCATCGATGACCAGCACGCGTATTTTTTTATTGTTCATGGTTTTCCTTTACTGACACGCCAGATAATATTTTGTTATGGTGGTTTTACTCTCTATCGCATGGAGGCATCAAAATAGATCAATCTCACCCTCTACAGGTTGCTGCTCAAGATCATGCATATAGGTCTGTTCACGATGAGCAATGGTATTATTATGCAATGATCTTAGCTTTTTAACGCGCACCTTTCCTGTTATGGGATCATAGTTCACCTTTCTTGGATATATGTCACCCAGATCCTCCCGCACGATCAAAAGACCTTCAGTGCGTATATATTCACGCACAAACTCTATATTACGCCGGCCTATATCAGTCATCTGGACCAGAATTTTTCCACCGCCGAACACCTTCACCTCCAGATTCCTTCGTTCACCACCATGCTTTAAAATGTTATTAATAAGTAACTCCATGGCGACATTGCCATATCGCGCCGCCGCACTGTTAGCGAAATTACTGCAAACCCTACCAGCATGATCAACCTCCTGTGGCAACATAAAGTGGTTCATCCCACCGATACCAAAGACAGGGTCACGAATACAGGCGGAGACACAGGAACCCAGCACTGTGGTAATCAATTCGTGATGGGGGGTTACATAAAACTCACCAGGTAATATCTTTGCAGCAAAGGAGTTGCTACCCTTGTCCCAGTAACGATGAATAGATTTAAAGCCGGACAGGGCAGGTGGCTTGATTTCAGTCTGCTGGCGGGACTTGAGATTAGTAACGGCGCTATTCATAGCGATTTCTCATAAATTGTCTGCCCCATCAGCTTGAAACGATCCGTTACCCGGTACAGCGTTTCCGAGTGTCCCAGAAACAATTTGCCGTGGCCAGCCATCAATTCAGCGTAACGCTCCATCAATACACGCTGAGTTGGCTTATCAAAATAGATAATCACGTTACGACAAAAAATGACATCAAACGGCCCTGTCATAGGCCAATCACCCATCAGATTGAGTTGCTTGAAGGTGATCATTTGCTGCAGTTCAGATTTTATCTGCAGCAGCCCTGCCTTATCTTTTCGGCCACGCATGAACCAACGCCGCTGACGCTGCTTATCGACGTTGTGCAAACGATCTTCGGCATACATACCCCGGCGTGCAGTATCCAGCACATTGGTATCCAGATCGGTGGCAAGTATTTTGATATCCCAACTACTTGCACTACCTGGCAGATTCTCCTGTAATGTGATGGCAACACTGTAGGGTTCTTCACCCGTTGAACAGCCTGCGCACCAGATGCGCAAACGGCGCTCACCTGCCTTAATCTCTAACAGCTCGGGAAGAGACTTTTTACCCAGGTAGTCGAAATGGTGCGACTCACGGAAAAAAGAGGTGAGGTTGGTGGTCACCGCATTAGTAAAATGCCCCAGTTCACCGTTAGCCCCGTCATCTTCCAACAACTGGCAATACTGCCTGAAATTATCCAGTCCCAGTCTTCGGAGCCGCCGGCCCAACCGGCTGTACACCATATCCCGTTTTGCCTCGGAGAGGGAGATACCGGTGTGCCGGCTGACCAGTTGCCGAATATTGTTGAAGTCACGATCGGAGAATGAGAATTCACGTTCCTGTGACATTGTCTACGCCTCGCTCAGAACTCTTCCCATTCGCTATCTTCTGTGGCATCCTTACTGGAAGCTGGTCGGGGACTAACCGGCTTCCTGCTAGCCACCGAAGGATGTGCAGCCGGTTTGCGAGTGGCCGATTCTGAGCGAACCGTCGGTGTCGGCCGACGTTGCCCGGCACCGTCTTTTTCCAGGGCAAAATATGACATCAGCTCACCCAAACCCTTGGACTGTTCATCCATGGATTCGCTGGCCGCCGCCGCTTCTTCTACCAGGGCGGCATTCTGTTGAGTGACCTCGTCCATCTGCATCACGGCCTTATTGACCTGTTCGATGCCCGCGGACTGTTCCTGACTGGCCGCCGCAATCTCAGCAATGATATCGCTGACCTTCTTCACACCGGTAACAATCTCCTCCAGCGTGGCGCCGGACTCATCGACCAGCTTGCTTCCTTCATCAACCTTTTCGACGCTGTCCTGAATCAGGCTCTTAATCTCCTTCGCGGCAGTGGCACTGCGTTGGGCGAGATTGCGGACCTCTCCAGCAACCACCGCGAAACCACGCCCCTGTTCTCCGGCACGTGCCGCCTCCACCGCCGCGTTCAAGGCTAGCAGATTGGTCTGGAAGGCAATCTCGTCAATGACTCCGATGATATCGGCAATTTTCTTGCTGGATGAATTGATCCCTCCCATGGCCGAAATGGCACGGCTCACTACCTCACCACCCTTTTCTGCCCCCTCACGCGCACTGGCAGCCAACTGGTTGGCCTGCCGGGCATTATCGGCATTCTGTTTCACCGTACTGGTCAGTTCTTCCATGCTGGAAGCGGTCTCTTCCAGACTGGAGGCCTGTTCCTCGGTACGCTGACTGAGGTCCTGGTTACCCTGGGAAATCTCACTCGCGGCCGAGGAAATGCTCCCGACAGCCTCAAGTACACGCTCGACAATCTCACGCAGTTTTTCAGTAGTGGTATTGGAATCGTCCTTCAATTGACCAAACAGCCCCTCATAGTCCTTATCGATACTCTCAGTAAGGTCACCATTTGCCAAGGCCTGCAGTACACGCACCACATCGTTAAGGCCAACATCTGAGGTTTCCATCAATTGATTGAGTTGCTCACCCAAATCAAGCAAGAAACCGTTCAGGCCACTCACATCAATGCGCTTCGTAAAATCCCCGGCAACAGCACCATTGACCAAGACTTGCACCTGTCTTTCAACATTCTTCTCTTCTGTAATATCAACCCACTGCACCATGTTGCCCATGTAAGCGCCATCTTTATCGGTAATTGCCGTGGCATTGACTTCAAATTCCAGGTCAGCCACCTTGATTTCCGCCTTGGCCGGCAGGCGTGACAGATCTTTCAACAGCGCGCGCTGATGTGCCGGGTTTTTGTGAAAGATATCAATATTCTGACCGACAAGATTGTGGGCATCGAAGCCGGGAAATGTTTTCTGTAATTCCACCTGACGGTTGGCCATCATACGCGTAACAGCTGGATTGACATAGGTGATATTCAGATCTTCGTCACACAGCATCAAATTCGCTTGCGCGCCATCAACAGCCGATTGCAAACGGGCCACTGCCAGCTCTTTTTCCCGTATTTCAGTGACATCCTGCCATTCCAGGGTATTGCCGATATAGTTTCCTTCCATGTCGATCTGCGCTGTGACGTTAAGCGAGAATTTCAATGGCCCTACCTGGATATCTGTCTGATAGGGCAAATTCGCCGGATTGTTCAGCAACTGCCGCTGATGGGCAGGGTTTTTATGAAACACATCAATATTTGCCCCAATAAGACCCTCGGCGCTAAACCCCGGAAAAATAGCACGCAGGGTTTCCTCATGTGTTTTCATCAAGCGCAGGGTCGAATTGTTGGCATAGGTAACGTTGAAGTCTCGATCAATCATCATGATGGCCGTCATGGCACCATCAACTGCGGATTTAAGTCGAACTGACTCTTCATCGTTTTGAATATATTCCGTAACTGCATTTTCAGTCGCCGCCATCGTCTCATCCTCCTTTTTGGTTTTGCCAGTATCCTCCGCAGCCAGCATAATGGTTGCGACACTATTCAAAGCTTCTCTCCAGGCGTCTTTCACCTCAGCGGTCCATAGCTCACCTGAGAATTCAGCCATTACAATCAACAGGGTTTCGGAAACCGCCGCATAATGCTCCGGCCTGGCCCCGTATTCATAATGTTTTTCCCCTAATCTAGTGAGTGCGGGAACCAGTACCTCCGGCTTTCGCAGACTGTTGATCACCAGCACCAGTGCACTCAGCAATTTCTTTTCCTGCTCCGCCATACTGGTCTTGGCGAACATGGGCTTCACCGCGGGATAGCGCAAAAACAGTTCCTCATAGAAGCGATGCGCCAAATCTTCACCTTGTGGCGCGAGTGCGGCAAAAGTTTTCTCCAGCAGATCCACGTTCAACCCCGCTTTGGTTTTTTTGGCGCGAGCTTTACGTCTTCTCTCTACCGGCTTTGTTTTTACCTCCTGGATGGCGGGTTTATCGCTATTCTTCATCCATGCCAATGGATCTACAGCTATATTTGCCTTCTTTCTCGGGGCCATTTTCTTTCTCCATTCGTTACTAACGATTTACCATCCATTCCAGCTTGAGTGTGCAAGGACTTCGATAATTATCGCCCTGTAAACAGTCCAGATACTCTTTTTCACACGTTGTACTGGAATGCTCCTGGCGACACTCCGCAATGGACATTCACCAGTGTGAATTTCTGATGTTGAAAAAGTATTTCTTAATCCATCTGCATTAACATGTATGCTCATGTTGATTGCCACCTTTCTCTGGTAAGTTTCGCGGCCATTTGACGACAATCATCAGCGCCATAGCTCACACCCTGGCAGTCAAAAATGATAAAAACGTATTGATGTGGAAATTTCATCTAATCAGTATTAGCTACTGTGCAGCACGCTCGACTGCCGACACTTCATCCGCATTAAGTAAGCGATCAATATCCAGAGCTATTACCATTGTTTCGTCCACTGTCATCAATCCACTCACATATTCTGTATGTACAGCGGCACCAAAGTCCGGGGAAGCTTTCATTCCCCCTTCGGGAACGTTGTAGACATCGGACACGGCATCCACAATGATGCCCATGATCCGACTGCGGTCTTCCTGTTCCACACGTAAAACAATAACCACCGTGGTCGGCCCATATTCTATGGACTCCAGATTAAAGCGCAGCCGAAGATCGATAATAGGAACAATAGTGCCACGTAGATTGATGACCCCTTTGATATAATCGGGCGTATTGGGAATCGGTGTGACTGAGTCCCAACCTTTTATCTCTTGCACACGCAAAATATCCACACCGTATTCTTCCCCTGCCAATAGGAAGGTCAGCAATTGATCTCCATCCTCATTGGCACCCGCATGAATTTCATTCCCCAGGGTCTGTGAAACTGCCATATTTTTTCTCCTATGCGGCTGTGTCGGTTGCCGTCTGCAGGCGGCGCTGTGAAAGGCTTATCAGGCCCGAAACATCGACGATTAAGGCGACGGTTCCATCTCCCAGAATGGTGGCGCCGGACAAACCCTCTACCCGTTTAAAATTGGATTCCAGGCTCTTGATGACCACCTGCTGCTGGCCCAGCAGATCATCTACCAGCAGCGCGGCCTTCTGGCCATTGCCTTCCACGACGACTAACAAACTATCCTCCAGAGAGGTGTTTTCGGTCTTGATACCAAACACCTCGTAGACACGAATAATAGGAATGTATTCATCACGCAGCTGATACAGTTCTGCCTGACCGGCAATGCTGCTGATCCGCTGCTTATCCACCTGTAGAGACTCGATAATGGAAACCAGTGGGGCAATGAAAATTTCTTCACCGACCTGCACCAGCTGCCCATCGAGTATGGCCAGGGTCAGCGGCAGACGGATGATGATGGTGGTACCTTCACCCAGGCTGGAAGCGATTTCTATTCGCCCTCCCAACGTAGCGATATTCCGTTTGACCACATCCATCCCTACACCACGGCCAGAGACATCACTCACTTGCTCGGCAGTGGAAAAACCGGGCTCGAAAATCAGCTCAAATATTTTGTCATCGGGCAAATTTTCGCCCTCTTCTATCAAGCCGCGCTCGATTGCCTTGGCCAGAATCCTTTCCTTGTTCAAACCAGCGCCATCGTCGTTGATCTCGATAACAATATTGCCGCCCTGATGATAGGCGTTGAGGTGCACGGTACCGGTTTCATCCTTGCCCTCAGCGCGTCGCTTTTCGGGAGTCTCGATGCCGTGATCCAGTGAATTGCGCACCAGGTGTACCAGGGGATCACCGATCTTTTCCATCACGGTCTTATCCAGCTCGGTCTGCTCTCCAGACACTTTCAGCTCAATTTTCTTACCCAGTTTCTGGCACATATCACGTACCATGCGTGGAAAACGATTGAAGGCAAAGCTGATGGGTAACATGCGAATACGCATGACACTCTCTTGCAGCTCACGAGTATTGCGTTCCAGTTCGGCAAGGCCATCCCGCAATTTTTCGACTCGGCACATCTCGAAATCCTCACCCAACTGGCTGAGCATTGATTGGGTGATCACCAGTTCACCGACCATATTGATAATGTCATCCACCTTATCAATGGATACGCGGATGGATGAACTTTCCCCACCGCTGGCGGCCTTGCGACGTTCGCCGCCCTCACGGCGATCATTAGCTGCACGACGATCCTCAACAGGTGGCACAACCGTCAGTTTTGTCGGTTTTACCGGCTCCGCTGATACTGAGACCGGCTCGGAAAGAGCTTCAATAGACAACTCACACTCACCTTCCACCCACTCAAATATTGAGTCAATCTGGGCACGATCGGCGTCACCAAGCAAAGTGACATCCCAAGCCAGATAGGCTTCTTCAGGGTCCAGGTCGGTCAGTGCCGGGAGATTACTGCTGTCGGTTTCAATCTTCAGCTCGCCTAGTTCGGCCAGTTCACGAAACATTCGCACCACATCATTACCGGAACGCAACATATCCAGGAAAGGTTTAAAATGAATCCGCCAACCGGAAACACCCTCTCCCGCCTCTATTACTGCGACATCGTTTTCACCGGATGATGCCGCACTGCCCAACATCTGTTCCAGATCATGCTTCACCTCATCGATACGTATTTGATCAACTGCGCCCCCACTCTGAAAAACGGACAGCATCTCGCGAATACAGTCGACAGCATGCAGAAACAGGTCAATGGTCTGCTGCGTAACCGGGCGTTCACCATTACGAATCTGGTCGAGCAGAGTCTCGACCACATGGGTAAAACTGGCGATGTCTTCAAAACCGAAGGTGGCGCTACCACCCTTGATGGAATGAGCGGCGCGAAAGATATTGTCGATGGCATCAGCGTCCGCAGTGCCGGGTTGCAACTCCAGTAATACTGATTCCATGATATCCAGCCCTTCCAGGCTTTCTTCCACGAAGGTCGCTTTGAACTGCTCCATGTCGATGGACATTGCCTACCCCACAACTTTTTTGATGGTTGTCAGCAATTGCTCGGGATTAAATGGCTTGACGATCCAGCCTGTAGCTCCCGCCGCCTTGCCGGCCTGTTTTCTATCCATTGCGGCCTCGGTGGTGAGCATCAGGATGGGGGTAAATTTGAAGTCTGGCAGGCCGCGCAGCTCCTTTGCCAGGGTGATGCCATCCATGCGCGGCATATTAACGTCCGTAAGCACCAAATCGAATTTCTGGGTCTTGGCAAGATCCAGCGCTGCCTGTCCATCCCCCGCCTCAGTCACCCGATGCCCCTCACCCTTGAGTGTAAATGCCACCATTTGCCGCATGGAAGCGGAATCATCCACCGCTAAGATGTGCGCCATGTTAATCTCCTAAACTGTCACTATGGATCTCGATCACCGTTGGACTTCCTTACTGTTATTTAGTCTGGATTCACGCTCCATTTAGCATTCCCGACAGGCCTAACAAGGCCGCGGAACGACACATGGCCTCTGACGGGGCCTTCCATTGCACCACCTGCTGTTGGGCGTGGGCATCCTGTATAAAGGCAGTCAACACCTGCAGGGCAGCGGTATCGGCACGTTCCACCTGGCTGGCATCCAACACCACAGCCTGTTTCGAGGCCAAAGACTCCACGAGTTGAAGACGAAATTCCGCCATGGCGGCAATATCCATGACCTCGCCGCAATCGATATGTTGCGCGGCACTTTTGGTTGTTTCTGTCATCCTCGTCTCCTGGCATTCTGCTCTCTGTCGTTATGGACTAACGGCAATATTTAAGTTGACTTTAGCGCTTTGCTATTAATTTTCTTCAGCACAAAGACTATGCATTATCTGAGCCATTAACCCCATCAATTACCAATAAGCGGTGGTGGCAATTCGCCCTATTGGACTATAGGCGTCACTGTCGCTCGCGCAGACATTCGGTTTCGGTCTAAGCCGTCAGGCACTGGTGCTTTTGGGCAATGGATAGAGGTGACTGAGGCTTGCCCGTGTGCAGGTCAATGAACTCGATACTAAGGGCTCGCGAAACAATCACTCCCTGATTTTGGAACGCCGATCCATCCCGCTTGGCGGCGTTGCAAAAACTTGCAAGATAGCGGATATGACTGCGCTTCCGCGTCTTGCCAGCCGGGTGTCTCGACGCCCCAAAATCAGGGACTTATTATATTTCGCGAGCCCTAAGGGGCGTGGCGTACCTGTGGTTGGCCCATATGGCGGTAACGATCCGGGATTTAAAACGTTTGGGGCGCCATCACTATGGCGCCGGCGGCGTTTCACGGGACAACGGAAGGCGCTGCGCAGCACTTGAAACCCGGGGTATTCCCAGCAGCATCGAGATCACTGTGGGCAGCGATGTGGATCAGATCGTGTTATTACTTAGGAGTAGAACTTTTTGATGGCGTCCTTCGTTGGCTTCTTGCCAGGTGGCGATGGAATTTTTATACCGCTGGGTTTTTATAATACTGCTCACTGCTAATCAGATTGTGACGCCCCCAATCCGAATGCGCTGTGCAGGGCGCGCACGCCCAATTCCAGATATTTTTCCTCCACCACCACCGATA
>CAZFJS010000055.1:0-2201 GCA_964519605.1 uncultured Gammaproteobacteria bacterium
CAGCGCGGCAGAATACAGGATGAGAGTCTCTATTATGAACAGTGCAAGCAGGATGGCAGTCTGCCTATCGTGGGGATTAATACCTTTGTGGGCGGTGAGGATACGCCGCCTGGCAGTACCCCGCCATTGACGCGCTCGGATGCCGCTGAGAAACAGGCGCGGATCGCTGCCGTGGCCTCGTTCAGGCAGCACCATGCCGCCCGGGCGGTGCCCGCATTGGCGCAGCTTCAGCAAGTGGTTCTGCAGGGCGGCAATGTCTTTGCGGAGCTGATGGAAACGGTGAAGTATTGCACCCTGGGACAGATCTGCCATGCCCTTTATGAGGTGGTGGGGCGTTACCGGCGGCGGCTGTAAGGGACTCAGGCTGTGCCGCCGAATTGCGGGCTCGCCAGTTTGGGGTGATCGCTGCGATAGACCAGGAAGGCGATGACCGTGGCCGCCACGGTTTTTTCGCTCGCTGCGTACAGCGCACAATCCAGTGTGAATTTCCGCCGGTTTTTGATCTCTGTTACCCGGGCGCGCAGCTCAAGGCTGCTGCCGATGGGGCTGGGTTGCAGGTATTTGATCATCAGTGAACCGGTGGCAAAGCGGTAGCGGGGCTCGGAGCTGAGCGGCCGCTGTTCCTCGCGGATGGCAGTGGCCATGGCAGTGGCCATGCAGTGACAATCGATCAGGGTGGCGATGATGCCGCCGCAGGTGACCCCGTCCCAGCCCTGGTGCCGTTCATCCGCTTGCCACTGACAGCGGGCCTCGTCGCCATCCCAGTAGCTGTGAATGTGCAGACCGTCAGGATTCCGGCTGCCGCAGCCGAAGCAGACATCCCCCGGCATGTAGTCCTGAAAATATTCGTGTACGGGCATCGTGCTGTCCTCTTGTCTGGCGCTGCTAAACAAGCATTGCTCACCGGCGGTGACTCCTTAATAATTAGTGGGTCCACAGGGCCATGAACTCAGTGACCGGCATGGCCAGTAAACGCTCAGGGTCGCGCAGCAGATCCCTGAGTGCGCGCACTTGCGGGGCGTCATAATGGCTGCCCAGGTTGCGGGTGAATTTCTCCTCCAGCAGGGGCCAGGCCTCCCGGCGCCGGCGGGGGTGGCCAAGGGGGTATTCGATCTGGAGCTGTTCCACCTCGCCATCGGCAAAATGGATCGCCACCTCATTGGCGATGGAACGTTTGCCGGGATTCAGGTAATCGCGGCTGTAGCGGCTATCCTCGATGACCAGCATCTTGCTGCGCAGTCTGTCGATGCGTGGGTCCGCAGCCACTTCATCGCTGTAGTGCCGGCCACACAACTCGCCGTACAGCAGGCCAATGGCGACGGTGTACTGCAGGCAGTGATCGCGGTCGGCGGGATTGTGCAGGGGGCCGGTCTTGTTGATGATGTGCAGGGCTGCTGCCTGGGTGGTGAGGACAATCTGTTCGATCTGGTCGAGGCGGTCTTTGACCCTGGGATGCAGATGAAGGGCGCATTCCACGGCGGTCTGGGCGTGAAACTCGGCGGGGAAGCTCACCTTGAACAAGATGTTTTCGACCACCTCAGTGCCATAGGGCCGTGTCGATTCAAAGCATCGGCCATCATACAAGCTATCGTAGAAGCCCCAGCGCGGCGCACTCAAGGCGCTGGGATAGGCTGTGTCGCCCTTGTCCGCCAGCAGGGCCAGGCGTACTCCGCGTGCGGTCGCATCCCCGGCCGCCCAGGATTTGCGCCAGCCGGTGTTGGGGGCGTGGCGGTAGGTCCGCAGCGTGGCGCCATCCATCCAGGCGTTGGCGAGGGCATCGATGATGGCATCGCGACCCCTGCCCAGTAAGGCGGTGGCCAGCGCGGTGGAGGCGATTCTGACCAGAATGACATGATCGAGCCCGATGCGGTTGAAGCTGTTTCTCAGGGCGAGGACGCCCTGAATCTCATAGGCCTTGATCAGGGCATTGAGGATGGCGCGCATGCTCAGCGGCGTTTGGCCCGCCGCTTCCTGCTGGCGGCCGGTGTAGTCGGCACAGGCCAGGATGGCGCCCAGATTATCCGAGGGATGGCCCCATTCGGCAGCGAGCCAGGTATCGTTGTAATCCAGCCAGCGGATCATGCAGCCGATATTGTAGGCGGCCTGCACCGGATCGAGTTCGTAGCAGGTGCCCGGCACCCGGGCCCCCTTGCTGAGCATCGCGCCGGGGACTACGGGCCCTAAATGCCGCCGGCATGCGG
>CAZFJS010000055.1:2301-7310 GCA_964519605.1 uncultured Gammaproteobacteria bacterium
CCGCCGTGGAGCGGACCGCTGAGGGTGCCGATGGCGCTGGTGATGGCCGCATAGCCATCGGCGCGCGTGGCGGTGGTGATGCGGGCGGCGAAGGTGGAGGCGTTGAATTCATGTTCGGCATACAGGATCAGCGAGACATCCACCGCCCGGCGGTATAAGGGCTCGGGCGGCCTGCCCTGCAGGAGATGCAGAAAATGCCCGGCGATGGTGTCATCGGCGGTGCAGGTCTCGATGCGTTTGCCACTGTGATGATAGTGGTGCCAGTACAGCAGTATGGAAGCGAAGCAGGCCAACAGGCGCTCGCCGATGGCCGCGGCACCTTGTGTGGTGGTTTCCGGTTCCAGGGTGCCCAGCGCGGAGCAGCCGGTGCGCAGCACATCCATGGGTTTGGCCGTGGCGGGCAGCCGCTCGAGAATTTCCTGCAATGCGGGCGGGAGGCCGCGCAGCTTCTTGAGGCGGCGCTGATAAGCGCTCAGGGCGGCCCGGTCCGGCAGGGCGCCATGGATTAGTAAATAGGCGACTTCCTCGAAGCCGGCCTGGGCGGCGAGCGCGTCGATGGCGTAACCACGGTAATAGAGATGGCTGCCCGTCGCCTCGACGGTGGCGATGGCGGTGTGGCCCGCCACCACCCCCGCCAGGCCTTCATGTGCTGTCGTCGTTGTCATCGTCCAGTTCTGTATCCAGTTCCCGTTCCTGGCGGTAATAGTCCAGGTGCCGGTACAATTCATCGCGGCTTTGCATCCGCGCCAGCAGGCCTTGCTGGCTGCCTTCCCGCCGCAGCGTGGTATAGGTTTCCCAGGCGGCGGCACTCATGGCGCGGAAGGCCGAGAGCGGGTAGAGGGCGATGCCGACACCGGCGGCGGCCAGTTCCTCCCGGCTGAACAGGGGGGTGCGGCCGAACTCGGTGATATTGGCCAGCACCGGCACGTCCACTTCATCAATGATGCGGCGGTACTGATCGAGCTCGCTCAGTGCTTCGGGAAAGACCATATCCGCGCCGGCGGCGATATACTGCTTGATGCGCTGCAGGGCAGCCTCCAGACCCTCCGCCACCACTGCATCGGTGCGCGCCATGATCACAAATGCCGGATCCTCGCGCGCGCCGGCGGCCGCCTCGATGCGGGCCACCATCTCGGCGGGCGTCACCAGGTGTTTGTTGGGGCGGTGGCCGCAACGTTTTTTTTCCAGCTGATCCTCGATATGCAGTCCGGCGGCGCCGGCCGCGGTCAACTGCCGGACGCTCTCCCGGATCATGCCGGCATCGCCAAAGCCGGTATCGGCATCCACCAGCAGCGGCAGCCGGGTGGCCCGGGCGATGCGGCGGACATCCTCCAGGACCATGTCGAGGGTGGTCAGCCCCAGATCGGGCAAGCCATAGGAGGCATTGGCGACGCCGGCGCCCGACAGATAAAGGGCGCGAAAGCCGGCATGCTCCGCCAGCATGGCGCAATAGGCATTAATCGCGCCGGCCATTTGCAGCGGTTGTTCGGCCAGCACGGCGGCGCGTAAGCGCTGACCGGCGGAGTCAGCCAGGGTCATGGTTGTCGTCCTCTTCCGGTGGTTGCCCGGGGGTTTCCAGATCGTCGATGACGGCCGCCAGAAAGCGGGTCGCCTCGCCGCCGGTAACCGCGCGATGATCGAAGGTGAGCGACAGCGGCAGGATGCGGTGGACGGCGGCCTTGCCGGCCACCGCGACCACCGCATCACGAATGCGCCCGGCACCCAGGATGGCGACGGTGGGGGGGACGATGACCGGGTCGGCATAGCGCCCGCCGAAGGTACCGAAATTAGACAGGGTGAAAGTGTAGCCCCGTAAGTCTTCCGGCGGGATGCTGCGGCTCTCGAGCTTTTCCTTGAAATCATCGATCATCTGCCGCAGTTCCGCCGGGCTGCGTTGTGCCACATCACGCAAGACCGGGACGAACAGGCCATCCCGGGTGTCGACGGCAATGCCCAGATTGATCTTGTCCAGCACCCGCCGGCCGACCGCATGGCTGTCGTACCAGGCGTTTAATGCAGGTTCCTTCTGGCAGGCCGCCACGATGGCGCGGATCAGCCGCAAGGTGGCCGCTTCATCCGGCGGCCAGCTGTCGATGTCGGCATCGTCACACACGGTGACATCAGCCACTTCGGCGTGGGCCTGTGCCATGCTGCGTGCCATGGCACGGCGCACCCCGTGCAAGGGCTCCATGGGGCCGGCCTCGCCCAGTATCCTGGCGACGCGCTGGACATCCTCCGCGGTCACCGTGCTGTCCGGGCCGGAGGGGGTGACCATGGTCAGATCCACTTTCATGCCCTGGGCCAGCGCCCGTACCGCAGGGGTTGCCTTGACGCCCATCGCCCTGGGGCTGAGCGGGGCAGCTGCTTCCTTGACGACACCCTGGCCTGTTTCCATGCGGCCCACCACGGTGCCGGCATCCGGCCTGGTGCTTTCGTCATTGCTGAACTCGACCAGCGGGTCGCCCACCTGAACGATGTCACCGGCCTCGCCATACAGTTTGCCGATGCGGCCCTTACGGGGGCAGGGCAGGTCGACAATGGCCTTGGCGGTTTCCACGGCCAGCAGGGGTTGATCTTCCGCCACTTCATCGTCCACCTTGACATGCCACTCGACGAGTTCCGCTTCCTGCAGGCCCTCCCCCAGGTCGGGTAATTTGAATATGCTCATGTGCCCTCCATGCTTTGCCGCGCTGCGGCAAGAATGCGCGCCGTGTCCGGCAGGTAGTGTTGCTCCAGCCGGAACATGGGCATCACCGTGTCATAACCGGTGACCCGCTGTACCGGCGCCAGCAGGCTCATTAAGCCATGTTCCGCCAACTGCGCCGCGATTTCCGCCCCCACCCCGCCGGTCCGGGCGGCCTCATGCACGATGATACAACGGCCGGTTTGCGCCACCGACTCCAGGATGGTGTTCATGTCCAGTGGCTTGATGGTGGCCACATCGATGATCGCGGCGCTAATCCCCTCGCTCGCCAGCTGGTCGGCGGCCAGGAGGGTTTCATGGATCATGGCCCCCCAGCTGACCAGGGTGACATCGCTGCCGTCCCGCAGCGGGAAACAGACATCCAGCGGCAGGGCCCGGCCGTCATCGGGCACCGCCTCCTTGACCATCCGGTAGATGCGCTTCGGTTCCAGAAAAACCACCGGATCCGGGTCGCGGATCGCGGCCAGCAGCAAACCGTAGGCGCGCAGTGGGGAGGAGGGAATGACCACCCGCAGCCCCGGAATATGCGCGAACAGGGCCTCGGTACTTTCGGAGTGGTGTTCGGGGGCGTGAATGCCGCCGCCGTAGGGCGCCCGCAACACCATGGGACAGCTGAGGCGCCCCCGGGTGCGGTTGCGCATCCGGCTGGCATGGTTCACCATCTGGTCGATGGTGGGGTAGATAAAGCCCATGAACTGGATCTCGGCAACGGGTTTCAGGCCCTGCGCGGCCATGCCCACCGACATGCCTGCGATCAGGGTTTCCGCCAGGGGGGTGTCCATGACCCGGCTTTTGCCAAAGCGTTCCTGCAGTCCCGCCGTGGCGCGGAATACCCCGCCATTGACGCCCACATCCTCTCCCAGCACCAGGACGTCGGGATCCTCTTCCAGCGCGCGGGCCAGCGCCAGATTGACGGCCTCTACCAGGGTGATTTCAGCCATCGCCGGATTCCCCCTGCCGGGCGGTATGACCACGGAGCGACTCCCGCTGCGCCTCATAGGCGCCGGGGAGCTTTTCATAAAGATAATCGAACATGCTTTCCGGGGCGGCGGGCGGGGTGTCCAGGTAGGCCGCCACCGCCGCTTCCACCGCGGTGCTGCAGCTTGCCTGCAAGGCTTCCTCCTGTTGGCTTGTCCAGGCCCCGCACTGCGTGAGGTATTTGCGCAGCCGCTCGATGGGATCATAGCGTTCCTGTTCCGCCAGCTCCCCGGCCGGGCGGTAACGGCCGGCATCGTCCGCGGTGGTATGGTCGCCCATTCGGTAGGTTACGGCCTCGATCAGGGCGGGGCCACCGCCCTGGCGGGCCTGTTCCAGCGCGCCACTCATGCGGTGGCGGACTGCAATGACATCGTTGCCATCGACCTGTTCACCCGGAATACCGGCGGCGACAGCCTTTTGCGCCAGGGTTTGTGCATGGGTCTGGATCCGGCGCGGGACCGAGATGGCCCATTGATTATTGCTGACGAGAAAAACCACCGGCAACTGCCACACCCCGGCCAGGTTGAGGGCTTCATAGAAATCGCCCTTTGAAGTAGCCCCGTCCCCCAGGACACAGACGGCCACCCGGGCTTCATGGCGCAGTTTCAGGGCGTAGGCCACCCCCACCGCATGGGGGACATGGCTGGCGATGGGAATGCACACCGGGAAGTCGTGGGCCTGGCGGGCAAACTGCATACCGCGTTCATCGCCGCCCCAGTAGAGCAGGATCTCGGTCATGGTGACGCCCCGCTGCAGTTGGGCGCCGCACTCCCGGTAGGTGGGTACCAGGATATCTTCGGGGCGCATCGCGGCGCCGATACCGACGGCCACGGCCTCCTGTCCCAGCGAAGAGGCATAAGTGCCCATTTTTCCGGTGCGCTGCAGGGCGACCGCCTTGGCGTCAAACAGGCGGGTGAGCACCATGTCGCGGTAGAGCGCGGTCAATTGTCCGCTGTCGTGGGCGAAGTCCGGCAGTTTGTGCTCGATTTCGCCCCGATGGTTGAGGAAGCGGCTGAAGTGGACTGCGAAGCGGGCGATACACCGCCGGTTTTCTTCATCCGCCCGTGCTTTGTCTGTCGGAACCATCCCGTTCTCCTCGCAGAAGAGATTCAGTCCTGATGCAATGCCGCTCCGTATAGTATTTCCTCTGCCCTGCGGTCGCTGATCCACAGGGGAGACTGCTGCGCGTCTGCCGCCGTTATGAACAGCCCCATCAGGGTGTCATAAATACCATACACCTTTTCATGCAGGGCGGCCTCATCTTTGATCAATACCTGCATCAGGCCGCCGGCGTTGATGACATAATCCGGCGCATACAGGATGCCCC
>CAZFJS010000055.1:7410-11099 GCA_964519605.1 uncultured Gammaproteobacteria bacterium
TGAATTTGACCGCCGCCTCGATGCCGCGCCGTATGCCCATGGCAGTGACGGGAGAAGGGTCACCACTGCCCCCGCCCGTGGTGGATGTGCTTCTCACATAGGCTGTGTGACGGGCGATGACATCCATGTCGGCGACGCCGGTACCGCTGTCAACCGAGGCGATGAAGCGGCCACCCAGACTGTCCACAAAGCGGCCGAAAGAAGCGAACAGGGCCGTGCGGTCAATCACCTGCGTTGGCCGCATGATCACCGCCTTGCCTCCGCCGGAGGGCAGACCCGCCAGGGCTGCCTTATAACTCATGGTGCGTGCCAGATGCATGACATCCTGTAAGGCCGCAGCGGTGGAAGGATAAAGCGTATAACGACAACCGCCCAGGGCGGGCCCCAGGCGAGTGTTATGAATCGCGATGATGGCGCGCAGGCCGCTGTCCGGATCTGTTTTAAAGTGGATGTCGCCAAAACCCAGCGTCGCCGCATCCTGGAAAAAATCCCTCGCCGGTGGTGCGGGAGAGGCGGGTTCAGCAAAGCTTTTTATTGATTTCTCACTGGCCATTTTTTAAAAATACCAATTTATCCAAAAGCTTAACAGTGCGCCATTTGCTGGCAATCACCGCTGGACCCCATTGCCATGAATTTCATTGTCTTTTAATGGGTCGTTTGCCCGGTGCTTCTTTTACATCAATCGCGCTGTAGTCGCGCAGCTTGCGCCGGATCACGCCCTGATCCAGCGACGGGCCATCGCCACGCAGCGCCTGTTTGCCCAGCGCCGCGGCCTGCGCATCATCGTTATGGATGATCCGCCCCAGATCGCTGCGGATATGCGTTTTTGCCCGCTGAAAGTAGGCATCCGCCAGTGCCCGGGCCTTGCCCCTGGCCCCCTGTCTTTCCAGGTTCTGGGCGTGCAGCGCGGTGGCGGCAATGGCCAGCAGGCCTTCGCCAATGGCGGCGATCCTGTTGTGGCGGCCCTGATCCTCACGCAGTGCCAGCCGCCGGATCAACAGGGCATAGAAGATGGTTCGGGACAGCTTGCGGCTCGTGCGCTCTATATAAGAGAGCTGTTCACGAAGCGGGCGCTGCCGCAATTCAGCGTGTGCCGGCAGCGGGCGTCTTTTCCACTGGGCAAGATACCAGGGCAGATAATAAGTCAGCAGTTTGAACAGGGCCCTGATGCGCGCGCGGCCAGTCTTGTCTCCGTCGAGATAGCCGCCGATCATTTCCAGATGCTTTGCCAGCGCTTCACGCACGATGAAGGGGCGGAGGATATCGGTGGCGCCCTCGCCGATGCGATACATGGTGGCATCACGTACCAGTTGTTCCATGCCAAAGGCCGGCTCTCCACGGAGCGCTTTGGAATGCGCCGTCTCATAACCCATGCCGCCGAAAATGATTTGCGCCTGGTTTAAAAAATCAATGCTCTGTTCCGAACAGAATATCTTGGTGATGGCCGCCTCGATGCGGAGGTCATAGCCCTGCTGATCCGCCATCTTCCAGGACAGTTCACACAGTGCTTCCATGGCAAACAGGGTGGTGGCCATATTCCCCACCCGCATGGCCTGGGTCTGATAGCTGCCGATCGGCCGGCCAAAGGTCACGCGGCTATTGGCGCGGTCCAGCACCGGTTGCCAGGCCTGTTTCGCCATCCCCAGGCAAATGGCGGGCACACTGATGGCCCGGCCCAGGTTGAGAATCGTGAGCGCGTATTTAAGGCCCTGGCCAATCTCCCCAATCACATTCTCGGCGGGAATACGGACATTGCTGAAGCGCATATAGGCATTTTCGATGCCCCGGCAGCCTTCGAAGCGGCAGCGTTCCCGGATGGTGACCCCCGCCGTGTGCATGTCGAGAATGAAGGCCGTGAGCACCTTGTCTTCCGCCGGGGTGCCTTCTGGCACCGCCACCCAGACCGGCCGGCCATCGCGGATGGTTTTTACCGCGGGAACGCGGGCGATGAGGGTAATGTAGCGGGCGATGGTGCCGTTGGTGCACCAGAGCTTTTCGCCCTGGACATAAAAATCTGTGCCGTTTTTATCGAGCACGGCCCTGGTTTTTACATTCGCGGCATCTGAACCGGTGGCGGCTTCAGTCAGTGCAAAGGCGGAAATTTCCCGGCGGGCGACGAGGGGCAAATAGTGCTTTTTTTGTTCCTCGTTGCCGAACAGCAGGATCGGCATGGCAATCCCGATGGATTGCGGGACGGCCACAGTCAGCGACAGGCTGTTGCTCCAACCGGCGATGAGGCAGAGCGCCCGGCCGTATTCGCGATGGGAAAAGCCCAGCCCGCCGTATTGCTTCGGGATGATCATGCCAAAGGCACCCAGCTCCAGCAGACCTGTTAACACATGGCGGGGGATTTTGGCCTGCTGTTCGATTTCCTGTGGGTCGACCCGGTGTTGCAGGAAGTCCGCCAGTTGCTGGCGATATTCCCGGCCTCTGGCCAACTCCCCGGCAGATTCCTCCGGCGGAAACAGGAGCCTGAAATCGGCGCGGCCGTGAAACAACCCAGACATGAAACTTGCTCCGGACAGCCGGGTACGGGCGGCTTCGGTCTCCTCCATCCCGTCAAAGAGTTTTGGCATGTTGATCGTCCACGTCCCGCTGGCAGCGATATCCCGCTATTGTGCCGCGTTGTTGTTGAAAAGATAGCAGTATTTATATATGTCGTGGTAGTGGTGCCGGTTATTACATGATCACGGTGCTGGAGCGGAATGTACTATCGGCCGGATTTTCAGCGTATTACAAAACCAGTAGGCAAACATTTTTCTGTGGAAAACGTTCACCAAATCAACCACTGACTTTGTGCGGATAGACGTCCGGACGCTCTCTGTTGGTTGCTTCGTATCTTATTGTATTTAAATGAATAATCACATTGTACGCCAAATAGGAATTAGCGCATCTACTCTTGGGGGCTATTGGGGGTCTCTTAATTAATCATGTATATATGATTTAATACGCATGTTACAGGCATATATATGTGATTATGTTATTGACATATTATCATATATATATGATGATTTTACTGTTTACCTATCACATGAAAGGTCATTGTCATGCGTCCGAAAGATCGTGCCTCAGCCCGCCGTCAGCTCGATAAGCGGCTGACTAAACTACAAAATGCAGCGCTTTTCGCACGTCCACCCCGAGGCTGGATCAAGGCCATTCGTGAAGCGCTGGGCATGACGACCGCTCAGCTAGCAAAGAGACTGGGGGTCGTTCAGTCGCGCGTCGTTGCTATTGAGCAAGCAGAGGTCAAGGGTGCGATAACACTCAACAGCCTGGAAAAAGCGGCCCAGGCTATGGATTGCCGTTTGGTCTATGCGCTGGTACCGAGAATGCCGCTCGAGGAAATAGTCACCGAACGCGCTGAACGTCTCGCAAAGAAGAGGCTGGAGTCGACGCGCCACAGCATGGCTCTTGAAGCCCAGAGCATT
This sequence comes from uncultured Gammaproteobacteria bacterium, assembly GCA_964519605.1. GTDB lineage: Bacteria > Pseudomonadota > Gammaproteobacteria > SZUA-140 > SZUA-140 > CAZFJS01. Next base: position 10,839 of record CAZFJS010000055.1, read on the forward strand.
GAAGCCGCTGATGAACAGGAGCAGCTCAAGCGCATGGTCCAGAGCCTGCTCGATAAGCCTGGCTCCGAGCTTTGGGAAGATAAGACATGACTGATTTTCTCGAGGAACAGGATGATGCCTCCACACCATTGACGGATGAAGAACGGGAAGACTTGATCCCGTCCTACATCACGCTGCGCTCGGAACTGAATGAGGCTGAGCAAGCCAATATCCTGGAAGCCGAGGAATGGGCATTTGCGCGCAAGCGCGACGTCCTTGATG
>CAZFJS010000056.1:0-3702 GCA_964519605.1 uncultured Gammaproteobacteria bacterium
TCAAAAACGCGGCGCTCATCCATGGCGTTGATATAGGTCATCGCCACCAGCAGAAACAGCATCAGTTCGGCGTATTCCAGCAGATTGTGACGCACTGCGGTTTCCACCGCCTCATCCAGGCCGTGCTGCATGTAGACATAGCCGATCATCCCCCAGATGAGCCCGGCGGCGAGAATCACCGGCTTAGACTTGCGCAACTGGGTAAATTCCTCGGCCATCACCAGGGCATAGGCCAGCACAAACAGGCCCAGTGCCAGATAACCCACGGTCTCACCGGTGAGATCGAGGCGCTCGGGCGAGGCCGCCAGCGCCGGCAGGGGAAAGCAAAACAGGGCGCAAAACGCCGGCACACAGTTCCGTAAAGCTTTCATGAACAACTCACCGATCCCGTCTCCGCTCGCTGCCTGCAGTCCGCGGACAACAGCGCCGTTTGACAGCCGTTTTTTCTGGGATTATGCTGATACGCAGCTCAACACCATAATAATAATAAAACACGGATGTTAAGCACCTTTTAACCCTGCCAGCGTGCAGGGTTTATTTTCCGCCCAAAATTCTCCTACGGCGCCCGCTAAAAGCTCACCGCGCATGCCGCTCGCCCTGGAAATACAGGCGCTCGAATTTTTGCCGCTTGGTCTCCGACGCCGGCTTGTTGGTTTCCAGCCCGGATTGGGGGGTGGCGGGGACTACGGGCTCTGCTGCCGGCGTCGGCAAGCCGATCAACGGCATCAGATCAATAGTTGCCCTGACCCCACCCGCTGTGGCATCAGGGTCTCCAACCGCAATCCGCAAAGTGGGGCTGCAGATCTGTTCGCCCGTCTTCATCGCCAGGGAAAAATGAATGCTCAATGCCATCGGCGACACCCGGCGAAAACGAATGGCACAATAATCGTGGCGGTCGAAGGGCCAGCCGGCGGTGTGGGCGCTGGCAAAGGCAATCAGCTGCTGGCCCGTCTCCGGCCAACGACCGTTGGCCCGATGATAGACCCAGCTGTGGTAATACAAGGCCCCTGCCGCCTGCAGATAAGCGGGTACCTCTATCTGCTGTTCAGCCGCCAGACCACTACGCATCCCGGCAAGCAAAATGAAGCCAGCCAAAACCCGCAGGCTTGCGCGCAAGCTTTTCCTTCCCATAAGCCCCCCCTTTCTCAATTGCAAAACAATCATACCCGTCATAGGCTGCCGATTACAGCCGGGAAGCAAAGCACCATGAATTACGGCGGCAGAGTCTGCTACAATCCCCGCCCATGGACGTCAGCAATATCCTCGACCCGCTCAACGAAGCCCAACGGCAGGCAGTGGCCTCGCCGCCAGGCAATACCCTGATTCTGGCAGGCGCCGGCAGTGGCAAGACGCGCGTGCTGGTCCACCGCATTGCCTGGCTGATCCGCGCCGAAGGGGTATCGCCTCACGGTATCCTGGCCGTCACCTTTACAAACAAGGCCGCCGCCGAAATGCGTGGCCGGATCGAAACCATGCTGGCCATGCCTGCCGGCGGCCTGTGGGTGGGCACTTTCCACGGCCTGGCTCATCGCCTGCTGCGCACCCACTGGCAGGCGGCTGACCTGCCGCAAAGTTTTCAGATCCTCGACAGCGAGGACCAGTACCGCCTCATCCGCCGCCTGCTCAAGGCCATGAATCTCGACGAGGCCCAGTGGCCGCCCCGCCAGGTACAGTGGTTTATCAATGCCCGCAAGGACGAGGGCCAGCGGCCCCGGCATATCGATGATGGTGGCGATCCTTTTCTCAACCAGATGGTGCGCATCTATCAGGCCTACGAAGACAACTGCAACCGCGCCGGAGTAGTGGATTTCGCCGAACTGCTGCTGCGCGCCCATGAGCTGTGGCGGGATCACCCGGAAATCCTGGCCCACTATCAGCAGCGCTTCCGTCATATCCTGGTGGACGAATTCCAGGACACCAACGCCATCCAGTATGCCTGGCTGCGGCTGCTGGCGGGCAAGGACAATCATCTCTTCGTGGTCGGCGACGACGACCAGTCCATCTATGGCTGGCGCGGTGCACGCATCGAACACATCCAGCATCTCGCGCGTGACTTTCGCGATGTGCAGACCCACCGGCTGGAGCAAAACTATCGTTCCACCGCCACGATCCTTGATGCTGCCAACGCGCTGATCGGCAACAACAGCGGGCGCCTGGGCAAGAAACTCTGGACCGACGGCAGCCGGGGCGAATGCCTGCAGCTGTATGCCGCCTTCAATGATCTGGACGAGGCACGCTACATCACCGGACGCATTCAGCAATGGACCGCTACGGGCAACCGCAACAGCGAGGCCGCCATTCTCTACCGCTCCAATGCCCAGTCGCGAGTCCTCGAGGAAAAGTTGATCGCCGCCGGCATCCCCTACCGCATCCACGGTGGCTTCCGGTTCTTTGAACGGGCGGAGATCAAAGATGCCCTTGCCTACCTGCGGCTGATCACCAACCGTGCCGACGATCCTTCCTTCGAGCGGGTGGTAAACACCCCGACGCGCGGGATTGGCCAGCGCACCGTGAGCCTGGTGCGCCAGCAGGCCCGGACCCACAGTATCCCCCTGTGGGAGGCCGCCTGCCGTTTATGCACCAGCGGGGAACTGAGCCCGCGCAGCGCCAACGCCCTGCGGCAGTTCCTGCAGCTGATCGACCGGCTGGCGTCGGAAATCGGGACACTGGCCCTGTTCGAGCAGGCCGAGCATGCGGTCAGCCGCAGCGGACTCATGGATCACTATAAAAAAGAGAAGGGCGAAAAGGGCCAGGCGCGTATCGAAAACCTGGAGGAACTGGTGACAGCCGCGCGGCAGTTTGACTATGACCGGGAAGAACTGGATATGGAGCCACTGCCCGCCTTTCTCTCCCATGCAGCACTGGAGGCCGGCGAAGGGCAGGGGGATGAAAACCAGGATTGCGTGCAGCTCATGACCCTGCATTCCGCCAAGGGTCTGGAATTCCCCCTGGTGTTCCTCAGCGGCCTGGAAGAAGGCATCTTCCCCCATGGCCGCTCCATCGAGGAAGCGGGCCGGCTGGAGGAGGAACGCCGTCTCTGCTACGTGGGGATCACCCGCGCCCGGCTGCAGCTGGTACTCAGCTATGCGGAAACCCGCCGCCTGCACGGCCAGGAAATGTATCAGGCCCCGTCGCGCTTTATCAGCGAAATCCCTGCGGAACTGATCGAGGAAATCCGCACCCGTGTCCCGGCCACACCGCCACCAGTCATGCAACGGCGCATCAAACGGCCGGTGGTCGCGGAGGAGGGACCCGGCGGGCTGAAGCTGGGCCAACGCGTCAACCACAGCAAATTCGGCGAAGGCGTCGTGCTCAATTATGAAGGCCAGGGCAGCCACGCCCGGGTACAGGTCAATTTCAAACGCGCCGGGCAAAAATGGCTGGTGATGGCCTACGCCAAACTGGAACCGGTATAGCGGCCCCGGAGTTTCCCCCACCTCAGTCGCAGTCGCAGACGCTCCAGCGCAGGAATTCGCGGCTCTCCAGCTGCTGCGGGCAGGAAAAAAATGCGCCGCCCCCCCCCTGTTCGATAATCCTGCCGTCGCAGATGAAAATCACCCGCGCCGCCACCCGCGCCGCCTGTTCCAGATCATGGGTTACCCACAGCATGGGGATGGTGGCGGAGAGCTGCACCAGGGACTGCTCCAGCAATTGCCGGGAGCGGGCATCCAGCGAGGCGGTGGGTTCGTCCAGCAATAACAG
>CAZFJS010000056.1:3802-5712 GCA_964519605.1 uncultured Gammaproteobacteria bacterium
GCAATTGCCGGGAGCGGGCATCCAGCGAGGCGGTGGGTTCGTCCAGCAATAACAGGCCGGGTTGTACCGCCAGCGCCCGGGCCACGCACAAACGCTGGCGCTGGCCGATGGACAACTGTTCCGCGGGCGCCGCCAGACGATCCTTGACTTCGTCCCAGAGTGCCGCCTTTCGCAGGCTGGTCTCAACGACAGGTGCACTGCGCCGGCGGCGCTTGAGACCGCGCAGACCGAAGACTACATTGGCACGTATTGAACGGGGAAAGACGCAGGGTTGCTGGGCGATCAAACCCAGCCGGCGCCGCAGCGCCTCCCCCCCCCCCGGCCAGCGCCTGACATTGCAACCGGTCAGCCGTACACTGCCGGTCCACTGCGGGTACAGTCCGTTCAGGCAACGCAGCAGCGAACTCTTTCCGGCGCCGGAGGGTCCGATCAGGGCCGTGATGCCCCGCACCGGAATATCAAAATCCAGGCCCTGCAAAATCTGCTGTTCCTGCAACCGGAGACCCAGCCCCCTGACCACCATCGCAGCTGGCAAGTGAGGGTCTGCGGCAGCAGGCGTTCCGGTCGTGATAAGGCCTATTTCTGCGACCATGATCGCGCTCCCAGATATTTCAACAGATGCGCTGCCAGGCTGAACAGCAGCACCAGCAGCACCAGTACAGCGGCGCTGCCCCAGGCGACGGTGACGGCATGCGGGTCCGCGCCCTCCTGGGCCAGATAGAAAATGTGTGTCTGCAGGCTCGTCACCGGCTGAAAAATCGAGTGCGGCCACTGCACCCCGGAAAACACCGTAGCGGTAAACAAAATCGGTGCGGTTTCGCTCAGTGATCTGGCCACCGCCAGCAACAACGCGGTCACGATCCCCGTCCAGGACTGGGGCAGCCAGACCCGCCAGACCAGCGCCAGATCAGACAGCCCCAGGGAACGCGCCGCATCAGTATAGCTTAGCGGCACCCGCGCCAGGGCGGCGACCATATTGGCCACCATCAGCGGCAACACCACCAGGGCCAGAATCAGCGCGCCGCTGGCCAGCGACACCCCCCAGTGCAACAGATGGACAAACACAATCAGGCCACACAGACCGAAGACAATGGGGGGAATACCCTGCAGCATGCCCATCATGCTGTCCAGTATGCGCCGCTGGGCGGCACCGGCGTACAGCCGGTGATACAGGGCCGTCCCCAGGGCCAGCGGCGCTGCCAGCAAACAGGCGCCCAGGGCCAGCATCAGGGAACCCAGCAATTGGGGCAGAATGCCGGTAGAAGCACCGAAGCGGACACCTTCGCCGCTGGTAGCGATAAAATCCCAGCCCAGCACCGGCGCCCCGCGCCAGAAGATATACAGCAGACAAGCCGCCGGCAACAGCAGGGCCGGCAGGGCCATGAGCCACACGGCGCTCTTCATAAGCCGATCACGGCGACAAACGATCATGAGCGCGACAGCCGCAGATGGGACAGCGCCGCAATGGCGGCCGCAATCAGTGCCAGGAGCAGACCACTGCTCATCAGGGCCGCCCAGTGCAGGGAGCCCACGGCGGCTTCGGCCATCTCGCGGCCGATGCGGGAAGTCAATGTCTGAGCCGGCTGCAGCAGCTGGTACCAGGGATCCGGCAGACGGTCTATGGAACCGACTACCAGCAGCACGGCGATGGTCTCACCCATGGCCCGACCCATGGCGAGCAGTACGGCCGTACGTATCCCCGGCCAGGCCTGGGGCAGCAGCACCCGCAGCAGGCGGCTGCTCCAGTCCAGTCCCAGATTCATGGCCGCTTCCCGCTGGGAAAGCGCAACCTCCGCCAGGGCGTCCTCCGCCAACACCATGATGGTGGGCAGGATCATGGCCGCGAGTAGCAAGCCGGCGGCCAGCAGGCTGCGGCCGGTGAGCAGATCGAACTGCGCTTCCAGAAAGGG
>CAZFJS010000056.1:5812-11079 GCA_964519605.1 uncultured Gammaproteobacteria bacterium
ATCTGCTGCCCTTGAGGCGACAGCAGGTAGTTGACAAAATCCCGGGCAGCCGCCGGGGCCCGGGTGGGCAGCAGCATGTTCAGTTTGCGCTGGATCGGATAACTGCCGTCGGCCACATGCGCCAGGGTGGGCAACACGCTGCGGCCGTCATCCAGATCGATGGCCACGGCCCGCACGCGGTCATTCAGCCAGGCATTGGAAAGCATGCCGATGGCCCGCTCGCTGTTGGCCACCGCCGCCTGCTCCTCGTTGTTGGAACCGACGATGATGGAGGCGCCGGGGGCCCGGGCGCGGGCATCGCCCAGCACCGCCTCGGCAAAGACATGACGCGTGCCGCGGGAGGCCTCTTTGTCCAGCACCAGAATGCGGGCATCCTGCCCGCCCAGGGCCTTCCAGTTACGGACCTTACCACGGTAAATAGCGGCGATCTGCGCCAGGCTCAGATGCCGCACCCCGGCGAGATAAACGGCCTTGGACACCACCACCGCCACCGCATCACGGGCCACGGGGATGACCTGCACCCGCCCCGCCAGCGCCCGGGCCTCCTCCGCAGTCAATTCGCGGGACGCCATGCCGAGGCTGGCCGTACCTGCACGCACGCCAGCTACCCCGACACCGGAACCGCCACCGGCCACGGTCAGCAAGAGACCGGGATGCTGACGGCGATAGACTTTCGCAGCCTGCGCCGCGATGGGTAGTACGGTGGTGGAACCGACAATGCTGACCGCTTCCCCAGCCACCACGTTCAGACTGAAAACAGGCAACAACAACACCATTAGAAACCGTGTGTAGCGAAAAATCATGTAGTAGCCCCCTTCTGAGCAAAATGAGCACAACCGGACAGTTTAGTCCTGCCGGCAGGCCATAACTTACAGGACCACGGGCCAGATTTTCATTTCACACTGAGCGTCATCAGCAAAATATCATCGCTGATGTCATGATCCGCAAAATCCTCGATATTCTGAATCAGCTGGCGATTGAAATCTCCCGTAGCAAGCCTTGCATGACGGCGGGCAAAGGCCGTTAAGCCCGCCTGCCCGAACTGCTGCGCCCGACCATTCTTCGCTTCGACCAGCCCATCTGTATACATAATGATCCGGTCCCCTGAAGACAACGCATGGTGGCCGGTGACACAGGCAACCGGCAAGGGATCTTCCAGGCCCAGCAGCGTAGTTTCCGAATCCAGTGCTTCGCAGGTGTTGCGCCGGCGGTCATGATAAATGGCCGGAGGATGGGCAGCGCCGGCATATTCACAAACCATCTTTTCCAGATCGACGAACAGGGTGAAAAACGAGGCATACATGCCGGTGATGGCCAGGCGCTGACAGAGAAAGGCGTTCAGCGCCACCACCAGCGCGCAGGGATCGCTAACCTGATGAGCATTGGCCATCACGAAGGAATTAATGCGCGCGGCAAACAAGGCCGCAGCGACACCATGGCCAACGGCATCACACATGCACAGCACCAGCCGCTGCTCACCCAGTGGAAAAATGCTGCAATAATCCCCCCCAATGATGCCGTGAGGGCGAATGCGAACATCTATATCCAGCCACTCATTGGCATAAGGCCCGGGCAGAAAGCTGTAATGAACGGCGGCGGCTAATTCAATCTCATCCTGGGGCAAAGCGCTGTCCTGACTGCAGGCAGGACAGCGCTCAACCCGCGCGACCGTCCACCCTGGGTTTAATAAATATCGGCAGGTAAATCACCAGAAACAACAAAAAAGCCGATATCCACAGTAACTGTGACAGGGCAATCATATCACGATAGGGCACGATCATGAGCAGAGGCATACCCACCCTGACCAAAGCGCCTGCTGTCAGCAGGCCAAACACCGGCACCAGTATGCGCGGAGGCTGATGGACTTTTCTGCCGGTGTGTCCCAGTGAAATGCGTGCCATCATCCCCATGGTGATCAACCCGATGCCGCCATAGGCATAGGCGTGCAGCGCCAACGTCGGCGGAATGCCCCACATCACCGAGCACACCTTGAGTCCAAAACCGACGATCAGCCAGCCATAGGCCAGGAACAGGACCCACAACAGCGGCCGGCGCCAGATCCCCGGCGTATACCAGCCTGCCAGACGCACACTGTGAATCACTACCAGCAGGGCGGCGGCAAAGCCGGTAAAACCACTGTAAGGTGCAATGAGATCGCTAATGGCAAAGAGGATAAAGGTGACGATCGCACTGATATCAATCACTTTGTAATTGCTCACCTGCACGTCATAGCCAACACCTTTCTCAATGAAAAAGGGCACGACCCGCCTGGCCATCACAAAAACCAGGGACAGGAGCAGATACAGCCCCGCCAGCAGGCCATAGCGAACACCCTCCGTGATCAGGCCCGCCAGCCCCAGATAAAAGACCAGGTTAGCCAGCAGGATGGGTAGCAGTTTTGAGCTGATCAACAAAAGATTCGGCCATTTCCCGGTACGGTAGAGGGGAACCAGCAGACAGTACATCAGGAGCGCTTCAAAGAGCATATCCGGCAACGCGATGAGCACCACCCCCGCCTCATTGCTGATCAGCGGGGTGATGCGGGCCACCAGCCAGAGGGCGAATAAGCCGCCCAGTTTTAAACCCTGGGCAGTCTGAATACCGGTCCAGTTTCTCACTGCGGTCAGCAGAAAACCGGCCACCACCGCCATGGTGTAGCCAAAGATCATCTCATGGGCATGCCAGTTCACCGCCAGATGGAAGTAGGGCAGGGAGGCAAGCGGCCAATGATAGCGATAGATGCCCAGCCACAGGGAAACCGCGAACAGGGAAAAAAGGCAGGCCCCCAGAAAGAAAGGACGGAAGCCCGTCTGCCACAGAGCACCACGAGCCTGGGGCACTTCTTCCAGCTGCAGCATATTCACTACAGCACAATCCCACTAATGTGCCTTAGTCCTGCCATTCTCAGGATACAAAACCGTCGTTCCTGCGAATTTCTTCGGGCACACGGTGATAAAACCACATCTGGTACATGGATACCAGCCACTCGATGGCAAAAGCAAGGCCCATAAAGACGCCACTGACCATCACCACCCAGGCGAAGGGTGGAAAGACCTTGGTCAGATACCATGAGCCGATATCCATAATAATAGCGACAAAAGGGGTCAGGATGATCAGACTCTTCAACCACAAACATCTCAGGTAGGCGTGACAGAATATGGAGCCGACAATATAAAAAATAAAGGTAATCCCAAACAGATGGATATGGGAAACCCGGACCAGGGTAAAAATATCCATGCCGGTATCAAGCTGGACTTTTTTCATGAGATTCTCATAGCCTTTCAGCTTGGGGATATGCGGATTACTACCATCGTGACAGGCATAGCAGCGTTTCTCGAGGATCGGCTGTACCTGGGCGCTATACTCGTCGCGTTTGGCTCCACGCCGCACCCAGGCGATGATTTCATCACGCTCTGCCGTGGGCAGCATGCCGGCCATAGGCCCCTTCAGGGCGGACTCCAGACGGGTTGCCTTTTTGCTGCCGCTGTAGGCAATGATCAGATCCTGCACGGATAAACCGGGCTTGCCATCCCGGCCGGCATGGGATTCAAAAATATAAATCATCGCAAACATGTAGCCGATACCCAAAACAATGAGCGTCGCGCTGAACAATATCTTCATCCCCTGGGGCAGATAGCTAAAATGCAGACAGTATTTCCCCATGAGCAGCACTCCTTGTTAATAGCTTCGACGACTTGTGACCGGGACATCAGCGACAGGCTCCGGGAAAGCTGCCACCCTGTTGAAGGCGGGGGAGTATAGCACAAATAGCTGCGTCAGCAGCCAGGCGGACGCGTGCTGCCCACGTGCCCATAATTTAACTGTCTTCCAGGGGAAAGGTCGTGCGGAAAAGGCCGGATAGCGCGCCTGTTATTCGATCAGAGAGACCGTACCGTCCAGGCAGGCCGGGGTCACCATTTCATATTCCGTCCGCAGCCTGTTACCCGCATACCACTCACGGCAGGCACTGGCCGCCTCTTCCACGCTGGGAAAGGTCATCAGAATCTGTCCCAGATCCGTCATCAGTGTCGCCCGATTATCGGGCCAGGCCTTAATATAAAAAGTCACCGCCATGGGATCTCTCCTTTGTTATTAAACACAGCAGCAGGATAAGGACGCGGCATGACAGTTTGATGATCTTCATATGAATTATTTATGACCATAAGATGTTGCCCTGGGGGCCTGGGGCGATAGCCCGAAATTTCCCCACTCCAAATCCACCGCAACTGTTGCGGCGTCCATGTAAGCGCTTTCTTAGCTCAAGTGATCACCGGGTATTAACCAGCCGGCACCGTCACGATAAATGACCTCATTGTCCATCACGACAGAATCGGTGCGCACAAAAACATCAACATGATGTTTTGCCTTTCTCTTGTTGATGTTGGCCTTGTGATAGCTCGCGTGTTTGCTGCCCAGCGACAGGTGCACGCCGCACATGCGCTCAAAGGTGCCGATATCGCTGACGATTCTGTCCTGAGTGAATGCTCTGTTCAGACCAAAACCCAGCTCACGCAACCAGATTTCGCCATCATCGGCACGAATGCTAGCGAGCACCTGGTCAAACTCGGGCGTGGAATCGAGGGTATCGGTGACGTGTCCTTTATTGACGATCAGCGTGATAGGGTGGGCGGGTTTGTTCACTGTAAATGATGTGTCACCAAAGAATGAGAGACGGACACGACCATTCACCGCCGTCAGATCTTTTGCTTCTGTGAACACCTCACCGATGGGGAACTGCCCCCCGACATTTTGCATATGGCTATAGTCACCGATGTTGAGCCGGGCTGGTTCAAATGGTGAGGCAAACACCAGTTGTGCTCCGCCACTGTCGATAATACCCCTTTGTGCATTATCGATACGTGCTTTCAGAGCCTTGCCCACCCCGCAATAATAGACCTGGTCGTAAGCCAGTGAATCGATGTAAAGCAGCGCCTCCGCACCCGGCAGGCGTGCTAAATGCGGGTGTTCGATGACCTTGAGCGCGCGCTTGAAAAGTTCGATGCGAATACGGAATGCGTCCAGACGAAAGCTAGTGGACTGAATCAGGACCACTAAATCTCCAGGGCTGAGTTGCGCAAACGCGGCGCGCACCGTCTCCGGTGAAAGCGGGTTAAATTCGATGAATGTCGCATCAGGCAGGCAGCGTCTGTAGGCCGCCGTGAGCGCCACTGCGAGCTCGCATTGTGTATCCCAGACAACGATTGCGGCATGGGAAGGGGTGTGTTTGATGGCCAACCGCAGAACATCACGGAGATTGTTTGCAGCGG
>CAZFJS010000057.1:0-6719 GCA_964519605.1 uncultured Gammaproteobacteria bacterium
GTCGCGGGCGCGGATGCGTCTCAGGCGCTGTCTTGAGACCCGATGGTTTGATGTAGCTTAGGTAAAACCTTATGAAATCCTGCAAAGAGGTCAGCGAACTGGTCACCCAGGCACAGGACCGCAAGCTGACTCTGAAAGAACGCCTGACGGTCAGAATGCACCTGCTGGTCTGCAAGATGTGTTGCCATTACCAGCAACAGATTAAATTCCTTAGCGCTGCCAGCCGGAGGTTCCTGCATCGGGAGGGTACCGACAGGCTGCATCTGCCGAATGAGGCCCGCGCCCGCATCCAGCAGACGCTGGAACAATCCCAGCCGCCAGATGAGGGCAAGACCTGAGGCGGCGCACCGCTGCTACAACTGTTTCAGGTACTGGATCAGGTCATTGACCACGGACTGGGCATCACCGTAAAGCATACGGGTGTTATCCTTGTAGAAGAGTTCGTTCTCGATACCCGCAAAGCCCGTACCCTGACCGCGTTTGATCACCAGCACATTTTCCGCCTGATCAACATTGAGAATAGGCATACCGAAAATCGGGCTGCTGGGATCAGTGCGGGCCAGCGGATTGACCACATCATTGGCGCCGATCACCACGGCCACATCGGCACTGGCGAACTCGGCATTGATTTCCTCCAGATCGAACAGGCGTTCGTAGGGGACCCCGGCTTCGGCCAACAGGACATTCATATGCCCCGGCATGCGCCCTGCCACCGGGTGGATAGCAAACTTCACCTCAATCCCCTCGGCCTCCAGCAGATCTGTCAGCTCACGAATCTTGTGCTGCGCCTGTGCCACCGCCATCCCATAACCCGTTACGACAATGATCTTGGAGGCGTAGCGCAGCATGATGGCGGCATCCTCGCCTTCAATGGGCTTCAGATTGCCGGAAATTTCGCTCGCCGGACCACTCTGAACTTTGCCAAAACTGCCGAACAGCACATTCGCCAGGGAGCGGTTCATGGCCTTGGCCATCAGCTGAGTCAATAGGGTGCCCGCCGCGCCCACCACAGTGCCAGCGACGATCATGGCCGCATTACCCAGGGCAAAGCCCTCGAAACCCACTGCCATACCCGTCAGGGCATTGAACAGGGAAATCACCACCGGCATATCGGCGCCGCCGATGGGCAGGGTCATGAGTACACCAAAGGCCAGCGTCACCAGGAAAAACAGCAGGATCAGGATCACCCCGCTGTCACCATCCAGCAGACTGGCACCGAATAGCAGCGCGACGACCAGCACCACCAGATTGAAGGTTTTCTGGGCTGGGAAAGTCACCGGCCGACCGCTGATCAGACCCTGCAATTTAGCAAAAGCAATCATGCTGCCGCTGAAGGCCACCGCCCCGATCAGGCCACCGATGACACTGAGGGCCACCATACCGGTATCCGGCAACTCACCTCGCAACAGTTCTACCACCGCGATCGCAGCGGCGGCGCCACCGCCCATCCCATTATAGATGGCAACCATCTGGGGCATGTTGGTCATTTGCACCTTGCGCCCACTGACCCAGGCTGCCACTGCACCAATAAAAATGGCGGTCAGTATCAGGCCGATATTGTGCAGACCCGGCCACAGTATGGTAACCACCACAGCGATCCCCATGGCCACGCCAGCCCAGACGATACCGCTACGCGCGGTGGCCGGTGAGCTCATGCGCTTCAGGCCAAGAATAAATAGTAGAACGGTGGTGAAATAGGCCGCTTGAATCAGATTTTCCACTGTCAGGCCCCTTTGCGCTTTTTCTTTTCAAACATCGCCAGCATACGCTCGGTCACCACATAACCACCCACAGCATTCATGGCGGCCAGCAGCACCCCGACAAAACCCAGCAGTTCTTCCAGCAGAGAATCCGCATGCCCCAGGGCCATCATGGCGCCCACCAGCACGATGCCGTGGATGAAGTTGGACCCTGACATTAATGGCGTATGAAGAATGACCGGCACCCGGCTGATCACCTCATAGCCGGTGAAACCGGCGAGTACAACAATAAACAATGCCGCCCAGATACCTTCAATCACGATTGTTGTCCCTCCACCAGTTCACGAATCGCTGGCTGCTTGATCTCGCCACCGTGGGTCACCACGCTGCCGGCCAGAATCTCATCTTCCCAATCAAAGACCGGGGCCTCGGCCTCCCGACCCAGCAAACCGAGGAAGTTATAAATATTCTTGGCGTACATCTCACTCGCGTGAATGGCCAGACGACTGGGGACATTCAAGGGCCCCCATATCATCACACCCTGATGCTCAATCTGCTCACCGGGCACGGTCAGCTCGCAGTTACCCCCGGATTCAGCGGCCAGGTCGATGATCACGGCACCAGCTTTCATCGCCTCCGCCATCGAGGTGGAAATAAGACGAGGGGCCTCCCGGCCGGGAATCTGGGCAGTGGAAATCACCACATCGGCTTCCTCCACACTGCGCCACAACAAGGCCTGCTCCCGTTGCTTTTCTTCCTCACTCAGGGCGCGGGCATAACCGCCTTCCGCCTCGGCATCCAGCTCCACCTGCAGGAATTTCGCGCCTAAGGACTCTACCTGCTCCCGCGCCGCCCGGCGCACATCATAGGCCTGCACCACCGCCCCCAACCGCCGGGCAGTGGCGATCGCCTGCAACCCGGCCACCCCGGCGCCCAGGATCAGCACCTTGGCAGGCCGGATGGTGCCGGCCGCGGTGGTCAACATGGGAAAAAAACGGTTACATAGTTCCGCCGCCATGAGCACGCCCTGGTAACCCACCACGGTTGCCTGAGATGACAGGACATCCATCGCCTGGGCCCGGGTGATCCGCGGCACCAGCTCCATGGCAAAACTGGTCACACCCTGGAGTTGCAATTGACGAACCACATCAGGATGACGATAGCTGTTCAGCAGACCTATAGAAACCAGGCCCTGGCGGAATAATGCGACTTCATTTTCATCCGGAGGCTGTACCTTACAAACGATATCCGCCTGTTCATACAGTGCCGCAGCACCTTCGATGAGCGCAGCCCCAGCCGCCTCATAGGCCTCGTCGGCATAGTAGGCTCCGGCACCCGCCCCTTGTTCCACCTTGACCTCAAAACCCAGCTTAACAACGCGCGCCACCGTTTCCGGCACCAGCGCAACCCGTTTCTCGCCGGGGAATCTCTCTTTTGGCACCGCCACCCTGATCGGCATATATTGCACTCCATCACTGAAACTGCTGAAACACCCCTCGCCCCACGCATTAGCCAACAGGCTACACATGCATGCGCCGCCTCGCACATCGGCGACCCAATTGATTCTGCAGAGGCTTTTATCGGGTAAAACCCTGGATTTTACGCCCAAAAATACTATGACGGCAACTGCCCGCTTTTGGATCCCTCCATTTTCCCCCTCTGCATAGCAGATTCATCCGCAACCCAACGGCCTGCGGAGAAACAAGCCCCAGTAAGTTATCCGTGGCAGACACGACTAGTCGATATCCACTTAGTGACGCGATCTATCCTCATGCCATCACAAACCACCGTTGAGATCAACCACCTAAACCCGCTGGCAAGCGACCCGAGCCCGATTCGTCGACAAGGGCATGCCCTGCGCGGGCTTGCTATCCTGTTACTGGCGCTGCCAGCACTAATCGTGCACGGAGCCAGCAAAAATAGCTTTGACCTCAGTGGCGCTCTGGTACCTGCAGACGAGATTCTCGCAGGTGGACCACCCCGGGACGGTATCCCCGCCATCGACCGGCCCCGTTTCGTCGCGGCGGCCCAGGCCACAGGGCTGCGTCCCAGTGATCGGGTGCTGGGTCTGAACTATCGAGGTATCAGCAAGGCCTATCCCATCGCCATTCTCAACTGGCATGAAATCGTCAACGACCGCTTTGACGACAAAGCGGTGGTCATCAGCTTCTGCCCACTGTGCGGCACCGGCATGGCCTTTTCGGCCCGGACCCGGGGGCAAAGCTATCATTTCGGTGTTTCCGGCCTGTTATACAACAGCGACGTATTGTTCTACGACCGAGAAACGGCCTCACTATGGTCGCAGCTGCTGGCACAGGCCGTCTCCGGGCCGCTCAAGGGCACCCACCTGACTCAGCTGCCACTCACCCATACGACTTGGCGGGATTGGCGGAAGCGCCATCAGGATACGCTGGTGCTCTCCCGTGATACCGGCTATCGCCGGGACTATGACCGCGATCCCTACGCCGGCTATACCGACAGCCGGGGTATCTTTTTCCCGGTGCGCCACAAAGACCCCCGCTTTCACCCCAAGGCGCGGGTGCTGGGCATTGCCATTGCCGGTCGTTACAAGGCCTACCCCTTTTCGGAGCTCGCCCGGTCGCCGGGAGTCGTTGAGGATCGCTTTGCCACAAAAAACATCCGTATCCTGTATGATAAGCGTTCGCAGTCAGCCAGCGCCCAGGATGAAGACGGCCGCGAACTGGTGAGCACTACCGGCTTCTGGTTTGCGTGGTATGCCTTTCACCCCAACACACTGGTCTACCGCTACCAGCCAGAGACCCAGGAATCCCCATGACGACTGAAAACAAGCCCGTGCGCAGCGCATCTGGCACCCTGAAACTACTGATATTGGTTCTGTTCATCGGCGGTCTGGCCGCCTTTTTCCTGCTCGGCGGTGATCAGTACCTGACACTGGACACCATTAAGAACAACCGCGATGCCCTGCTGCAGTATACGGCCGCACATTATAGTCTCATGCTGCTACTCACTGTCGTCGTGTACACCCTGTCCACCGCCCTGAGCATCCCCGGCGCCCTGATGTTGTCTCTCACCGTCGGCTTTCTGTTCGGCCGCTGGACCGGCACGCTGCTCATCATATTTTCGGCCAGCCTCGGTGCCACTCTGGTGTTTCTGGCGGCCCGTTATCTGTTTGCGGAAGCCGCGCAGCGCCGGATGGGAAACATGGCTCGGAAAATTATTGCCGGCTTTGATCGCAATGCCTTTAATTATCTGTTATTCCTGCGGCTAGTACCGGTTTTCCCTTTCTGGCTGATCAATCTGGTGCCTGCCTTCACACCCATGAAGGTCCGTAGTTATTTCCTCGCCACTGCCATCGGCATCACCCCCGGTACTTTTGTCTTCGCCAATCTCGGCCAGTCGCTGGGACGTATCGACAGGCTGGATCAACTCATGTCCCGCGAGGCCCTGATCTCACTGGCCCTGCTGGGCGCATTTTCACTCATCCCGGTATTCTTCAAAAAATCGAGACCGGAAAAACCGCAAGCATCCTAAAATTATTTCGAGGACATTATGCACGCCACACTGCCCTTACTGGAAATCAGCGACTTCCCGGCTATTCAGCATACTCGCCTGGACACCTTGCAGGTGAATCTCGGCTATCGTTGCAACCAGCAATGCATCCACTGCCATGTTAACGCCGGGCCGCGGCGCACTGAGGCCATGTCCCGTGAAACCATGATGGAAGTGCTGAATTTCCTGCGCCAATCCACCGCCCACACCCTGGATCTCACCGGCGGGGCACCGGAAATGAACCCTTATTTCCGCGAGTTGATCGGGATAGCGAGAAACATGGGAATTCATATCATCGACCGTTGCAACCTCACCATCCTGGAAGAACCAGACCAGGGCGACCTGGCGGCATTCCTGGCGTTAAATGAGGTAGAAATTGTTGCCTCCCTGCCCTGCTATCTGGAAGATAATGTCAACAGACAGCGCGGCAAGGGGGTATTCGCCACCAGTATCCGCGCCCTGAAAAAACTCAACCGCCTGGGCTACGGCCTGGCCGGCAGCGGCCTGACACTGAACCTGGTCTACAACCCCCAGGGTGCGACGCTGCCACCACCACAGCAGAGCCTGGAAAAAGATTACAAGGCATACCTCTGGGACCACTACCAAATCGCTTTCAACGGCATTTTCACCATCACCAATATGCCCATACAACGCTTTGGCAGCATGCTGGTTTCGCAGGGAAAATTCGAAGAATACATGGCGCTGCTACGTAACGCCTACCAGGTACAAAACCTGGAAAGCGTCATGTGCCGCCATCTCATCAGCATCGACTGGCAGGGCTATGTCTACGACTGCGATTTCAACCAGATGCTGGGACTGCCCTTAAAGCAGCGGGCAAAGACGCGCGTACATATTCAGGAACTGGTAGGACAGCATATCGAAGGACTGCCCATCGTCGTCAAAAATCATTGCTACGGCTGCACCGCCGGCCAGGGCAGCAGCTGCGGTGGTGCCCTGAAGTAAACCCGCCCTCTTTTCTTCAGTCGAGCATGCTCAGAGCCCGACTGCCAGCAGCAGTACAAATTTATGACACCCATCAGTGGATCCCGCTGCACAGGGCAGCATGATCCAGTATAATGAAGCCATACGACCATCAAGGAGTCACTCAATGAATACCAAGGCCTCCGTCCTGGAACGCTATTCGGAAGGGGCACAGGCAGTGCAACCCAGCCTCTGCTGTCCCGTCAACTATGACCAGGGCCTGCTGCAACTGCTGCCCCGGGAAATCATCGAGAAAGACTATGGCTGCGGTGACCCCTCCCGTTATGTGCAGACGGGCGATGTCGTACTGGACCTGGGCAGCGGTGGTGGCAAGATCTGCTACATGGCAGCTCAGATCGTCGGCGCCAAGGGCCAGGTCATCGGCATCGATATGAATGATGACATGCTGGCCCTGGCACGCAAATACCAACAGGAAATGGCCGATAAGCTGGGCGGCAACCGGGTACGCTTCGTCAAGGGCTATATCCAGGATCTGGCGCTGGATGT
>CAZFJS010000057.1:6819-9852 GCA_964519605.1 uncultured Gammaproteobacteria bacterium
ATCGTCAGCGATGAGACCGTACCCGCTCATCTCAAGCAAAATTCTGAATTGTGGAGCGGCTGTATTTCGGGCGCCTTCCAGGAACAGGACTTCGTCAAGGAATTCACCAGCGCTGGCTTCCTGGCCGTGCAAGTGGATAAATGGGACAACGAACCCTGGCAGGTCGTTGAAGGCATCGAGTTCCGTTCGGCAACCATCACGGCCGTCAAAGGGGAAGATACGCCATGCATGGACCTGGGACATGCCGTCATCTACAAAGGTCCCTTCTCCGAAGTCAGTGATGATGAAGGACACGTGTTCCCCCGCGGTGAGCGCATGGCAGTTTGTGAACGCACCTTCCGGCTACTGACCGGTGGCCCCTACCGGGATGATTTCATCGGTATCGCCCCGGCCAACCCGCGAGAAGCCCGCGGCTGGTGTGCCCCTACCGGCACCCGGCGGCCCGCCAGTGAGACCAAAGGCGCCCAACATAGCGGCGCCTGCAATGACGGCGGCGGCAACTGCTGTTAGCAGTAATTCAACCATCAGGGATACAAACCACCCATGAAGAATCATGCCATCCTGGTCACTGGCGGCGCCGGCTACATCGGCAGCCATGTCATCAAGCAACTAGGGGCACGCGGCGCACACTTGGTCGTGTTGGATAATCTCTCCACCGGCTTCAGGGATGCCGTCCTGTATGGTGAACTCATTGAGGGAAATACCGGCGATATGGCCCTGGTGGCGCAGCTGCTGCGCGACTACCCGATCCGGACCGTGCTCCATTTTGCCGCCCATATCGTCGTGCCGGAGTCCGTCAGCGATCCGCTGAAGTATTACCGCAACAACACCTGCAATACCCGCAATCTGCTGGAATGCTGTGCCCGGGGGGGGGTCGAACAGTTCATTTTTTCGTCCACTGCCGCTGTCTACGGCATACCCGAAAACACCCACTTATCCGAATCCATGCCCACGGCGCCCATTAACCCTTATGGCAGCTCCAAGCTGATGAGCGAATGGATGTTACGCGACCTGGCGGCCGCCCACGGACTGCGCTATGTCATCCTGCGTTATTTCAATGTCGCCGGCGCAGATCCGGCAGGACAGCTGGGCCAGTCGACCCCTGAGGCCACCCATCTGATCAAAGTGGCCTGTGAGACCGCCCTCGGCAAGCGGGATCATATCGATATATTCGGCACCGATTATCCTACCCCGGATGGCACCTGCATCCGTGACTATATCCATGTGGATGATCTGGCCGCCGCCCATCTGCGGGCGCTGGACTATCTCACGGCGGGGGGCCCGGCCACGACCCTGAATTGCGGCTATGGACATGGCTACAGCGTGCGCGAGGTGCTAGACGCCGTCCAGCGGGCCGCCGGCACTGAGCTGAATATCAGGGAAACCGCACGACGCCCAGGCGACCCCCCGGCACTGACGGCGGATTCCCGGGCCATCCGCGCCGCACTGGACTGGACACCCTGCCACGATGATCTGGATCACATTGTTCATACTGCACTGCAATGGGAAAAACACCTCGCTGGCTATTGATCTTGTCCGGGGCAGCGCATAAAGTCTCCACTGCAAATAACAACCCCCGGGAATTAAGGACCGAATGTGTACAAACTCTTCCTGCTACTAAGCATCCTCATTACCACTACTGTCGTCGCGGGCGAACAGCGCTTTGTCACCGACCAGCTGGAAATTACCCTGCGCAGCGGTGAAAGCACCCAGTATCAAATACTGCGCATGCTGCCCAGTGGTACCCCTGTGGAGGTGTTGCAAAGCAACCCGGAATCCGGTTACAGCCAGGTACGCGCCGCTGACGGCACCGAAGGCTGGGTGATCAGCCGCTACCTGGACCCACGCCCCAGCGCCCGGAAAAGACTGGCGACAACAGAAAAGGAAGTGACTCGTCTCAAGCAGCTCAGCACTGACCTGAATGCCAAGTACAACCGCCTGCTGCAGGAAAAAAACCAACTGGCCAGCCGCCTGAAAAAATTTAGCGGTGATAACCAGCAACTCGACCGGGAACTGCAGCGCATCAAAAAGACCTCGGCAAGCGCCCTGGCGCTGGACCAGGAGAACAAGACCCTGAAAACAAAACTCCAGCAACTGGAAACAGAGTTCCAACTCACCCGCCAGGAAAACAAGACGCTCAACGACCGCTCGGACAGGGACTGGTTCATGACCGGCGCCGGGGTCATTTTGCTGGGCATGCTCATCGGCCTGATCATCCCCAAGATTCGCTGGCGCCGAAAATCCAACTGGAGTTCGCTCTAGAGTCTGTTAACAACTCCTGAGACCTATCATGCGCACCTCCAGACTGCTATTAGCCACGCTCAAAGAAACACCTGCCGATGCCGAAATCATCAGCCATCAGTTGATGCTGCGGGCCGGTATGATCCGCCGTCTTGCCGCCGGACTTTACACCTGGCTGCCGCTGGGTCTGCGGGTGCTGCATAAGGTCAGCCGTATCGTCCGTGAGGAGATGGACCGTAGCGGGGCGCAGGAAATCCTCATGCCCGCAGTACAGCCCGCCGAACTCTGGCAGGAATCCGGCCGCTGGGACGAGTACGGACCGGAGTTGCTGCGTCTGCAGGACAGACACCAGCGCCTCTTCTGTTTCGGTCCTACCCACGAAGAAATCATCACCGACCTGATGCGGCGGGAAATCCGCAGCTATCGTCAGCTCCCGGCTGTGTTCTATCAGATCCAGAGCAAGTTCCGCGATGAAATACGGCCTCGCTTCGGCGTCATGCGGGCGCGGGAATTTATCATGAAAGATGCCTATTCCTTTCATCTCGACCAGGACTCTCTGCAGGAAAGCTACCAGCAGATGCACCAGGCCTACAGCCGGATATTCACCCGACTGGGGCTGGACTTCCGCGCCGTGGAGGCGGATACCGGCAGCATCGGGGGGCGGCTTTCCCACGAGTTTCATGTGCTGGCCGACGCCGGCGAGGATGCGATCGCCTTCTCCACTGCCAGCGACTATGCCGCTAACGTGGAGCTGGCGCCGGCTCTTCCCCCCACGACCCCCCGTCCACCCGC
>CAZFJS010000057.1:9952-11042 GCA_964519605.1 uncultured Gammaproteobacteria bacterium
ATTGAAGTGGGACATATCTTCCAGCTGGGCGACAAATACAGTGCGGCCATGCAGGCAACCTGCCTGGACGAGCAGGGTCATAGCGTCCTGATGAACATGGGCTGTTATGGCATCGGCGTGTCACGCATCGTCGCCGCGGCGGTGGAACAACACCACGATGATCGTGGCATCATCTGGCCTGCAGCCATCGCCCCCTTCCAGCTCGCCCTGCTGCCCCTCAATATGCACAAATCCCAGCGCCTGCAGGCGGCGGCGGAGGCACTGCGTCAGGAACTTTTGGCAGCGGGATTCGAGCTGCTGTTCGATGACCGCCGGGAGCGCCCCGGCGTCATGTTCGCCGATATGGACCTCATTGGCATCACACACCGTCTGGTGCTGGGGGAACGGGGTCTCGATAAAGGAGTCGTGGAATACAAGCAGCGCCACGATCCAGAGGTACAGGAGATCCCCCTGGCCCAGCTCTGTGATTTTCTCAAGTCACGCCTCGCGGAGGCCGATATAAGGTAGTTCCCCCCTGCCAGTCTCCGGAGTCAGGATGCACGCGAACTACCCCGACACAGCACTGCCATTCCTACAAAGTCAGCAACGCTGCTGGCCGCTTCTGCTTGCGCTCCTCCTGCCATTGTTATGGCAGAACACCCAGGCTTCCGTCAATGATGCCGCCGACCCGCAGCTGCGCCGGATTCTTCGCCAGGCCATCAGGGACAGCAACAGCTTTGCGGATCATTTTTCCGCAGAAGTCTGGCTGCTGGATATGTCCACCCGCCTGAAACAACGGCTGCCGAATCACCTGGAAAGGATTTCCCTGCTAAAACTGGTGCATCAAGAGGCTCGCCGCGCGGGGCTCCCTGCGGAACTGGTGCTGGCGGTCATCGATGTGGAAAGCAACTTTGACCGTTGGGCCATTTCTTCGGCAGGCGCCCAGGGACTGATGCAGGTGATGCCCTTCTGGCTGCAGGAAATCGGCCGGCCTGATGATAACCTGCACAAACCACGCACCAATCTGCGCCTGGGATGCACCATTCTGCGCTACTATCTGGATCTGGAAAAAGGTGACCTGAGCAGGGCCCTGGCCCGCTACAATGGCAGC
>CAZFJS010000058.1:0-10902 GCA_964519605.1 uncultured Gammaproteobacteria bacterium
TATTTCTCTAGGCCAGCAGGGCGGCGATAATGCCGGTGAGAAAGATGCCATCAAAAGTGCCGGCCCCACCGATGGAGGCCATGGGCACGCCCATGGAGCGGATGGTGCTGAGGCGCATGATATCAGCGCCGATCAGCACGCCCAGGGTGCCTGAGATATAGGCCAGTGGGGCGCTGTGTGCCTGATTGATCAGCAGGGCAACCACTGCGGCGGTGATCGGTGCGACGAAGATTGGCATGCCGATGCCTAAGCCCGGCACCGGTCGGCTGAAGAAATAACAGACCATACTGACCAGGGCGATGGCCGGGATCACCTGCAGCAGCGGCAGGGGGTGCTGTCCCAGCAGATAAAGGGTAAAGGCCACAGGGATGACGCAGCCGCCCAGATTGACGGCAATAATGGTTTTACCTCGGAATTCTTTCATGGCCTGCCGTAACAGCCCCTGCAATTGTGGTGGCAGGTTTTCCAGGGTGGTGGGGCGCTGCGCGGTGACGGAAAACAGGGGCAAATTGATGGCGCTGCCAAACAGAGAGAGCAGCAAGAGCAGGATGGCGGAATGAGGTGACAGTCCCAGTTTATCAAAGGCTACCGTGAGGATGCCGATCTGCACGAAGGCCAGCAGGAAGCCCACCAGAAAGAGAAAAATCAGCAGATAAAAGAGGGAAAAAGGTGATTTCATTTCAGCGCCTCAGGTTTCAGGAGTGACGGTGACCGACGTTCCTGCTGCTGCAGGGCCCACATGTTCGCATAGACCTTGCCGGTGGCCAGCAGTTCCTGATGAGTGCCGGTTTCCACGATGCGACCTTTTTCCATGACCAGGATACGATTGGCATCGATGATGGTAGAGAGGCGGTGGGCAATCACCAGAGTGGTATGGTTTTCAGCCACTTCCCGCAGGGCGGACAGAATGGCCTGCTCGGATTCCGAGTCCAGTGCGGAGGTAGCCTCGTCGAACACCAGGATGCGAGGATTCTTGAGAATGGCCCGGGCGATGGCAATGCGCTGTTTTTCGCCACCGGAAACCTTCAGGCCGCGCTCGCCCACCATGGTGTCGTAGCCCTCCGGCAGATTTGCGATAAACTGCTTCAGGTGGGCCATTTCGGCGGCGCGGATCACTTCCTGTCGTGATGCCGTGGGTTGTGCATAGGCGATATTGTAGTAGATGGTGTCATTGAACAGTACCGTATCCTGGGGCACGATGCCGATGGCGGCGCGCAGGCTGCGCTGTGTGACGGTGCGAATATCGGTGCCATCGATGCTAATGCTGCCCTGATCCACGTCATAGAAACGGAACAGTAACCTGACCAGGGTGGATTTTCCGCCACCACTGGCGCCGACCACCGCCACCTTGTGTCCCGGTGGAATGGTGAAGCTGACATCATCGAGAATTTGGCGCGCCGGCGTATAGGCGAAGGTGACGTGACTGAAGCAGACTTCGCCCTGGCGGATAAGCAGGGGTGCCGCACCCGGGCGGTCGCAGATTTCCTCATGTTCCTGGAGCAGACGGAACATGCGTTCCATATCGGCCAGGGAGTGTTTGATTTCACGATAGACAAAACCCAGGAAGTTCATGGGGATGAACATCTGCAGCAGATAGGCATTGATGAGCACCAGATCGCCCAGTGTCATGGCGCCGTTGGCCACATTGCGGGCGGCCAGCAGCATCAGCAGGGTGATGCCGATGGCGATAATGCTGCCCTGGCCGATATTGAGCGCCGCCAGGGAAGTCTGGCTCCTGACGGCGGCCCGTTCCCAGACCTGCAGGTTTTCGTCATAACGCTGGGCCTCGAAGTCTTCATTGCCGAAATACTTGACGGTTTCGTAATTGAGCAGGCTGTCGATGGCGCGGGTATTGGCGCGGGAGTCCATTTCATTCATTTCGCGGCGGAACTTCATGCGCCATTCTGTGATGATCAGGGTGAAAGCGACATAAATGGCTGCCGTGATGAAGGGGATCAGGGCAAACATGATGCTGTAATTGACCAGCAGGATCACCGCGATCAGGCTGATTTCCACCAGGGTAGGCAGAATGTTGAACACCATAAAGTTGAGCAGGAAACTGATGCCGCGGGAGCCCCGCTCGATATCCCGCGAGACCCCCCCGGTCTGGCGATCCAGGTGAAAACGCAGACTCAGGGCGTGAAGGTGCCGGAACAGCTTTAAGGCAATGCGGCGAATCGAGCGCTGGGTCACCTTGGCGAAAACGGCGTCCCGCAGTTCGCCGAACAGCACGCTGGCGATACGCAGCAGGCCATAGGCCAGAATCAGGGACAGCGGCAGCACCAGGATGGGGTGTTGGCTGGCGTCGAGATTATCGACAATGTGCTTCAGGAGCAGCGGGATGCTAACGCTGGCGACTTTGGCCAGCACCAGAAAGAACAGCGCGAGCAGCACCCGGCCACGGTATTCCCACAGATAGGGCAGCAATGAAAAAATGGTTTTCAGTTCTTTGGAGCGAGTGCCAGTCATCAGGGGAAACTAACAGATGGATGGGCGGCATAGCAATCAGGCGCTGAATCGGCAATAATGATGCGGCTGTCCGCCCGGGTCGGCGGCACTTGTTTTTTCTTGTGAATGACCTTATCTATGATTCTGGAATGACAGAATTGCCAAGTTTGTAGGGGAGTTGTTATGCCGATTTACGAGTATACCTGTTCATCGTGTGGACATGGCCTGGAGGCCTTGCAGAAAATGAGCGATCCGCTGCTGACCGAATGCCCGGCTTGTGGCAAACCCGCCCTCAGAAAGCAGATCTCGGCTGCCGGTTTTCGGCTCAAGGGCAGTGGCTGGTATGAAACCGATTTCAAGGACAGCGGCAAAAAACAGGCCGCCAAGCCCGCAAAAGACAGCAAACCGCCGCAGGCCTGTGGCGCCGGTGCCTGCAACGCCTGTAGCGAATAGCCCCTTGCAGTAGCAGGCTTGCCCTGCACTGCGGCATAAGGCCGCGCCGGGTATCACCTCCCTGGTTGTGCGACTCATCGCGCGGCCGCCTGTGAGTATCCTGGTTTTCCTTCCGCCCCGATCTGCCGGGGCCTTCCTGCTTGCGCAAAATCAGCCCAGCACTTAACATGGCACCCTTTGAAATTCGGCAAGGTACCCTATGCGCAGTCATTATTGCGGTTTCGTGAATGAATCCCTGGTGGATCAGGATGTTGAACTCTGCGGCTGGATGCACCGGCGGCGCGATCATGGGGGGGTGATCTTTGTCGATCTGCGTGATCGCGAGGGCCTGGTGCAGGTGGTGTTCGACCCTGAACAGCCGGAGAGTTTTCTGATCGCCGAGCGGGTGCGCAGCGAATACGTGCTGCGGGTCAGGGGGCGGGTGCGGTATCGTCCCGAAGGCACGGAGAATCCTGATCTTGCCACCGGGAAGGTGGAGGTGGTCGGACACGAGGTGGAAATCCTCAATCAGGCTGAAACGCCTCCCTTCCCGCTGGATGAAGAAACCGAAGTGGGTGAGGACGTGCGGCTGCGCTATCGCTATATCGATCTGCGTCGCCCGCACATGTTTCAGCGTCTGCGCCTGCGCGCCGAGGTCTGCCGTAATCTGCGCGGTTTCCTTGAAGCGCAGGGTTTTATGGAGATCGAGACGCCCATCCTCACCAAGTCGACCCCCGAGGGCGCACGGGATTTTCTGGTGCCCAGCCGCAATCACAGCGGTGAATTTTATGCCCTGCCCCAGTCGCCGCAATTGTTCAAGCAGTTGCTGATGATTGCCGGTATGGAGCGTTATTATCAGATCGTGCGTTGTTTCCGCGACGAGGATCTGCGCGCCGACCGGCAGCCGGAATTCACCCAGCTGGATATCGAGGCCTCTTTCCTGGGTGAAGATCAGCTGATGACGCTCATGGAGGAGATGATCCGCAGTCTGTTTGCCAGGGTTCTGGAAGTTCCGCTGCCCAAGCCCTTCCCCCGCATGACCCATGCCGAGGCGGTTTCCCGCTACGGGGTGGATCGGCCTGACTTGCGTATTCCCCTGGAGCTGGTGGATCTTACGGATCTCATGAAGCAGGTGGATTTCAAGGTTTTTTCCGCACCCGCCAATGATCCTCATGGGCGGGTGGCGGCGCTGCGCTTGCCGGCAGGTGGCAGCTTGACCCGCAAGGAGATCGACGACTATACCCGCTTTGTCGGGATTTATGGTGCAAAAGGTCTGGCCTATATTAAGGTCAATGACCATACCAGCGGGCGGGAGGGGCTACAGTCCCCCATTCTGAAATTTCTGCCGGATGAGACCATTGCCGGGATCATGGCACGCAGCGGTGCACAGCAGGGAGACCTGATCTTTTTCGGGGCCGACAAGGCTACGGTGGTCAATGAATCTCTGGGTGCATTGCGGGTTCGGCTGGGTCACGATCGGGATCTGGTCACGTATGGCTGGAAGCCGGTCTGGGTGGTGGATTTCCCGATGTTTGAGTGGGATGAAAGCAATGAGCGCTGGAGTGCACTGCATCATCCTTTCACCCGTCCTGGGGTAGCGGATGTGGAAAGCCTGTTGAAGGCGCCGGGTGAGTGCAAGTCGCAGGCCTACGATATGGTGCTGAACGGCATGGAAATCGGTGGTGGTTCTATCCGTATCCATAGCGCCGCGATGCAGGCCGCAGTGCTGCGCCTGCTGGGCATCGGTGATGAAGAGGCCGAGGAGAAGTTCGGTTTTCTTTTGCAGGCGCTGCAGTACGGTTGCCCGCCGCATGGTGGTATCGCCTTTGGTCTGGATCGCCTGGTGATGTTGATGTGCGGCGCCTCTTCTATTCGCGAGGTGATCCCCTTCCCCAAGACGCAGACCGCCAACTGCCTGTTGACCGATGCACCCTCTCCGGTCAGCGAAGCTCAGCTGCGGGAGCTGGCCATCCGCTTGCGCAAAGTGCGTGAATGATGGCTCCCCGGTGAGGCTTGCGCAGGCTACCCGGCTGTCTGTTAAACTAGACGCAGTTCCCTTTCGATTCGAGGTGTGTGTGGATGGCCGTTTCCGCCGTGGCAATGCAGCAGTTTTCAGCGCTGGAGGATGACGAATGTCAGGCGCGTATCCAGGCGGCCAAACAGGCCCTGGGTGAGCGCCTGGTGATCCTGGGGCACCACTACCAACGTGAAGAGGTGTTCCGGCATGCAGATTTCTCCGGTGATTCCCTCAAACTGTCCCGGTTGGCGGCGGCCTCCGATGCAGAATATATCGTCTTTTGCGGTGTACACTTCATGGCTGAAGTGGCGGATATTCTCTCCCGTCCTGAACAGCAGGTTGTGCTGCCGGATCTGGCGGCAGGTTGTTCCATGGCCGATATGGCCAACCTCGCCAAGGTAGAACGTGCCTGGCGGGAACTGGCGAGTGCGCTGACGCCTGATGAACAGCTGACGCCTGTCACCTACATCAATTCCGCCGCTGACCTCAAGGCTTTTTGTGGTCGCCACGGGGGGATCGTCTGTACCTCATCCAATGCCCGGAAGATTCTCGAATGGTCCTATGCCCGCCGCGAGAAAGTGCTGTTCTTCCCCGATGAACATCTAGGCCGGAATACGGTCCATGCCATGGGTATGCCCCTCGAGGAAATGGCGGTCTGGGATTTCAACCAGCCCCGGGGGGGGCTGACAATTGAACAGATCAGGAAGGCACGGTTGATTCTGTGGAAAGGTTTTTGTTCCGTGCATCAGATGTTCAAGCCGGAACATATCGATCAGTTCCTGGCCCGCTATCCCGAGACCCAAGTGATCTCTCATCCCGAGGCCTCTTTAGAGGTTTGCCGGAAGTCCCACTATGTGGGTTCCACGGAAAGCATCATTAGTACCATTGCCGATGCGCCTGCCGGCAGCCGCTGGTTGGTGGGAACGGAGCTGAATCTGGTGAAACGTCTCCATGAGCGTTTTCAGGCAGAGGGCAAATCGATTCATTTCATGTCGCCCACCATCTGTATGTGTTCCACCATGTTTCGTATCGACCCTCGACATTTGCTGTGGAGCCTGGAAAATCTTGTGGCCGGCAAGGTGATGAACCGGATCTCTGTGCCGGAGGATGAGGCCCGGCAAGCCAAGGTCGCCCTGGAGCGGATGCTGGCCTTATAGTGATTCGGGAAAGCGCTGAGCAATTTAAGAACTGATATTCATTTAAGGTTACAGAAGATTATGGCAGGACATAGCAAGTGGGCTAATATTCAGCATCGTAAGGGGGCCCAGGACGCCAAGCGCGGCAAACTTTTTACCAAACTTATCCGCGAAATTACCGTTTCCTCACGCCTGGGCGGTCCGGATGCCGCGGCCAACCCGCGCCTGCGCACAGCCATCGATAAGGCGCTGGGCAGCAATATGCCCAAGGATACCATCGAACGGGCAATCAAGCGGGGGGCGGGTGATCTGGAAGGCGTCAACTACCAGGAAACACGCTATGAGGGCTACGGTCCCGGCGGGGTGGCGGTGATGGTGGATTGCATGACGGATAACCGCAACCGCACCGTGGCGGAGGTGCGCCATGCCTTTAACAAATGCGGCGGTAATCTGGGTACTGAAGGTTCGGTAGCCTATCTCTTTACCAAGAAAGGGATGCTTACTTATCCTGTGGGTAGCGATGAAGATCGCATCATGGAAGCCGCACTGGAGGCCGGT
The DNA here is from genome assembly GCA_964519605.1 of uncultured Gammaproteobacteria bacterium. Lineage (GTDB taxonomy): Bacteria > Pseudomonadota > Gammaproteobacteria > SZUA-140 > SZUA-140 > CAZFJS01. The sequence goes on from CAZFJS010000058.1 coordinate 6,592, forward strand.
GCCGATGACATCGTGGTGAATGACGATAGTTCTATTGATGTGTTCACGGCAGCGGAAGCTTTTGTCACTGTCAAGGAGGCCATGAATGCCGCCGGTGTAGTCGCAGAACATGCTGAAGTGACCATGGAGGCGGCTACCGAGGTGGTGCTGGAGTTGGACGATGCCCGGAAAATGCTCAGGCTTCTGGATATGCTGGAAGATCTGGACGATGTCCAGAACGTCTATTCCAATGCGGATATAACGGCCGAGGTCATGGCCCGGTTGTAGGCTATCTCAACTTGTTAACGTCACTATGATGAAACGCATCCTCGGCATTGACCCTGGTTCACGGATTACCGGCTTCGGGGTGATCGAGGTAGCGGCGCCGCGGCTGCGTTATATCGCCAGTGGCTGTATTCGTACGGCCGGTGAGGATTTCCCCGGGAGGCTGAGGGTGATCTATGAGGGGGTGTGCGAGGTGATCGCGACTTATCATCCCCATGAGGCGGTGGTTGAGAATGTCTTTATGCAGCGCAATGCGGCGGCGGCCCTCAAGCTGGGACAGGCCCGTGGCGCGGCGATCTGCGCCCTGGTCAATCATGCCCTGGCAGTACATGAATATAGCCCGACCCAGATCAAACAGGCCGTGGTGGGGCGGGGGCATGCGGACAAGGGGCAGGTACAGCACATGGTGCAGGCGCTGCTGGATTTGCCGGCGGTGCCGCAGGCCGATGCCGCTGATGCCCTGGCTGCCGCACTTTGTCATGGCCACCAAAATCAGTTGTTGACGGCGCTGGCCGGTGGTTTGTCATGATCGGTTGGTTGCGGGGCAGGATCATTGGCCGGCAGGCACCCTATCTGTTGCTGGAGGTCAATGGCGTCGGTTATGAGCTGGAGGCGACCATGACGAGCTTTTATGATCTGCCGCCGCTGGGTGCGGAGCACAGCATTTATACCCATCTCATCGTCCGTGACGATGCGCACCTGCTCTATGGTTTTGCCAATGAAACCGAGCGCGCCCTGTTTCGCAGTTTGATCAAGGTGAACGGCGTGGGGGCGAAGCTGGCGCTGAGTATACTCTCCGGCATCTCGGTGGACGAATTTGGACAATGTGTCAGGGAAAATGACAGCCTCACCCTGACCCGCTTGCCCGGCGTGGGCAAGAAGACTGCGGCCCGCTTAATTATCGAAATGCGCGATCGTCTTGATGAACAGATGAGGGGTGCAGTGCGCATGCCCACCGCAGCAGCTGCAGGTGGTGACCCTGGGAGTCGGGAAGATCCGGTAGGTGATGCGATCAGTGCCCTGACCGCCCTGGGATACAAGGCCCATGAAGCCGGTCGTATGGTGCGTGCGCTGGACACAACGGACAGAAACAGCGAGGAATTGATCCGCAGTGCGCTGCAGGCCGTGGTGAAATAGATGGTGATTGAGACCGATCGCATGATCAGTGGCCATGAGCAGGCGGATGATCCGGCGGTTGATCATGCCATTCGTCCCGCCCAGCTGACGGATTATGTCGGACAGGAGGCGGTGCGGACCCAGTTGGCGATCTTTATCGAGGCTGCCCGGCGCCGCCAGGAGGCGCTGGATCATACGTTGATTTTCGGTCCTCCGGGCCTGGGCAAGACGACGCTCGCCCATATCATTGCTCGGGAAATGGGAGTTAATCTACGGCATACCTCAGGGCCGGTGTTAGAGCGTCCCGGTGATCTGGCGGCCCTGCTGACCAATCTGGAAGCCCACGATGTGCTGTTCGTGGATGAAATTCACCGCCTCAGCCCGGTGGTGGAAGAGGTGCTCTATCCTGCCATGGAGGATTATCAGCTGGATATCATGATCGGCGAAGGGCCGGCCGCGCGCTCCATCAAGCTGGACCTGCCGCCCTTTACCCTGGTGGGTGCCACGACCCGGGCGGGTTTACTGACTTCGCCACTCCGTGACCGCTTCGGTATTGTGCAGCGCCTGGAATTCTACACCATTGAGGAGCTGACCAGCATTGTCTTGCGCGCGGCGCGGATACTGGCCGTTTCCATTAGCGATACGGGTGCTGTCGAGATTGCCCGCCGTGCTCGCGGTACCCCGCGTATCGCAAACCGGCTGCTGCGACGGGTGCGTGATTTCGCTATGGTCAAGGCGGACGGCCGGGTTGATGCCGAAGTGGCGGGCCAGGCTCTGAATATGCTCAAGGTGGATGCCAATGGTTTCGATGCCATGGATCGTCGGCTGCTGCTGACGATTATCGACAAGTTCGATGGCGGGCCGGTAGGCATCGATAGCCTGGCTGCGGCCATCAGCGAAGAACGGGGCACCATTGAGGATGTACTGGAGCCTTATCTGATCCAGCAGGGTTTCATGATGCGCACCTCACGTGGCAGAATGGCCACCCGCGCTGCTTTTGAGCATTTCGGGTTGCACCACCGGCAGGAAAATGAGCCACGGGCGGAAACACCGGATCTGTTCATTTAGGGTCGCTGACAATAATAGCCAGGGTCGGCATGACATCTTCCGTTTTCTATTCTAAAATCCCCGATTTTATCCGATGACAAAGTCCCTGTTTCAGTGGCCGGTGCGCGTGTACTATGAGGATACCGATTGTGGCGGGGTGGTTTATCACACCAGCTACCTCAGGTTCATGGAACGGGCCCGCACCGAGTGGTTGCGCCTGCGCGGCTTTGAGCAGGATGTGCTGGCAGTGCGCCATGGGGTGATTTTCGCCGTGCATAGCCTGCAGGTGGAATACCTGTATCCCGCCCGCTTTAATGAGTTATTACAGGTCAGCGTCCGGCTGCTGCGTTGTGGTGCGGCCAGCCTGAACTTTGAGCAGCAGGTGCTGTCCGATCCGCCAGCGGGTGAGGTTGGCGGCAGCTTGCTGTGCAGTGCCCGTGTCAGGATCGCCTGCCTGGACAGCACCGTCATGCGGCCCTGTAGAATACCTACGGATTTGATAACGGAGATTGGCGGTGGCAACTGATTTATCCATATTTCATCTCGTCAGCAATGCGAGTTTCCTGGTGCAGCTCATCCTCACCGTGCTGCTGGTGGCGTCTATCGCCTCATGGACCCTGATTTTCAGTAAGGGCCGGCAGCTCAAGGATGCCTGGCGCGCCCTGACGGATTTCGAAGGCCACTTTTGGGCGGGCGGGGATCTGGCCAATCTCCATCAGCAGATCGCGGCGCGGGCGAAATCGGTTCGCGGCGGGGAGCATATTTTTTCCGTGGGCTTCAGGAATTATTTGAAATTACGGCAACAGGTGGATCTCTCTCCGGGTGAGGTGCTGGAAGGCACCCGGCGGGTGATGCGGGTGGAACTTAACCGCGAGGCCGATCTGCTGGATGCCCATTTGCCTTTTCTTGCCACGGTGGGCTCCATCAGTCCCTTCATCGGCCTGTTCGGAACGGTCTGGGGTATCATGAATTCTTTCAGTGCCCTGGGAAATGTCAGTCAGGCTACCCTGGCCATGGTGGCGCCGGGCATTGCCGAGGCCCTGGTGGCGACGGCCATGGGCCTGTTTGCCGCCATCCCGGCCGTGATCGCCTATAACCGCTATATTGTCCAGGTAGAGCGCCTGGTGACCCGCTATGACAATTTTCTGGAAGAATTTTCCGCTATTCTGCAGCGCCAGTCCCAGGAACGCTGAACAGCATGCTAACGGACCGATGACCGGGAGACGCTGACCATGCTACGACGGACACACCGGCGGCCGATGTCGGAGATCAACGTGGTGCCCTATATCGACGTGATGCTGGTGCTGTTGGTGATTTTTATGATCACCGCACCCCTGCTGACCCAGGGCGTGAAAGTGGAGTTGCCGCAGGTGGCCGCAGAGCCGGTGGAGAGCCAGCAGCAGGAACCCCTGGTGGCGACCGTGGATGCTGCAGGAAAATACTACCTCAATGTGGGGGAAGGGCAGAAACAGGGTATTGATGCGGAGACGCTGGTGACTCGGGTCGCTGCCGTACTGCGTCACCGGCCGCATACCCGGGTACTGGTGCGCGGCGATGCCAATGTGAATTATGGCGCTGTAGTCACCGTGATGGCCTTGCTGCAGAAGGCCGGCGCCCCCAGCGTGGGGTTGTTGACCAAGACGCCGCAGCGCGCACCACAACGCTGATCGATAGATGAAGCATTCGGGGTCTAAACGTAGTGGCTGGGGACGCTTTCTTGTCTGGGGACGGGAACTGACGGGGCGTCCCAGGTTTCTGGTCTACGCTTTGTTGGTGCACGTCATTTTTTTCGCCATGCTGGTGCTTAGTCTGGACTGGAGGCCAGCGTCACGGCCCGTGCCCGTGAAGGCCAATGTCGTGGATGCGGTGGTCGTCGATGAGGCC
>CAZFJS010000059.1:0-2582 GCA_964519605.1 uncultured Gammaproteobacteria bacterium
GTCGACCAGCTGGCCTCCATGGCAGACAGGCGGGATTTAACCGTTTCTCCCCAGGATTCACTGAATCCCTTGATGTGGTAATAACGCACATCATGGCGGGTATTGGAATGAAAGCCGGCAATGGCCAGCGGATCGCCGAGCTGTTCAACAGACCAAGCCAATAGCGAGACGGCCTCCTGACTCAGTTCCAGGATGCTTTGAGTGGATCCGGCTGCTTTTTCGTTGAGTGATTGTGACAGGTCAAGGAGCAATAGTACGGCGATATCCCGGCCATCGGTGCGGTGGCTCATATTGATTCGCGGGTCAGGTTGCACGCCGGCCTTGTAATCGATCAGTGACCGAATCGCCACGTCGAGATCGAGATCCGTGCCCTCTTCCTGAAAGCGTATCCTGACCTTGTCCTGGGGTTTGAGCAGATCGAGCATGCGTTTGAGACGTTTGGCAAGTGCCGCGTGTTTCTCCAGCAAGGCATCAATCCGGCTGGCATGGCCCGCGGGATGTATGCTCTCATAGACGCTGACCCAATCCGGATGGTACGTCTGACTCACATAATCCCATTCGTCATAATGTCTCGGCGGGAGGCCTTGCGTTTCTGTTTCATCATCCTGTTGCTGTGTGGTATCACTGTCACCCGCGTCTTCTCCCTGTTCGATGAAGCGCCATAAATGACGGTTGTCATCCCGATAGTCCACTTCGGTATGTTCAAGATAGATATGGTTAGATAGATCCTGATCGGTTTTTGTCCTGGCATGGAATAACAAGGCGAGATCGGCCATCTCACGGCTACTGGACGTGCCGGTTGCCATGAGCGCATGAAATCGTTCGGCAAACGCCTGTGTATCCCTGTCCTGATAATGACAGTCCGGATCGAGAATGGCACGGGACAGCATCGTCATCCGTAGCCAGATGAGTGATACATTTTTCAGCGCCAGGTCCACCTCGGGTGGCGCAGGATGCAGGCTTAGCAGGCGTTTTTTGAGCCCGGGAAAGCGCTGTAACAGGAGATAATCGACCCGGATATCTTCAAATACCTCCACTGCGATGCGTTGAAAAGGGCTCCAGTTATCTGCGATCATGCGTTCACTGTAGGATTGATGCGCTGCCATATGTGCCAGTGCCATCCGGTAGCGATCCAGGCCGGATACTCCGTTCAGATCATCGTAGACATCGGGGACGCGAATACCGAGATGATCGAAATAGGGGATGGGCTTGCGGAGCGTTGAAAAAGCCAGCGAATAGGGTAAAAACCGCGCCTCGATTTGCCATAGACCCCGTAGATACAAATCGAGTTTACGTTCATGATCCATCAACAGTGTGCCATGCCGCGCTTTCTGGAACATGGCCCGGGCATCGGCTGACTGTAGCGAGAAATAGTCCTTCTGACGCTCGGGGTGATCAGCATAACTGCGCAGACCATATTCAACCCAGTGGCGAATGCCCTCCATGGACAGATTACTGACCAGAACCGGAACCTGTTTCAGGAATTCCGGTAAGGCAGGGCTGGCCATGATCTGGTGATGGCCATGAATCGAAACCGAAGTCCGCTCCATCAGCTCAACCACGAGGTCGAGATAGTGTTTCATCTGCCCCGAAGAGTGCAAGCGCCTGGCTGCAGCAGCCAGGGTCTGTAAAAAGGGGACAATGGCTGCGCCATTCGGTGAACGAAAGAGTTTCTGGATACAGGCCATAATCTCGGTGAAAATAGCTTCACCGACATCGCTGGCCAGTACCGGCGCCTCTTCAAGATAGACCAAAACAGGATCGGGTCCGTGGCCGATCTTCGCTAAAAAACGTGCCTGATCAAGGAACAGCTCGATCCCTTCCGGGGTGAAGTGGCGCAGCGCCTCACGCATGCAATCCTCAAAGACCTCTTCAACCACTGGAAAACGGCAGCCTAATTGTTTCCAGTAGCCCTCAATCTCGGGGCTCATCGTCATCTGTGGCCTGCTCGCTTAAGCAAAAACTGCGTCAATGGCATGATCCAGGGTGTCGCGGATATCGGCATCATCGGTGATCGGGCGAACCAGCGACATCCGGCAGGCCGCCTGAGGCGCGATACCGTTCTGGATCAGGGTGGCGGCATAGACCAGTAGGCGGGTTGAGATCCCTTCATCGAGGCCATGGCCCTTTAAATGGCGTGCAGTCTGACCAATGCTGATCAGTTGTTCTGCTGTCCCGGCATCAAGTCCGGTCTCCTTAACCAGGATGCTGGTTTCCAGTTCAGCCGTGGCATAATCAAATTCGAAAGCGGTAAAGCGCTGCTTGGTGGATTGTTTGAGATCCTTCATCAGGCTCTGATAACCCGGGTTATAGGAGATGACCAGTTGAAAATCCGCATGCGCCTCAACCAGCTCCCCCTTCTTGTCCAACGGCAGATTACGGCGATGATCGGTCAGTGGGTGGATGACGACGGTGGTGTCCTGGCGTGCCTCGACCACCTCATCGAGATAACAGATCGCACCGATCCGGGCGGCGGTGGTCAGGGGGCCATCCAGCCAGCGTGTGCCATTGGCATCGAGCAGATAACGGCCGACGAGATCTGATGCTGTCATGTCTTCATTACAGGCCACAGTGATGAGTGG
>CAZFJS010000059.1:2682-10798 GCA_964519605.1 uncultured Gammaproteobacteria bacterium
GCGGGAAACGGTACAAAATCCATAAAAAAAGCCCCCACAAAGTGGGGGCTTAGCGATCATCCCTGATCCAGGGGGTAATTACTTATGCACACCCAGCTTCTCGCGCCAGCCCGGATAGAGCTGGTCAGCATCCTGCGGGAAGGACTCAAATGCACGGGCGAATTCCTTATGCGTCTTGGCGAACTCGATGGGATCTGCGCCTTCAGTCCAGCACTGATAGGCCTGATCCAGCGACTTCCCGCCATCGGCAGGGCTATCGATGTGACCAAAGGCGCCACCACCACAGGTGTTGATGACATTGCCATGCCCCAGGTTCTCAAAGAAGCCTGGCAGACGCAGGGCATTCATACCCCCCGAGATAATCGGGGTGGTCGCCTTCATCCCATACCATTTCTGATAGAAATAAGGCCCCTGGCATTCGTCACGCTCCAGCATGTAGGCCATCACACGGTCATCACGCCCACCTTCCATCTTGCCGTAGCCCATGGTGCCGGTATGGATACCGGAGGCGCCCATCAGGCGTGCCATTTTCATATGCACCAGCATGGTGTAACCACGAGGATTGACCTCGGAGGTCGCCATGCCATGGCCGGCACGGTGATAGTGCAGGAAGGTATCAGGGAAAACACGGCGCGAGGTCGTGATGCCCACCGGGCCGGCGACAAAACCGTCGACCAGAAAGGCCAGATGGGTCTCACTGTTGTACTTGGCGAAGGTCTCGAGGATAAAGTTACCACGGACCTTCATTTCTTCAGGGTCATCGGCGGTGATATTGGCGGAAAAGAACTTCACCTCACCGGTTTCCTGCTGGGCACGATCCATGGCCTGGGCCACCAGGGGAATGACTTCCCTGGTCGGACAGAAGGGTTGGTTGGCCTGGGGTTCATCATTTTTGATGAAGGTGCCGCCCAGCCAGAAGTCATAACAGGCCTTGGCGAAGGGCTCGGGGCGCAGCCCCAGCTTGGGCTTGATGATCGTGCCGGCGATATAACCTCCATCGACCTCAGGACGCCCCATGGTTTTCCACATATCAGAGATATTGGTTGCCGGGCCGTCAAAGTTACGGACCATACATTCCGGGAGCATTAAATCGAGCAGTCGCAGACCGATGATATCGCCCATGCCCTGGTTGTTGCCGACGATCATGGAGGTCATGTGGGCAATGCCATGTTTGCCATCAATCAGGTTGGTATCGAAGAGTTCCACCGGGTAGGCAATCTTGATCAGGCCGCCCTTTTCGCCAAAGGCACCCTCATCGATATCATAAACCATGGCATCGACGCCACGGGTGAAATCATCGGTCGTTGAAACCTCAACATTGGTGCCGGTCGAACTCTCTGCAGCCACGTGAGCAGCGGTCGCCAGGAAACCAAGGCCGGGTTGTGGTAACAGCCGATAGGCTGTCAGCAGATGTCGGCCACCGGCGATCAGCTCTTCTTCCTTCAGATTCAGATCGGCGTAGCGACTGGATTGATCTAGTGCCATGATGTTCTCTCCCATAAAGGTTGATGAATGCCGGGTCACCATTGGAGGATTTCCCGATCCGCGATTGAGGCACTCCTGTCTCATTCGCGATGATGCAATAATGGACTGCTCCTTTCATTATGTAAAATCAAAGTTTATGATATAAACTATAAGAAATACTTATGGTATCCTCAGTGTCTATGATGGTGGCTACCTCAACTATGAGCGCGCATATCAGGGAAAAGGCCCTATGGTTCCCAAGATAATATTCTGAAGCTTATGCATGTCACTATTCGTCAGCTCAAGGTTTTTCAGTCCGTGGCCCGTCACCTGAGTTATTCCCGGGCAGCCGAGGCGCTTTTTTTGAGTCAACCGGCTGTCTCGATGCAGATCAAGCAACTCGAAGAGAACTGTGGTCTGCCTTTATTTGAACAGATCGGGAAAAAGATTTTCCTGACCGATGCCGGCAGAGAATTCGCACACTATTGCCGGATCATCAATGAACAGCTGGATGAGATGGATACCGTTTTCGAAGAGCTTAAAGGCGTTGAGCGCGGCCATCTTAAGCTGACTGTGGCCAGTACGGCCAATCCCTTCTGTACCCGCTTGCTGGCGATTTTCGGGCAGAGAATCCCGCACCTGACAGTCAGTCTCGATGTGACCAACCGCCAGGGGCTGCTGCGGCAGCTGGATCTCAACGAAGCCGATCTCGTTATTATGGGGCAACCACCGCCAGGAATGGATGTTGAGGCCGAGGCCTTTATGGATAATCCACTGGTCGTGATTGCCCCTCCGGAACACCATCTCAGCCATCAAGCTGCCATTCCATTGAAGGCGCTGGAGGCAGAGCCTTTCGTGGTTCGGGAGCAGAGCTCGGGGACGCGCATTGCCATGGAACGTTTCTTCGAAAAGGCAGGCATCCACCTGAACGCGGGTATCGAGATGCGTAGCAATGAGGCCTTGCAACAGGCTGTCCAGGCCGGCCTTGGGTTGGGAATCGTTTCCCACCATACCCTGGAACTCGAGCTGGAGACCCATCGCCTGGTCGTTCTCGATGTGGATCAGTTCCCGATCATGCGGCAGTGGTATCTCGTTCATCGCCGGGGAAAAAGGCTCTCACCCATCGCGCGCGGTTTCCGTGAGTTTATCCTCAATGAGGCCACCAGCCTGTGGAAGCTGCCGGTGTAAGTCATGAACAAGGCTCGTGGGGGGTATCGTATGTCTTAGTATCTGCAACCTAGGTTGCAGATATCCCCATGGCCGCTTGTTAGTCTGCGCTTATTGATGCTATTGGACAGACTTCTGGGTAGCGAGATATCCCTGAGAGAATTTGCCATGGATAAATACGATGAGCCAGCCCACAGAAGTTTTGCCTCTGCTGTCTCCCGTATCACGGCCTTATCGTCAGCAGGGACACGGTGGTTTTTTTTATTAGTGTTTGTGTTCTCTGCAAGTGGCGCGCAGGCTGATTCCCGTATGACTGATGATGCACAGTATCAGTACCAGGATAATGAGGCATGTGGGCTATGTCATCAGGAGTACCTGGAAGACTATGAAAGCTCGAAGATGGGCAGGACACCCTTCGACAAGGTATTTCAGCAATTCTATTTTGCCCGTAATGCCCATGATCAACCCGACGGGATCGGCTATAAGGCTGTCGAGCCCGACAAAGCTGGTGATTGCGCCAATTGCCACGCGCCTGATGTTGTCTTGAATGCAGGCCGGGAAGTGGATCTGCAAACGGTAATCGAGCAAGGTTCCAAAGGGATTTCCTGCGATTTCTGCCATACTGTCGCTGACGTCAAGATTCACTACGATAAGGAAACAGGACGTTACGATACCGACATTATCCGTTCGGTTAGCCGGGCCCGTGGCAAGGTGAAGCGCGGCGGACTCAGATATACTCTTTCTCCGGTCCATAAAACTGCTTATTCCCCTATTCATATGCGTTCGGAATTCTGTGCGATGTGTCATCTTAATCAGGGGCATCTGTTGTCCCAGACGACTTTTGATGATTGGAAACGGGCCTATGACAAGGGTTTGATCAAGGAACAGTGCCAGGATTGCCACATGCCGGTGTTAGGGGAAGACAGGCCTATCGCCATCGGTGGTCCCGTCAGGTCCGCGGCCAAAATTCACCGTCATTTTTTTCATGGGGGTGATCGTGTTGAGCAGCTAAAACGGGCTGCCAAATTGCAGCTGGTCGCGCAACGTCGTGACGGGCAGCTGGTCGTTACGGCAGAGGTGATTAATAGTGGCTCCGGTCATCAATTTCCCGGGGGCTCGCCCTTGCGCAATGTCATTTTGCTGGTTGAGGCCACAGATGCTCATGGAAGGCCGCTTTCTTTTCAGGGCGATCAGCAAGCATTGCTACCAGCCCTGGCAGGCAAGGGAACAGGGGCTACTGATTACGCCGGACGACCAGGGGCTATGTTTGCCCGTCCCCTGGTGAGCCGTGATGGCAAAGGCCCTACCGGTGGTTTTAACGCGGATCATGCGCTGTTCGATACTCGTATCGGGCCACGTGAGCGTGTTGAGCGTATTTTCATTTTTTCCAGCCCGCGTGGAGAGGGGCGGGTGAAGGCGCGCTTGATTTATCGGTGGGTCTATAAACCGCTGGCGGATCTAAAGGGCTGGAAACTGCAGGATATTGTGATGGCCGAGCGACGACTGAGGGTGCAAGCGCGTGACCGGCATGAATGAGCAGCCACTGTCTTGCTGCCATCCTTGCGGGGGTAGCGGCTGCCGGCAGGGCAGAGGCGGGCCGCTTCCCGGCCCCAATACAGGAGGTGGATCATGAATATTGCAGATGAACTTCAGGCAACTATCGAGCAGATGGTGCAGCGGGGCAAGGGCATACTCGCCGCTGATGAGAGTCAGCCCACGATCGCCAAGCGTCTGGCAGCGATCGATGTTGAGTCTACAGAAGAGAAGCGCCGCGCCTACCGTGCGCTGTTGTTTAGTACGCCCGGTATCGAAGCCTACATCAGCGGAGTCATTGAGTTCGAGGAGACCCTCGGCCAGCGTGACGATGAGGGTGTGTTGTTACCAGAGGTGTTGGCGCAACGCGGGATTGTTCCCGGCATCAAGGTGGACAAAGGCAAGGGGCCGCTGGCACTGTCGCCCGGTGATCTCATCACCTATGGCCTGGATGGACTGGCGGAGCACCTGCAGCGATACAAACAGCAGGGCGCGCGTTTCGCCAAATGGCGGGAGGTTTATGAGATCGGAGAACACAATCCCACAGCCCTGGGTGTGAGCGCGAATGCTGAGATGTTGGCACGTTATGCGGCGGTCTGTCAGGCACAGGGTATCGTCCCCATCGTCGAGCCAGAGGTGCTGATTGATGGTGATCATAGCCTGGCGCGCTGTGCCGAGGTGACTGAAGCAGTTCAGCAGGAGATCTTTCACGCCCTTTACCGCCATCATGTGGTGCTGGAGCACATGATACTCAAACCCAATATGGTGGGGCCAGGCAAGGCACATGCGACCAGGGCCAGTGCTGAAGAGATTGCTGCAGCCACGATCCGGGTCTTCAGACGCACCGTGCCGGCGGCAGTGCCGAGCATCAATTTCCTTTCCGGTGGTATGAGCCCGGAGGAATCGACCGCTAACCTCAATGCCATGAATGCCGCTTTTCCTGACGTGCCCTGGCTACTCTCTTTTTCCTACGGACGGGCCCTGCAACAACCGGTACTGCAGGCCTGGCAGGGCCGGGCGGAGAATGTTGTTGTGGCGCAGCAGGCCTTGCTGAAACGGGCCAGGTTGAATGGCGCAGCACAGCGGGGCGAGTATCTTTCCAGCATGGAGGCAACGGATTGACATGCCACTGCCCGGGGGGAAGGCCGAGTGCCATTGGCGGGCGCTGACTCAATCCGGCAGTGGGCATGAAGAGTGGAATCCCCGCGGGTCACAGCAGTCTGTTGCGCGCTGATCCACCCTAAGATCTCTGTTGACCATTATGTGCGCGCCCGATAAAGCCAGTATTCAGTCAAGAGGAGAATGATCATCATGGATTCGCATGCATATATCCGCTGGTTCAGCGAAATCGATATCGAAGATGTACCCCTGGTTGGTGGCAAAAATGCCTCACTGGGAGAAATGTACCAGAATCTGACAGCAGAAGGCGTGCGGGTGCCTAACGGCTTTGCCATTACTTCAGAGGCCTACCGATATGTGCTTGATCATAATCAGGCCTGGCCATTGCTGCATGAAGCTTTGGATAAACTGGACCCTGATGATATTAAGGATTTGCAGGCACGGGGCGCCAAGGCCCGGGAAATTGTATACGCCTGTGAACTGCCGGATGATCTGCAGGCAGCTGTTTTACAGAGCTATGCCCAACTCAGAGAGGAATATGGTGAAGGTATCTCATTGGCGGTACGCTCCTCGGCTACCGCTGAAGATTCTCCGGAGGCCTCATTTGCCGGGCAGAATGACACCTATCTCAATATCAGTAGTGAGGATGCCCTGCTCGATGCCTACAAACGTTGTCTGGCGTCTAACTTTACCGATCGTTCTATCCATTATAAATACGACAACAAATTTGATTATTACAAGGTCTATCTCTCGGTGGTCGTCATGAAAATGGTGCGTAGCGATATCGGTGCCAGCGGGGTGATGTTTTCACTGGATACTGAAACAGGTTTCAAGGATGTTGTTTTTATCAATGCCGCTCTGGGGCTGGGCGAGAACGTTGTTCAGGGCACTATTGATCCCGATAGTTTTTATGTGCACAAACCCAGCTTTGTTAAAGGTTTTCGTGCTGTTCTAAAACGCCGCCTGGGTAATAAAGAAAAAAAGATGATCTTTACCGATACCCTTAATACCGGCAATATCGCTGTGGAATATACTGACAATATTGATAGCAGTCGTGAAGAAAGAAGTCACTTCTGTATCAGTGATGCGGATGTCATGGTGTTGGCCGATTATGCCATCAAGGTGGAAAATCATTATTCCACCCAGGCCGGTTTTCACAAACCCATGGATATGGAATGGGCAAAAGATGGGGTGGATGGTGAGCTATACATGGTGCAGGCACGACCGGAAACGGTGGCCTCGCAAAAAAAAGGTGCCATACTAGAAATCTACCATCTCAAAAAAAAGTCGTCAGTCCTGCTTCAGGGGCGTGCGGTGGGTACCAGGATCGGGACTGGCAAGGCGCGGGTCATCAATGATATTAAAAATTTAAGCAATTTTCAGGCGGGGGAAGTCCTGGTTGCCGATACCACGACGCCGGATTGGGAACCCATTATGAAAACCGCTGCTGCGATTGTCACTAACCGGGGTGGGCGTACCTGCCATGCCGCCATAGTTTCCCGCGAACTGGGTATTCCCGCGGTCGTCGGGACCGGGCGTGCCGTTGAGACACTCAAAACAGGCCAGGAAATCACCGTGAGCTGTGCCGAAGGAGAAACCGGCAATGTCTATGAGGGCCTCCTGGATTTTGAAATTCAGCAAACGGATCTCAGCCAGTTGGCGCATCCCCGAACAGCTATCATGATGAACCTGGGGGATCCTGATCAGGCCTTCAGCCTCGCCTCACTGCCGGTGGATGGTGTCGGGCTGGCACGTATGGAATTCATCATCAATGAATATATCAAGGTGCACCCGATGGCGCTCAAGCATCCCGAAAAAATAGATGATGGCACCCGTGAGACTATTGCCGCGATGAGTGTGGCTTTTGAGAACCCTGTGGATTTCTTCGTCAAGACCCTTGCCGAAGGTGTGGCCACCATTGCCGCGGCGGTTTACCCTAAAGCCTGCGTGGTGCGGATGAGTGACTTCAAGAGCAATGAATATGCCACCCTGCTGGGAGGTGCCTGCTTTGAGCCGGAAGAGGACAATCCAATGATCGGCTTCCGCGGCGCATCGCGTTATTCCCATCCTGCCTATGCCGAAGGTTTTGCCCTGGAATGCGCGGCGATGAAACGGGTGCGTGATGTGATGGGTCTGGTGAATGTGAAATTGATGATTCCCTTTTGTCGCCGTGTTCAGGAAGGTGAGAAGGTGCTTGCGGTCATGGCTGCCAATGGCCTCAAGCGGGGGGGGAATGGGCTGGAGATCTATGTCATGTGCGAGATCCCCAATAATGTTATTCAGATTGATGCCTTCGCCAGGCTGTTCGATGGCTTTTCCATCGGCTCCAACGACCTGACCCAACTTACCCTGGGTGTGGACCGCGATTCTGAAATTGTCGCTTTCGATTTCGATGAACGCGACCCCGGCGTGAAAGAAATGCTGCGTCTTGCGGTGACCGGCGCCAAACGGAATGGCCGGCATTCCGGAATTTGTGGTCAGGCGCCGTCAGACTATCCCGAGATGGCCGAATATCTGGTGGAAATCGGCATCGATTCCATGAGCCTGAATCCCGACACCGTACTTTCCACCACCCGCCATGTGCTGGCGGTGGAAAGCAGACTCCATGGTAACCATGGTGAGCAAACATGAGCGCGCTGGCCAGCAGGCATAATTTATTCGAGATCACGCAAATTTACGCCCGACAGATTCTTGATTCGCGTGGTAATCCGACTATTGAAGTTGAATGTCAGCTTGGCGGTAGTATACACAGCAGGGCGGCTGTCCCCTCGGGGGCTTCTACCGGTAGTCGTGAAGCGGTCGAGCTGCGGGATGGAGATCAGCAACGCTTCGC
>CAZFJS010000060.1:0-10458 GCA_964519605.1 uncultured Gammaproteobacteria bacterium
GCTCGCCGCGGATGTGTGGCCGGGGATTGGCGCCCAGTGGCTGGATCAGCAGGGGCCTTATACCACCGGCGCCGAACTGAAGTACCGCGCCCTGTGCCGTCAGGCCAATAGCATAGTGCGGCCCACGGGCCCGAAAGCTGATCGCCCGGCTGGCCTGGCCATAGTTGGCTTCGAAAGTGAGTGCTTGGTGGACAGAGAGAATAGCCGCCGCACGGTTGTGTGGGGGATAGTGTCTGTGCATCGCAGAACTGACGGACTGCCAGTATGCCAGTCCGCCCAGTGCTGTCAGCGCTGTCGCAATAAGCAGGCTGCAGCCAAGCCAGGGTGTATGGTTATTTATCTTGTTATGATACACGCCATTATCACCTCCCCGTGACCGGGCAGGCCGCAACAGCTTTTGGTGGCTGTTTCCGGGATGGAGAGCAAGCGGCAGGCCCCGATCAGGCGATTTTACCTGTTCGCAGTCCTGAATGCCATGATCTGGCGCCTGATACGCTACGCTATCACCGTTATGGCGGCAGAAAGGAGAATCCTGGATTCCGACAGACTGAGGTCAAAGCCCGCGGCGGGTCTGTTTTCCGGGAAGTCCGACGGTTAGCGCCATCTATTCGCTGGCAGTTTTTGTCCTCTGGAATCCAGTGTCAGATTACCATCCGCTGTTTGTGCGGCCCCGGCTGTGGCGGTGAGAATCACACAGTTGTTGATACCGGTGCCGCAGGCGGCGGCACTGATGGTGTAATAGCCTTCTGGAGAAGTCGTGGCGGCGGGTAATTGCGCAAGATTGGTGGTGTAGGTATTGTTTTCCGTAAAATAGCGCTCCTCGCGCGCCATGACATCCATTAGGGTGGCCTGCCCATCGGAACGCCGTGCCTGGGACATGCTGTTCTGATAGGACGGAACGGCAATCATGGCCAGGATGCTGACGATGGCGACGACAATCATCAGCTCAATCAAGGTAAAACCTGGTGCTTGTGTGTTTTTCATGTCATTTCCTTTGCAGAGACAGGCCTTATTCAAAGCCCCGGCGTCCCCGGTAATTTTTCGGTAGCACCCAGATTTCATCGATCAGGCCCCGGTTGTTGTTGGCGAATGCGAGGCCCACCTTCATCCCTTTGCGCAAGCTGTTCAGCAGGCTGAACTGGGTGTTGAGTGAATGGACTCGGGTTTGGGAAGAAAAATGCATCAAGGTGTCATTGATAACGATAACCTGCTGGCCCAGGTCCACGCGGTCGATAATGCCCGTGCGTGTGAAATGTGCGGGATAGTAGGCAGGCAGGCCACTTGCCAGAATCATGGCTACCGGCGCCAGCAGGCAGAGTAGCAGTGCAGTGCTTGCAATCAGCTTGTTCATTCTCGTGTGCTCCATCGTTTGTAAGACTGAATGATATCCGCTTGTCAGGGTGTAACCTCTCGCCAGGAAAGCCGTCCGGGTGGTGTCGTGGTGCCGGCATTGATTGTCCTGACATCGACATTGCCCTTGTCGTCCGGGGTGTACATTTTTTTGCCCAGAAAATTGGATCCGGCGGGAATGCCATCCAGTCTGACCCCACTTGGGGAATTGCCACTGATGGTGTCGCTGGCATCCACCTGGTCATCGTTGTTGACATCGTAGACCGGGATGATAGGGCGAGCGCCATCCACCAGTTGAAAGGCCATCAACCAGCCATATCCCTGGGAGTTGCAAGAGGATGGATCAGGGATCAGGGTATTGAAAAACACATATTTTCCCCGGATCTTGGGGTTGACCACAACACGCTCTCCACCCGTAGGCAGATCGAAATACCAGCCAAATTGGGTATTATAATCAACGATATTGCTGGTCGTTATGCGCAGATTGACAGTGGAAACCGGCTCCAGGGTCTGAGCAATCAGATTGTTGCGGCTGTGAGGCAGCGTGCCGGGTGCAGGGCCGTTGTCCCATATGCCATAAAAGCTTTGGAGGTCGCTGTTACCCTTGTCGCCATTGACCAGAAACTGGCCGGTGCCGAAAAAGATCAGCAAATTGGGTTCGTTGGCTATGGTGGTCGTTTCCCCAGGATGCCGGGCGATGACCGGTTTGTCTGTGATGGGCTGATTGGTGCTGCCCACTACAGCGGCAAACAGCGCCTTCTTGTTTGGCCCATTCTTGTAGGCCACGTCCCACTGGCTGTCGCTGCTGTTGGAAAGGTCGAAGGCCCACAGGTTGCCCATAAGGTCGCCCGCGTAGACCCGGTCAGCTTTGCCGTTGCCGTCGATATCGACCACCGCAGGTGTGGAAAGGCCATTGCGGTTGCCCGCGCTGCCTGCACCGGTGGTGATTTTGCGGTAGCCGCTGCCATCCAGGTAATAGATGAACAACTTGGCCTCGCCGCTGCCCAGGTCATTGTAACCATTGCCGAAGATGGCGGCCCATTTGCCATTTTCCATCAGGGCGATGGTGGGTTTGCTGAAGGTATGGCCCAGGTCGCTGTCGTCATTACTGGTGAATTCCCATTGGACGATGTTGTTAGCATTGGCTTCGCTAAAAGTTGTCGGGTCGGTGACATCCAGAGCGAACAGACCGCGCCCGCCGGCCCGGTAACCACCGATAAGCAGGGTTTTCCATGTGCCGCCGAGATAAACATCGGCGACGGTAGGGCTCAGATCGGCATAATATCGATGGGCACTGCTATAGGCTTGGTCGGTCAGATAATGCAGTCCCTTACCGGATTGATTGCTGAACAGCATATTGGGAATATAGGCCAGTACCTCGGCGCCGTCACTGACCTGGAAGCCGTGCAGCATGCCATCATTGGCGCCCACATAGGTTACGCCGGGACGGGAACCCATACTGTTTTTGAAGCTGGAATAGAGGCCATCGCCGATGGAAGGATCATCCTTGTAAGCTGACTGGGCGTCACCCACGTACACGGGATTTGAGTGGACGATGTCGCCCAGGGCGCTGCTGCGAATGCGGAAATTCAGGCCGCCCCCTTCATTGCTGCGGTCACCGCGCAGATAATTGATGCGTGCCTGGCCTTTGCCATCCGTGCCGGAGGGGCCGGTATTGAGATCATTCTTCTGTTTGGTAGAGAGATTGGCCAGGGTGTCGAAGGGAACACCTGTGCCGGTGTTGTCATTGTAGGTGATAATCACCCGGCTGGTGGGTAATTGGTTGTCCAGGGTGTCGGCACTGTTCCAGGCCGTGGTGGTCAGCGTACCGTCCGTAGCGAGATTGGTGGCGATCAGTTCACCCTTCCAGTTGTCAGAGGGATTAAATTTGGCCTGAAAGACCAGGCTGCCGGTGTCCAGGGTGGTGGTGTTGAAGGCCACTGCAGAGGCTGAACTAAGGCCCCGGGCGGCACTGGCAAAGGCGGATTGCAGGCCGTTAATTAACCCAGTGGTATCCTGGGCGCTGAAAAATTCACCCCGGCCGTTGTAGGCGGCATGCCAGAGATCATCGATCTTCTGGGGGTCGCCACTGGTGGGGTCGGGCCAGCTGAAGGCCCCATTGCTGGGGTCCGTGTCGCTGGGGTCGCCCGGTGTCTTGCTGTCATCGGGATCCAGGGTGCCGGTCACGCCAAAGGCTACGGTATAAGTTACCATATGTTGGTGGGCAGCCTGGTCCTTGTCGGTGGGTGAGAAGGGCACCTCATTGGGCAGGCTATTGTTCAGGTCACGTTCGTAAAAGTGCATGGCTACGTCCGCCAGGGTTCTCGAGTGACCATCGCCGTAGGGTGGGCCGTCAAATGCGGTATTGTTGTCGCCATCGGTATTACTGGGTGATATGGACGGACTCCAGCCGTTATAGAAGCCATCGGTCATCAGAATGGTCACATTCTTCTGGCACATGCCTGCCTGGGCTGCCGGCAGGATGGGGCAGCTGGAACCGCTTGCGCCGAACAGGTTGCCGTTCTGGCACTCGAAATACAGACCGACCTGGCGCAGCCGCTCCCGCAGTGGTGTGCCGCCACTGGGCAGGGTCTGAAAGACCTTGTCGAAGAAGGCCTTTTTACTGCCAGTGGACGGATCCTGATTCATGGAAGCCACCTTGATTTTGACATTGTTGTTGTTATTGATGGTGCCATAGCCGATACGCACCCCGGTCAGGTCTGCCGAAGCATTGGCAATGGCATTCTTGGTGGCCAGTGCCCGGCTGCGGTAGTAAGTGAACCAGTTGGCGAAATTCTGGATTTCTTCTGTATAACTGCACTGCAAGGGGTTGACGCAGTCGCTGCGATTCGGGCCGCCGGGGTAATTTAGTGGCGGTGTGGGCGTCATATTGGTGGGCGCGTTGGTGATTTCCACCAGCTGGTGAGCGTCTCCCGGATCCACCGCACCATCGTTGTTGCTGTCGGTCCAGATATAGTAACGGGCGGGATAATAGTTATTGATGGTGGCAAAGCCGTGGCCTGGAAAATCAGTGCCGTACGACAGGGGCTTGGTCAGGTTGACACTGCCGGCGCCGGGGTTATAGGGATCCACCAACGCTGCGTTGGGATTGGCGCTGGCATAGGGGATGCCAGCATTGTTGACCCCCTTCCATGGAGTATAAGTGAAATTGGGATTGTAGTAGATCTTGTTGTACTGGACGTTTCTGCTGCGCCAAACGCCCAGGGCAGGCCAGGCTTCGCCCCAGTTGTTGATAGCATATTCTTCGCTGGCCACCACCCAGAAGTAATTATTGCCCGGGGCTGGCATGCTGTAGAAATAGGCGTAGCCGTTTAGGAAAATGATGCCATTGGATTCCGGCGTCATCAATGTCCACTCCATGCTACCTGAATCATCAGCCAGAAAGACGATATTGGGTTCCACGGCTGGGCCGACGTACAGCGGTGTCTGTGCCAGTGTGCCGGGTGCAGCCTGCACCGCGCTTGGCGGAGTCGCCAGCAGGCATACGGCCAGCAGAATAGCAAAGCCAAGATATTGTAAAGAGGCGGAATAGGGTTTTTTCATCGTCTTTCTCCTGGGGTCGGTCGCTGTCGTACGTTTACAGTCCGCTGTGCTTAATTGGCGTAGTTCGACTGTAGATAGACCACGGCATTATCGCTTCCTCCTGTGCCCCTGGCGGTAACCCTGACGGCGGTCAGGCTGGCCTGTCCGGTAGATTCGCCATAACCGGTGATATTGAGCGCATTATTGGTATTGCCTACTGCGCCCAGCAGTTCAATGATGTAGCGTGGTTGAGTGGTTATGCCACTGATGGCGCCGGAATAACTACGGGAATTGGCCCAGGTGGCATTGCTGAAAATATTCGGATTGCTGCCGGCAGGATACAAGCCCTGGTTGGTGCCATTAAAGGCGGCGGCGGGTACCTGGATGGCCGTATTATAGTAATTTTCTGCATCCCGCAGCGTTGCTTCCGCAGCCTGGAAGGCCAGGCTGCGGTCACGGACGTTGCCGGTCATTTTTTCCTCCATCCCGGAGGTGCTAATGCCAGTGATTCCGATCAAGGTCATCACGATGAGTATCATCAGGCTGACGAGTAGGGCCGCCCCTCGCTGTGATTGTCTGTTTGGTCGTATCATGCTCTGTTCCTCGTGATAGGCATTACAAAATGCCGCGGTTGCGCAGTTTGACTGTGGTGCTGAACACCCGCCGGATGCGCAGATCAGTAGCCAGCGTCGTGATGCCATTGAAAGTATAAGTCTGCGGGGTAGAGGCAATGTTATCGGCGCTGCGCAGCAGCAGGCCGACGCGCACGCTGACCACATTGCTCATGTTGGCAACATTGTTAGCGCTGACATAGCGGTTAGCGATACTATCGTTATCGGTATCCTCGCCGTAGAGCACCTGCATGTTCTCCACATCCTCGATTAGTTCCTGGGCCGGCAGGGTACCGTTGGCAATGAGCGAGCGGCGGAACAGGGCGGGTGTGCCGGTAGCGCCGGTGCCGATGTAGTAGACATTGGTTTGCAGGCGGGCCACCTGGGCGTCAGCCGCATAGTTGTTGGCCAGCAGTGGCAGTGGGCCGGTATTGCCTGGCACCCAGCCGACGGCGGCGCTGTGCACGATGTCGACCCCGAAGCCGACGATTTGCTGATTGGTTACCTGAAAAATGGAGGCCTTGTTGCAATCGGTGACCATCAGGATGTCGCCATTATTGATATTGTTGGTCGCCGGGGAAACAAAAAGATTGGCCGCATCGGTGAACGGCGCTACCAGCCCGATGCCGTTTGTGGCCAGACTGCGGGTCACGAAAACATCGGTGTTGTTCTGCACCTGGCCGGCGATGAGTGGGTCCAGTGCCGGGGTCCAGCCGCCGCCATTCCATTCATTGCCCTGTAAAGGGGTGGCGTAGTCCCAGCCGTAAGCAGTTGGGGTGTTGAGCAGGGACTCAATATTGGCGGCAGTCCCGGTATAGCAGCCGGTATAGCCCGCCATGCGCAAATCTTCAGTCATGAAGCTGATGGCGAAACGGCCATTCTCCTGTACCCGGGCGCTGGCCTCCAGTGTTCGGTAGGAGATCTTGCTGCTCTGGAAGATTTGTAATACGCCGGTGAGCAATATCACGCTGATCCCCAGGGCAATCATGATTTCTACCAGGGTCATGCCCCGCTGTTTGGCGGCTATGTTGATGAATAGGGTCTTTTTCATAGGGTGGTTACCACTGCCAGGGTTTTGGGCGCCTGGGTCCCGCGACTGTCGTCCCACTGCACCGTGATCGTGAAATTGTTGCCATTTCTAGTGATGGCGCCATCGCCGCTGGGGAGTAGGTTGGCCAGTGCCTGTTTCCAGGTGGACAGGTCAGCAGCAGCCAGGGCAGCGGGTGTGCAGTTGGCGCCGGCGCCATCGCAATTGCTGGTAGGGAGGTTGATGCCAATGGCGACATCATAGGCGCCAGTGAGAGCGACGTTGCGGTTAACGCGCATCCGGTCAGTGATGTCATCAGCGAGTATCGTCGCCTGGGAACGCTGATAGGCGCTGTGGTTGTAGCGCATGCCGGTCAGTTGCAGTCCGGCCAGGCCCAGCAAACCGATCGCCAACACCACGACGGTCACCAGGATTTCGATGAGGGTGAACCCCCGCTGCCGAACGGTTGCCAATGTTTGTATTTGCCGAATATTCATGGGGAAAACCTCAACAGCTCGGCTGGGGGGTAACATTGGTGGGACGGCCGGTGGCGGTGATATTGATTTGCCGTCCCGGTTTGCCAGTGGTGTTGCAGATCACCATGGAAACCGCCGCACCGCCATTGAGAAAACCGCGCGGGGTATAGGTCAGCGTGGTGGCGCTACTGCTTACCGTGGTGGCGCCATGTAATGCGCTACCGATACGCAGCACCTGGTTATTACTATCGAGAATAACCCAGCCTTGCTGCCAGCTGGCACCCGTGCAGTTGCTCTGGTTGGTGCTGGTGCACAGGGTGACATTGGTGCCGCGTCTGACCGCCTCGCTGCGGGCCATGTTGATCGCGGCAATCAGTTCATTCGTCTGCGTGCTGAGACGGTTGTTACGGATGACATCAGTAAATGCCGGCACACCAAAAGACAGCGTGATCGCCGCAATTGTCAGCGTCAACATGAGTTCAACCAGAGTAAAACCACGATTCGATTTGTTCATGGCTAAAGTGATAACACCCCTTATTCCTTGCGTCACGTCAATCCAGACAAGCTGTGGTTTTTGTCCGATAAACGGTCGCTGTTGTCAGTCAATGGGGAGTAACTCCCCGGTTATTTGATGATTTCGCTAACCTCTTATCGGCCGGGAAGATGAATGGTTTACTGCGGTTTCAACCCCCAGGAGTCTGTCGGGCTTAGGCAATCGTAGCGAGCATGGTGGAAAAGCAAGTACCAATCTTTGGAATTTTGAGGCACATGGGGGCGTTATGTAACGAAAAATTGCGGAGAATTGGGCCGCGTTCCCATCAGTACAGTAGATATTGTTCCTAAGTCCGACAGACTCCTGGGCCCTATTGTCGAGGGTGCGTTCAGCGATTGGGACTGTGTGTAACGTAGTTGGGACGCTTCAGGACTGGAATTTTCTGAGGGTTCTTCTGATTGTGCCGGTGTGGCGCCGGCTTACTTCGGGCCGCTCGGGGGAATCACGTAATACGACGTGATAGCGCCCCTGTTTATCTTTCTCCATGCCGGCAAGAAAGGGCCGTGCAACCAATGTATTACGATGGATACGGAGAAAATATTCGACGAATTCCTGCTCCAGGGACTTCAGTGCCTTCTCGATGAGTATTTCCCCGCCGCGGTAATACACCGTCACATACTTATGTTCGGCACGGCAGCAAATGATCTCTTCGATGGGGATCAGATGCAGGGTTCCGCGGCTGTGAGCGCAAATGTGACTGCGGGCTTCAGTTTTCCCCCCGCGCTGGTGGAGATTCAGTAATTGTGAGGCCTTTAGACGGTGAGCCTTTTTCAGCGCCTGTTCCAGGCGTTGTTTGCGAATAGGTTTGAGCAGGTAATCAATGGCATTGGCTTCAAAAGCTGCCAGAGCATGATCGCCATAGGCGGTAGTAAAAATCACGGCTGGTGCAGGTTCATAAGCAGCCAGATGGGCTGCCGCCTCCAGGCCATCGATACCCGGCATACGGATATCCAGCAGGATGACATCCGGTTTGAGTTGGTTGCTAAGCAACAGGGCCTCCTTGCCATTGCTGGCCTCACCGACGATGTGCGCCTCCTGGCCGATCTCTCCAATCAGGTTGCGCAGTCGTGCGCGTGCCAGAGGCTCATCATCAGTGATCAGAATGTTCATCACTACTTTCCGTGCAGGGGAAACTCAAGGAGGCCTGGAAGCGCCCCTGATCCTGGCAGGTTTCCAGTCGACCCTGTTTGCCGTAATACAAGCGCAGTCGTTCGCGAATATTCTCCAGGGCCATATGATTGGAGCTGCGTTGTTCATGGTGTGGGTGACCCATGTGCGGATTACTGATGGTAATGACAATCCGCTTGTTTTGCAGTTGGCCATGAATCCGGATCTTCCCTCCCTCAGGGCGGGGCTCAATGCCATGGTAGATTGCGTTTTCCACCAGAGGCTGAATCAGCAGGGCCGGTAGCTGGATACCGCTGGGGAGATCTTTGACCTGCCACTCGACTTGCAAACGTTTGCCCAGACGTAATTGTTCGATGCCCAGGTAGCGTCGGCTGAGCGTCAGTTCTTCTTCCAGGGTACTGAGCTGAGTGGCATCAGACAGACTGACTCTGAACAGCTCTGCCAGGTCCTCGATCAGGGTTTCTGCCAGCGCCGGTTGACTGCGCGTCAGGCTGGCGACAGTGTTCAGGCTGTTGAAAAGGAAATGCGGACGAATACGTGATTGCAGTGCCTGGATACGGGACTGTGATTCGGCCTCAACCCGTTGCCGGGTCTGGTGTTGTACATAAAAATAACGCAAAACTACGGCGCCGATAATCCCGCTGATCGTGATGTTACGCAGAATAAATTCGAGTTGCTGATCTGCTATCACAATATGATCCAGGCCATTGTTGCGGCCAAGCCAGAAGGCGGCTCCACTGAGCAGTGCTGTGACCAGCAGGATAAGTGCGAAGCTGAACAGGCCCGCAGCAAGGTCGTTGATCCGCCCCAGATATCTGCGACACAGGCACAGTAGTGCCGTACAGGAGAGGGCGATCCACTGCATGAACAGGGAAATGAGGCTGAGCTTGCTCCAGCGGTCCAGCGTCTGGTCCTGAGGGGCCAATGCCAGAATAAAAGCAAGTAATTCCGCGATGACAATGACGATAAAGACAATGCGGATATGGCAAAAGTCGGGGAGAAAGTTGTTGCATGTATGGCCGTCTCCATGGGGCGCCGGCCGGTATGAAGCAGCACTATAGCCGGTGTTGGGGCTGCGTGTCAGGGTCATCGTGCTGAGTCTCTGAATCATTAAGTAAGCATCCGCAGGTTCTTATGCCCACTATTAGGGATCATCTGCGGAATCCAGGGGCAGGGTAGACGCATGTGCAATGAATTTGCAGGCAAAAGCACGCTTTCCACGGCAACTGTATCGGCGACCGCTTTAAAATCTTCAGACCGTGGCTAACAGAGTTTGCCTATAGTCCTGAGCAGATCTTTCAGGTGCTGATTCCCATGAGGCCCGGTTTTTAGTGTGCGGAGCCGTTCCAGGTCTGCGGGCGTATCGATATCCCAGAGTGGTTCCTGGGCGTGCCAGCGCCATCCCAGCTGCTGGAGCCGTTGTGCGCTGGTGCGGAATACCTTCGGGCCACCCCACTCTGGTTCATTGAACAAGGCGGCATCGAAGCGGCGCAGGCCGATGAGGGCATAGCCTCCGTCCATGGTGGGGGTGAGTACGGCATCCATCGTACCCTGCAGGTTTTCACAGGCCTGGCGCAGCCGGGTGCTGTCCAGCAGGGGGCAGTCGGTGCCGATGAGAATGGCCGCCCGGTGTTGACGCAGCGTAGTGGCCAGGGCATGCGCCATGCGCTCACCCAGATCTGCACCCTGTTGCTTGTGCAGGCTCAGGGGAAAGTTTTCCTGGCAGTGCCTGAAAAAGGGATGTCCGGTATCCGGTGCGCACCACAGTTC
>CAZFJS010000061.1:0-1511 GCA_964519605.1 uncultured Gammaproteobacteria bacterium
GAACCGGGTTGCGCACCGGCGATGACCGCGGTGGTCTTGCGTGACACGCTGCCCGCAACCCGGGCGCCTAGCGCTGCCAGTCTGTTGCCGGCTTCCTCACGGGTCATGCTTTCCAGGGTGCCGGTCAATACGAAGGTCTTGCCGGCCAGGGGGTGGGCAACAGCCGGAGCTGTTGCTTTCTCGGGCCAGTGGACACCGTGATGCTGCAAGGCGGTGATGATTTCACAATTATGCGCCTGGCGAAAAAAGGCGTGGATATGGGCCGCCACCACCGGGCCGACATCGGGAACGGCCTGCAATGTCTCCACATCCGCCGCCATCAGTGCCGACAGCCGGACAAAATACTGTGCCAGTGCCCGGGAGGTGGCCTCTCCCACTTCGCGGATACCCAGCGCAAAAAGAAAACGTGCCAGGGTGGTAGTCTTGCTCTTGTCGATGGCGGCTACCAGATTGGCCGCTGATTTCTGCCCCATACGCTCCAGTTGGGCCAGCTGCGTCTCACTGAGTGTATAGAGATCCGCCACGTTCTTCACCAGTTCGTGCTCTACCAGTTGATCCACCAGTTTGGAGCCCAGCCCTTCGATATCCATGGCGCGCCGGGAAGCAAAATGCCAGATTGCCTGCTTGCGTTGCGCGGGGCAATAGAGACCACCGGTACAGCGCGCCACGGACTCCCCCTCCAGGCGGATGACCTCGGCACCGCATACCGGACAGCGGGTGGGCATCTGGAATGGCCGGGCATCGGGCGGCCGGCGATCTTTGACCACGGCCACCAGCTCCGGGATCACATCCCCTGCCCGGCGGATGATCACCGTATCCCCCACGCGAACGTCCTTGCGGCGGATCTCGTCCTCATTGTGCAAGGTGGCGTTGGTGACGGTGACTCCACCCACAAAGACCGGTGCCAGCCGGGCCACTGGTGTCAGGGCCCCGGTGCGGCCCACCTGGATATCGATCGCCAGCAACTGAGTCAGCTCTTCCTGGGCGGGAAATTTGTGGGCAATCGCCCAACGCGGCGCCCGGGATACATGGCCCAGCAGGGCCTGCTGGGCCAGCTCATCGACTTTATAGACGACTCCATCGATTTCGTAATCCAGACCCGCACGCCGGGCAGCCATGTCTTCATAGTAGGCCAGGCAGCCTTCGGCATCATGCACCACCCGGAGCTCATTGGATATGCGCAGACCCCACTGCTGCAGCTGTTGCAGGCGTTCGCTGTGATAACGGGGCAGCGCCCGGCCTGACACCTCGCCAACCCCGTAGCAAAAAATTGCCAGGGGGCGCGCTGCGGTCACCCGCGGGTCCAGTTGCCGCAGACTCCCGGCCGCGGCGTTACGGGGGTTCACAAAGGTTTTTTCACCGCGTGCCTGTTGTTGCTCATTCAGCGCCTGAAAGCCGGCCTTGCTCATGTAGACCTCACCGCGCACCTCCAGAACCTCGGGATAGTCATGGCCCAGCAAGCGCAGCGGAATCGAGGGAATGGTGCGCACATTGCGGGTGATATCCTCACC
>CAZFJS010000061.1:1611-10416 GCA_964519605.1 uncultured Gammaproteobacteria bacterium
GCACATAATAGTGGTAATTATGCTGATTGATCTCCTCCCTGAGCATTTTGATGCGCGCGATAATTTCCGCGGATGCTTTCATGGCAATGCCCCAGGGAACAAAAAGCCGTTGTTCAAATCAAATGCGGCACCACTAAACGGCAGCCAGGGCAACAGCTTCATCGATATCCACCGCCACCAGGCGCGAGGCCCCCGGCTCGTGCATGGTGACGCCGATCAGCTGGTGGGACATCTCCATAGAGATCTTGTTGTGACTGATGACGATGAACTGTACCTGGTTGGACATCTCCTTGACCAGCTGGCAGAAGCGCGCCGCATTGGCATCGTCCAGGGGGGCGTCCACCTCATCCAGCATGCAGAACGGGGCCGGATTGAGTTCAAACAGAGCGAACACCAGGGCAATCGCTGTCAGGGCCTTTTCTCCACCGGACAGCAAATGAATGCTGCCATTACGTTTACCTGGTGGCTGAGCAACAATGATCACGCCGGATTCCAGCAGATCATCACTGGTCATTTCCAGACGCGCCAGCCCGCCGCCAAAGAGGCGTGGATACAGGGCCTGCAAACGCTCATTGACATGGTCATAGGTCTCCTTGAAACGGAGACGGGTCTCACCATCAATTTTGCGAATAGCACCCTCCAGGGTGGCCAGGGCTTCATTCAGATCCGACAACTGGGAATCCAGGTATTCCTTGCGCTCTGACTGTTCGGCGTATTCATCGATGGCGGCCAGATTAATATTTCCCATCCGCTGAATCCGCTGGGCCAGATTTTCCAGACGCTGATGCCATTCCGCCTCGCGGGCCTCGGGGGGCATTTCCTCCAGCACTGCAGCTAAAGCGTGACCCGTTTCTCCGAACTGCTCTTCGATGGTCTGACGGCGAACCTGGACTTCCTGACAGGCAAAACGCTGCTGCTCAAGCTGGGTACGCATCTCCTGCAGGCGCTGCTCGATTTCATTACGCTGTGCAGACAATTGACGCAACTGGTGATCACAGGTTTCCACCTGCTGTCTGGCATCCGTCAGGCCGGTTTCGATATCGAGCCGCTGGGACAGGAGCTGCTCCAGCTCGTTTTTCATATCGTTGACCGGATCGTCCCCCTGAGACAGGGCCTGGTGCAGTTCCTCACGTTGTCTGGAGAGATGGGATAATTGCTGCGCCATACGCTCATAACCCACCTGCAAGGACTGCAGGTGCGTGCGCATGGATTCTGTCCGCAGCGCGATTTCACGTGCCCGGTCACGGTCGTTGCGTGCCTGCTCACGGCGCTGCTCCAGGGTCTGTCGCAGACTGTCCCGACTGGACAGCAACTGATTACGATGGGCTTCATGATGACCGGTTTCGCTGAGCACCTGTTCCAGGCGGCCGCGTGCCGCCGCCAGCTCATCCCGATCATGGACCTGCTGCGCATTGATTTCACCGAGGTCTTTATGGATTGCCTCGCCGCGCACCCTGAGCTGCTCCATGCGGGCGCGATAGCTGCTCAGACGGGTACGCAGCTCCGCATGCTGCTGGCTGAGGCCACGCAGACTCAGTTGTATCTGCTCCCGCTGTTCCTCCAGCGCCCGTCCAAGATCAACACCATCCTGAACCTGCTGTTCCAGTCCGGCCAGCCGCTCGGTGCCCGCCTCCAGCGCCTGGGTGGTTGAGGCAAGCTCCTGGGCACGCAGCAGGATGCCGGCATCCTGGTCTTCCGGACGCACCACCCGCAGCCAGTCTTTGCCCAGCCAGACGCCCTGCAGGGTCACTACCGATTCCCCACGGCCGAGGCGACTGCGCAGGGCCAGTGCCTCCGCCAGGGATTCGACGGCATAGATACCGGCCAGCATCTCGCTGAGGTTCCAGGGTGCACTCACCAACTGGGCCAGCGGCATGGCTGGCGCTGTCGGCAAGGGTGCCCCCTCACTGCGGGTATCGAAAACGGTCAGGCTGCCCGCAGCCAGTGAATCGACCTGTGACGCCACCTGGTCCAGGTCGTCGATGCAAACGGCTTCCAGATAGGGCCCCAGCACAGTCTCCACCGCCCTCTCCCAGCCGGATTCCACTTGCAGGGACTCCGCCAGGCGTTTGCTCTCTGCCAGCCCCTGAGCTTCCAGCCAGGTGTTGACAGTACCTGCCTGTTTGCCGAGCGCGGCCTGCTGCAAGGCCTCCAGGGTGGCGTGACGACGCTGCACTTCCTGCAACTGGCGGCGCGCCTGCTTTACTTCCTCCGTCAGGCGACTGTTGGTTTCCCGCTGCCCTGAGATCTTGCCAAGCAGTTGGTCAAGCGTCTCCTGCAGCTGATCTATTTCCTCTTTCAGCCTGGTCTCCTGCCGACTCATGTCCGTCGCCGCATCGTCGTCAGCCTGGCTGTCCAGCATCCCCAGTTCTTCTGTCAGGCGCTGCTGGCGCTCATGCAACTGCAGTAATTGTTCTTCCAGATGCTGAATCCGGGTACGCTCCACTTCTGCCGCCTGAATCTGCGCTGCGGCCCGGGCATTGAAGGTGTCCCATTCACTCTGCCAGATCTGCATCTGCTGCTCGGCCTCGGTGAGTGCGGCAGCCGAGCCTTCCTCGGCGGCGCGGGCCTGCTCCAGCTCCGGCGCGCTGTCCTCCAGGGAATGCTGCAGAGACTCGATCTGGCCGGCGTCCTGCTCCAGATGTGTCTGGGCCTCCCGCCAGGCCTGCTCCACCGCCTCCAGGTCGTGGCGGTTCTTCTGCAACTTTTCCGTCGCATGCTGAATGGCCTGTTCCAGGCGGGCGATCTCCGCCCCCACGCCATAAAACCTGCCCTGGATCTGATTGAAGGTCTCATTGAGTTCATTGTGCCGGTCGCGCTGCTTCTCGATCTCTGCTTCCACCGCGCGCAGCGCCGCTCGTTGGGCTTCAATCGCGGTCTCCTGGGTGGCGATCCCGCGGTTCTGTTCATCTGCTTCGGTCTTCAGCAATTCCCAGCGCAGTGCCAGCAACTGGGCCTTCAACAGACGCTCTTCTTGTTTGGCCTGCTTGTATTTTTCCGCGGTCTTCGCCTGCCGCTGCAGGGTCTCCAGACGCTTGGTCAATTCCGCCAGCAGGTCATCCAGGCGGCTGATATTTTCCCGGGTGGCACGTATCCGGTTTTCCGTCTCCCGCCGGCGCTCCTTGTATTTGGAAATACCCGCTGCTTCTTCCAAAAAGACCCGCAGCTCTTCGGGCTTGGCCTCGATCAGCCGCGTCACCGTTCCCTGTTCGATAATGGCATAGCTGCGCGGACCCAGACCGGTTCCCAGAAAAATATCGGTGATATCGCGCCGGCGGCAGCGGCTCCCGTTAAGGTAGTAGACGGATTGCCCATCGCGTGACAGGTGGCGCTTGATGGAGATTTCACTGTACTGGGCGTACTGCCCACCCAATGTGCCATCGCTGTTGTCGAAAACAAGTTCGATCGTGGCATGCCCCACCGGCTTACGCGCCGTGGAGCCATTGAAAATCACATCCTCCAGGGAGGTGCCGCGCAGATGCTTGGCAGAACTTTCTCCCAACACCCAGCGCACGGCATCGATGACATTGGATTTACCGCAGCCATTGGGCCCGACGATGCCGATGAGTTGGCTGGGCAAATTGATGGTCGTGGGATCGACAAAGGATTTGAACCCCGCCAGCTTGATTGTCTTGAGTCGCATGGGGGGCAAAGATACAGGAAAATCGCCCCCGGAGACAAGATCGCTGTACCGTCAGTCAAGCGGCCTGCTCGCACAAAGCATCAGGGGGTTAGTGATATTTATTATCAATAATAATGTATTAAGTGATATTTCTTAGATGGTCTGGCAACAAGCTGCTGCAAACCATACCGGTGATATGTCCTCCTGTTGCAATCGCTGAGGCTTCAATTCCCCGCAGCTTGATACAGGGTAGTTTATTCTGTCTCGCGCCCCGGACAGTGGGTGCGCAGGCAGCACTGGGCGCAGCGCGGGCGCTTGCGGCAGATATCTTTGCCATGAATGACGACCAGGGCATGATATTCGTTATACAGGGCCGTCTGTCGGCGGCGGCTTGCAGCGCCATTTTCCTTTTCCAGGGCCTCCTGAAAGGCATGCCGCAAGATTTCATAAGGGGCCTCATGATCCACCAGGCCCAGGCGCGCGAAAATTCGCCGGGTATAGGCGTCGATCACGAACACCGGCCGCTTGAAAGCATAGAGCAGGATATCATCCGCAGTCTCAAAGCCCACCCCGTTTACCGACAGCAGCCCCTGGCGCAGGCGTACGGTGGGCCAGCACTGCAGTTTTTCATAGCCCCCCTGGGAGAGATACCAGGTGCACAGATTTCGCAGGCGCTGGGCCTTGATATTGAAATAACCCGCGGGGGTCAGCCACCGGGCCAGCTGCTGCGTGGACGATGCAATGATGCGTTCCGCATCCAGCATGCCGGCCACCCGGAGATTTATCAGCGCCTTTTCCACATTGGACCAGGCGGTATTCTGGGTGAGCACCGCCCCCACGATGACCTCAAAAGGGCTATCTGCCGGCCACCAGTGTTGCGGCCCATAGGCGCGGAACAACCGTTTGTATACAGTGAGATAAGGCATGATCTTCACTCTGCCTCGATGCTCATGGCGGATCGCTCTGGCACCCCCCGCTTAGCGACCCGGCAGACTGAGCGACAGAGCGGGCCAGTAGGTAATGATCAAAACCGTCAACAGCAGGATAAAGAAAAACGGCAATGTGGCACGATATAACTGCATCACCGGCTTGCCGAAACGATAACTGGCGATGAACAGGTTCATCCCGACCGGCGGCGTGAAATAGCCGATCTGCATATTGGCCAGAAAGATAATACCCAGATGTACCGGATCAATGCCATAACCGATGGCGATGGGCAGCAGCAGCGGTACCATGATCACCAGGGCTGAAAAAATATCCAGCATGGTGCCCAGTATCAGCAGAAATACATTGAGCAACATCAGGAAGGTCAGCGGATTGCTGATATGCGCCTTGACGGTTGCGAACAGGCGCATCGGCACTTCGGCATCGATGAGATAATTGGTGGAAGCCAGCGAAGCCCCGAGAATAATCAGGATAGCGCCGACCAGCACCATGGCCTCACGCATGATTTTGGGCAACTGGCGGATACCCACCTCGCGATAAAGTAAGACCTCAACGATAATCACATACAGGGCCGTGACCGCCGCGGCTTCAGACACGGCAAAATAACCGCTGTAAATGCCCCCCATCACCAGCACAGGCAGCGGGATTTCCCAACGGGCCTCGCGCACCGCCGCGCCTGCCTCGCGCCAGGAAAAAGCGGTCAATGGCTGGCTGCGGTTTTGCCACAGGCTCCAGGCGGACAGCGCCACCAGCATCAGGATACCGGGCAGAATGCCGGCAAGGAACATGTCGTCCACGGTGAACGACGCACCCACCCCCAGCTGTTGGGCGATCACGGCATACAGAATGAGCGGCAACGAGGGCGCAAACAGCACGCCCAGGCTGCCGGCGGTGGTGATCAGCCCCAGGTTAAAGTTCTCACGGAAACCGGCCTGCTGCAGCGCCGGGTAGAGCAAGGCCCCCAGGGCCACAATCGTCACCCCGGAGGCGCCGGTAAAGGCCGTGAACAGGGCACAGGCCGTCAGCGATACCATCGCCAGGCCACCGGGCATCCAGCCCAGCAGAGCCCGGGTCAGGCGCACCAGCCGCGCCGGCGCACCGCTTTCGCTGAGCAGATAACCGGCGAAAGTGAACAAGGGAATGGCCAGCAGCACAGGCATCTCCGCCAGGCGGTAAAACTCGCTGGGCACCACGCTCAGGTCGATCTCCGAAGCATAGAAACCGATCAGGGCCGAGGCCAGAATCACCGCGAACAGAGGCGCGCCCAGCAAGGCCAGCAGGATCAGGATTCCGCTGAAGATCATCATGGCCGCTTGCGCCAAAGCGCCGCCAGGTTACCCAGGGATGTCCGCAGATAACGCAAGGCAATCAGGGCGAAACCCAGGGGGATAATGGTCTCCAGCAACCAGGCGGGCACCTGTGCAAAGGCCCGGGTGCCCGCCTCGAAATCCATGCTGACGAAAGAGACCCCATAATAACTGACCAGGCCGCAGACAAGCGCCGTAAAAAGGCCCGTAATCAGCCCGGATAAGGCCTGCAGACGCGGTCCGAGATAGCGGGACAACATATCGATGGAGATATGATTGTCCGAGCGGCTGGCGACGATAGCGCCCAGCAATGCCAGCCACAGCACCAGAATGCGCAGCAGCGGATCGGCCCACACCAGCCCGCTGTCAAAAAAGTTGCGCAGGACAATCTGCCCCCCTGCAATGAGGATCATCAGCGCCAGCAGCAGCACCAGCAGGCCATCCTCCACCCGGCGGATCAAATGACCAAAATGGTGAATCCAGCGATGCTTAGGGTTGGCGGGATCGGAAGGCATCCAGATTCGTCAGCAGGGTGCTAAGTATTTCGCTGGAGGGAAAACGGTCGTTGTCCTTTCCCTCACGAATGAGCTGCGCCAGGAGATTGTCCCAGTCTTGCTGCGCCGCCCGGGTGGGCCGGACGAATTCAACCCCCTCGTCCATCAGGGCCTGACGCGCCTGGGCATTCTCTTCGCGATTGAGACGGTTCAGCCGCCTGAAAACCGCGCTCATGACCTCCCTGACCACCGCCTGATCAGTGGCGCCCAGTCGTTCAAAAACCTGGCGCTTGACAATCAGGATTCCATACAAGTAGATCAACGGGGTATCGGTGACATATTTGACCCGGGTATGCCACTGCAAGGCGATGGCGCCGACAGGCGAGGAACCAATGGTATCGATCAGGCCGGTCTGCAGACCGGTCAGCACATCCGGCAGGGGGAGCGGCACCGGCGAGACATGAGCAGAGCTGAAAGCCATCTGACTCATGGTATCCCCCTCGGGCACCCAGACCTTATGTCCCTTGAGATCCCCGTTGGCACGGATCGGCTGATTGGACATCAAATAGGCGAAGCCCCCTTCCGCCAGGCCAAAGCTGACATAGCCCCGTTCATAGAGGCCTTTGATAATCAAGGGATCCATCCGCTCCCGCACATAATCCACCTCCTGCAAGGAACGAAAAGTAAAAGGCAGGCTGTAGATTTGGGAATCAATATAGATTTGCTGCAGACCGCCGCCGGTCAGGGCGCCGCCGTGAAGCTGGCCGATGCGGATCTTGCGCAGGACATTCCGGTCGCTGCCCATGATGCCACCGGGGTAAAAGCGGATTTTCACCCGCCCTGCGGTTCGCGCCTTGATCTCGGCGGCACCCTGACGCAAGGCCTTCATCCAGCTCGTGCCATCCGGTGAAATGGTGGCAATCTTGAGCGTCAATGCTGTTGCCTGGCTGAAGAAAGCCACTAGACAGAGTGCCAGTAAGATACGAAACATAGCCTACTCCTCGAAATATTCCGCTGAATGCTCAAGCAAATTTCGGGCCTGCTGCTGGGCCATCACATTGCTCAGGGTCAGACCGGATTCATGCGGATCGGCCGCCAGTACGGCCCGTAGCAATTTGTCGTGCAGCGGTCGGTCAAATAACAGGCGGGCATAGTAGCGGGCATAGGCAAGCCGGGCGGCCAGGTTACGCCCGTGGGAAACGGCGATGGCGCGTTCAAAATGCGCCCGCCCGACTTCGGGATGCCCACCCAGTGCGGCAGGCAGGCGGGAATTGATAATACCCAGGTAGACATGTGGCTGGCCATGATCGTAATCATCGTCCAGGGTAATCACCTGTTTCAGCAGTAGTTCGACCTTGGGCACATCGGCCAGCGCCCCCCACTGGCCACCGGAAACCTGGATGCGGGCGGCCCAGGCGGTCGCATAACCATAGAGCAGTGGCAAGGCATCCTGGCGGTCGATGGAGCGGATGATGGCGGCAAAATGCGGATAGCGCTGCGCAGCCCCGGCACAGAGTCCGGAAAAACGGAGACAGATCGCCCGGCGCGCATAGGCAAAACCCTTGGCCGCCAACCTGCGGGCGCGTTGCTCATCCTCCACAAATAAAGCGGCATAGGCACTGTAGAGCCGTGCCCCAGCCAGCAGCAGCCGGGCTTCACGGGGACTTTCCTCTATCAAGCCGTCGATCATGACCAGATAGGCCGGCATCGCTGCCGCCACAGTCTGTGGCTCATCCTGAGACTGGATACCACTGGCGATACTGTCGCCCAGTCGACCACTCAGCATCCCGGCACAGGCGGTCAGTAGCAGACACAGCAGCCCTACAGTGGCCACTGCCACGCCGGGGCTAGCAGGCTTCATGATATCTGACATTTCCTTTCACCTCCCCTGGTCGCCGAGACTGAAAAACCCGCTGAAAATACCATGCAAACTAGCGGTTTTCAAAGTCGAGAGCAAGGGAAGCGGTGCCTCAACGAAAATGTTTTCTCAGGCGTATTCAGATTCCTTAGCCCATCCCTGTCTTTGGCTATACAAAAAAGGAAGCGTTTTAGGCCTCCTCTGTATTGGTTCATCCATCGTGCGCAGCCTGCATCAGCTACGTAATTACGTGCCCCACATGATCCTGTACATGGCCATTTCTTCTTTCTCCCCGGATGGCTCAGCGGGGATTTTTCTCCAGCTCGGTACGCAGGATAGTCAGGTCACGAGGCGCCTTGACACTGATACGCACCTGCCCGGGGTTGATTTTCCTGATATACAGTTCAATAGGCCCCTCGTTGAACAGTTCGGCGACTGTCATCTCAGGGTCAATTTTATCTCCCGGATAAATCTGTATGGATTCACCTGCGCGTCGTGTCAATACCAACATAGTTACAACTCCTTGCGGACAATTCTCTCACTTCAATGGGCAAAAAAAAATCCCCGCTGCAAGCAGTG
>CAZFJS010000062.1:0-2301 GCA_964519605.1 uncultured Gammaproteobacteria bacterium
AACAGGCGAAAAAGTCCTGCTTTCTCTGCATAATGCCAAGCGCCTGCTGGGTGAAATACAGTCTTTCCAGCGCAAGGAGAGACAACTGACCGTACTCACCAACAATGATATCGCCCTGCAGACCATCCCCTTCAGCCAAATCAAAATCATGACACTGCCCCGCCGGCACTGCTGGCGCCGCAACACCCAGCCCACGGAAGAAAGCTTTCAGAAAAACATCTCCCGCCCCGATGCCATCCAGGATTTCACCGTTATTTTCAAGGACGAGGACAAACTGGAAGGCCAGACTTTCGGCTTCCGTACGGATGCTGCCGGCCTCTATCTGTATCCTACCCAGAATGGCGAAGACTATGCCTACATGTTCATTCCCCGTAGCGCCATGGAAGAACATCACATCGGTCCACTCCTGGGAGAGCAACTGGTCAAGTCACAACTGATCAGCGAGGAACAAGTCGCCGCTTCCCTGTCAGAACAGGAAGAAAAACGCCAACAGCCGCTGGGGGAATACCTGCGCTCTCAGGCGATCATCACCACCCAGGAGCTGGAGACTGCACTCGGCAACCAGAAATCGGCGCCCAACCTCAGACTGGGCGAAATCCTGATCCATGAAGAACTGATCACCGAAGAGCAGCTCATGGACTCCCTCACCGCCCAGAAGGACGACCGCGGCAAACAGATCGGTCAGATCCTGGTGGAAAAGGGCCTGGTCAGCGAAGCGGAGATCCAGCAGAGTCTGTCCAAAAAACTCGGCATTCCCTTCGTGGACGTGGGCCAGTTCCAGCTCGATGCCGAAGCCCTCAAGCTGGTCCCCGAAGACCTGGTCAGAAAATATTGCTGCATGCCCCTCTATGCCTATGATCAGAAACTGGTCATCGCCCTGGAAAACCCGATGAACTGGGAGGTGCTGGACGCGGTACGTTTCCACACCGGCATGAACGTAGAGCCGGTGATGGCCGACAAGGGTGCGCTGGAACAGCTGATCGACGTACTCTTTACCTCTCCGGACCTGGAAGGCGCCCTGTTTGATGATTACCTGGGAGCGGATGAAGACAGCGACGAGGAGGAATATGACGAAACCGCATCAGCGGACAATGTCATCGTCAGGCTGGTCAACAAGATCATTATCGATGCCTACAATCAGGGCGCCTCGGATATCCATATCGAGCCCTATCCCGGCAAAAACAAAACAGCGGTGCGGCTACGCCGGGATGGCGAACTAAGAAACTACTATGAAGTCCCCAGCAAGATGCGTAATGCGCTGATCGCACGCATCAAGATCATGGCCAACCTGGATATTTCAGAAAAACGCAAACCCCAGGACGGCAAAATCGACTTCAAGAAATACAGCATGCTGAAGATCGAACTGCGCGTCGCCACCATTCCCACCTCCGGAGACCAGGAAGATGTGGTGATGCGTATTCTGGCCAACGGTAAGCCGGTGCCGCTGGACAAACTGGGGCTCAGCGAAGAAAACACTGAGCTGCTGACCCAACTGATCGGCAAACCCTATGGACTGTTCTTTGTCTGCGGACCCACCGGTTCCGGGAAAACCACCACCCTGCACTCCATCCTGGGTCACCTCAACACCCCGGAACGCAAGATCTGGACTGCCGAAGACCCGGTGGAAATCACCCAGAAGGGACTGCGTCAGGTACAGGTTCACCCGAAAATCGGTCTGACATTCTCCGCGGCCATGCGCGCCTTTCTCCGCGCCGATCCGGACATTATTATGGTCGGCGAAATGCGTGACAAAGAAACCACCAGCACGGGTATCGAGGCCTCGCTGACTGGCCACATGGTCTTTGCCACCCTGCACACCAACAGCGCGCCGGAAAGCATCATTCGCCTGCTGGACATGGGCATGGACCCCTTCAACTTCGCCGATGCGCTGACCGGCATCCTGGCCCAGCGCCTGGCCAAACGCCTGTGCTCGGAATGCAAGGAAGAATATGAACCGGATGCCGAGGAACTACGGGATCTGCTGGCGGAATACTGCTATGAACTCATCCCCAAAGATGCCACAGAAGAATTCAGCAAACTCACCCGCGAAAAAGTCCTCGACCGTTGGAAAAAACAATTCGCCGACGCCGACGGAAAATTCACCCTGAACCGGGCCGTAGGCTGTGAGGTCTGCGAACACAGCGGTTATAAAGGCCGCCTGGGACTCCATGAGCTGCTCACCGCCAGCGATACCATCAAAAAGAAGATTCTGGAGCAGGCGCAGGTTAGCGATCTGTTCGGCGTTGCCCTGCAGGAAGGCATGCGCACGCTGAAACAGGATGGGATCGAGAAGGTGCTGCA
>CAZFJS010000062.1:2401-10338 GCA_964519605.1 uncultured Gammaproteobacteria bacterium
TTGTCGTGCCCCTCTTCCTTTCTCATTTTCTGATGCATCTTCTGCATCTTGCGGAACATCTCATCATGCCAGGCTGTCATCTTATCCAGCTTTTCCATCATCTTCCCCAGTGCCTCCTGCTCATCGGCGGAGGGCCGGTGATTGAGCCCTTTCAGAATACCCATGGTGGTTTTCAGCATCTGCATCATATCCGTCATCATCTGATGGCGTTTCTGCATCATCTCATGATAGACCGACGGACGCTCCCCGCTCATGCCCATGCTCATACGCCCTTCACCCGCCCAGGCAGTACCGGAAAATACGGCCAGCACCAGCAAAGCTGCCAATAAACTTTTCATAAATACCTCTCCTTCACTGTTGATTTTCAGATTGACGACAGGACCCTTCGTGCTGAACCGGGCCCTGAGTTATCCCGTACTAAAGCCTGCAGGCACCTGCATGGCTACCTCGCTGCAGTCGACAGCCATCACCTGCGCATGTGGCGGGCCGGTCTGCAACCAGTCCTGCAGACGATCAACGGCATCAGCCTCACCGCAGACCAGCACCTCCACCCGACCGTCAGGGAGATTTCTCGCCCAGCCGCTGAGATGCCAGGCCACGGCCTTCTCCCGGGTAGCGGCGCGGAAAAATACACCCTGCACACGCCCGGAAACATAACAACGGACACATTTTTGCATCAGTGCGGCTCCCGGCTTGTCTGGAAAATCTGGCCACAAAGACTCGTGCCCCTCCTGCATCCTAGGGCCTGTTAACACGAATTGCAAAACAGACCGGCCATTCATATTAACAGGCCCCGGAGATATCATCGTATACTATAAAGCCCGTCTCTCCGGAAGGCCTGAATGCCAACCACAAGGACGCTATCATCCGATTTTTCAGCAGGAATAGACCCGCATGAATAACAACAAATTCCGCATGGAGAAAGACAGCCTGGGAGAAAAGTCAGTGCCGC
Source organism: uncultured Gammaproteobacteria bacterium (assembly GCA_964519605.1). Lineage (GTDB taxonomy): Bacteria > Pseudomonadota > Gammaproteobacteria > SZUA-140 > SZUA-140 > CAZFJS01. The sequence continues at coordinate 3,354 of CAZFJS010000062.1, forward strand.
AGGAGGCCTGGTATGGTATCCAGACACTGCGCGCCATCGAGAATTTCCCCATCAGTGGCAGAAAGCCAGACCATGACTTCATCATAGCCCACGTCAGCATCAAACGCGCCGCCGCCATCGCCAACTGCCAGCCTGGCTGGCTGGATAAGTCACTCAGTAAGGCCATCGTGGCGGCCTGCGACCGCATCCTGGGCGGCGAACATCTTGAGCAGTTCGTCGTTGACCGCTTTCAGGCCGGCGCCGGCACCAGCCACAATATGAACAGCAATGAAGTGATCGCCAACCTCGCCAACGTGGCGCTGGGTAGCGCCAAAGGCGACTATCGGCCGGTGCATCCCAATGACCATGTCAATATGGGGCAGAGCACCAATGACACCATCCCCACGGCCATCAGGCTGGCGGCGCTGGCGAAACTGCCGCGCCTCAGCGCCGCCATCCACAGCATGGCGGACGAATATGAGCGCATCGGCACAGCCGAGGCCGATACCGCCAAAAGTGGCCGCACGCATCTGCAGGATGCCGTCCCCACAACCCTGGGCCGGGAATTCAAGGCCTACGCCTGGACCCTGCGGCGCTGTGCCGGACAGCTGGAACACTGTCGCGCCCTGCTGACGGAGATCGGCCTGGGGGGCAGCGCCGTGGGCACCGGCCTGAATACCGCACCGGACTATGCCTCACGAGCTGCAGCGGAACTTGCCCGGCTCAGCGGCGAGAATATCCGCCCGGCAGCCAATCTCGCCGCCCAGATGCAATCCATGCATGACATCCAGGCGCTCTCCTCAGGCATCCGCAATCTGGCATTGGAGCTGACCCGCATCGCCAATGACATGCGACTCCTGGCCTCCGGGCCACGCACCGGTCTTGGCGAGATCCTGTTGCCGGCGGTACAGCCGGGATCGAGCATCATGCCGGGCAAGGTGAACCCGGTCATGTTCGAAATGCTCAACCAGGTCTGCTTCCAGGTCATCGGCCAGGACAGCGCCATCGCGGCCATGACCCAGGCAGGGCAACTGGAACTCAATGTGATGATGCCCGCCATCGGCTCCGCCCTGTTCGACGCCATGGACTGGCTGACCAATGCCATCACGGCGACCAGCGAACGCAACCTGCAGGGATTGCAGATCGACCGACAACGTTGCCGCCAGTTTCTGCACAACAGCGTCGGTCTGGCCACCCTGCTGAACACCCGTATCGGCTACAGTGCTGCAGCCGAGATTGCCAAAGAGGCCGAAAAAACAGCTCAGCCAGTGCGGGACATCGTGGCCGCACGGGGCCTGATGAGCACGGAGGCCTTCGACGCCCTGGTCCTGCAGGCGGCCCGTGATGGCCGTATCAGCTGAACATTGCGGCCCGGACCAGGGACAGCCGCTCAATCCCGGCCATGTTCAGCGGCATGGGACAGGTAGATGGCGCCCCCGATCAGGGTGATCCCCCCCGCCAGATAAAGCAGGTCGAGCGGTGATTCAAAGCCCATCTTGATTGCGTGTTCGAAGAATTTCACAATCAGGATCATCAAGATAACCTTGGCAAGTCGTGCCTTGAGATCATCCAGGCTGGTGATCAGCAGGACCTTGGATGAGGTTTCCGAGTTCTCCGCCTGGTCGATCTTGCTGATAAACAGCTCGTAGAGTCCGAGCGCAAAAATCAGCAGCACCGTGGCCAGCAGATAGGCATCGACGATTTCCACGATATGGGTAATCGAGGTGGCGCGCAGCTCCGCGCGCACCACCGGCTCCATACTCGGACTGGCATAATCCAGCAAATGCGCCAACATATAGTAGGCATCCACACTGGCCATAAAAAACATGGCGATGCTGGTAGCCAGGCTGGAAATCACTGCCAGGAGGACAATATAACGACTGCCCCATAGTCCGCCCTCAAACAACTGCTCAATTTTTTTCATCATGTGACCTTTGATTATCCCCACTCGTCGGCGTCCCGAGCGCCCCGACGGCCTGCTGTTCCGCTGCCTGAAAAAGCTGTTTAACCGGAACATCCAGGGCTGTCAAAACTGTTTTTTCCGCCTCGTTGATCACTTTATAAAGCGCCTGATTCCAATGATCAAGCCGCCCCCAGTCTTCCAGGCAGTCGGGCAAGGCCCGTGGCAGGGCATGATAGATATCCAGCAGCCTGATTTCCCCCGGATCCCGGGCAAGAATCCATTCTGCACCGGCAACCGCCAGGATCAGTTGATGTTTCTCCAGTTGATCCAGAATCACATCCAGCCGTTCCTCACTAATGCCCGGCTCCAGCCCGATCAACTGCGCCAGCGTCAATGTGCCACCGCAGCGCTGCTGCGCCCACAAATGGCCGATAATCCGGTAGGCACAAATAAAGTTAGAAGCGTATTTCTTGTGTTCCTCCAGCCCCACCCGGTTGTGGAACAAGGTCAGGCAATAGCTCAGCTCCGCCCCCAGCAGCACCACCACCCAGGATACATAGATCCAGACGAGAAACAGCGGAATCACCGCCAGCGCGCCATAGATTGTCGCATAAGTGGGCACATTGGCCACATAAACCGTGAAACTCCTTTTCGCCAACTCGAACAGCAAGGCAGCCACCGCGCCACCGACCAGGCCATGACGGAAGGAGACATTACAGTTGGGCACCAGCACATAGACCAGCGTCAGCGCGACCGTGGTGGCCACAAAGGGCATCAGCGACAACAGGCTGCTGTTGAGCCCGGCGGGAAAAACGGCCTCCGTGCCGGTCAACAGGGATAGCGGCACCAGGTAGGAAGTCACGACGATACTCACCGCCAACAGCAAGGGCCCCAGGGTCAACACCGCCCAGTACACCAGAAATCGCGCCAGCCATTGCCGGCTGGTACGCACCCGCCAGATGCCGTTCAGCACCCCTTCAATACTGTCCATCAGCATCAATGCCAGCAATACCAGAAAAACGATGCCAGGGCCGGTCAGCTGTGCCGTCTGGTGGATGAACTGTTGCACATAAGTCTGGATCACCTCGCTGGAAGCCGGCAGGAAAGTGCGGAAAATATAATCCTGCATCCGGCTGACCACTGAGCCAAACACCGGAAAGGCGGACATGACCGAAAAGCCCACGGCCAGCAGGGGTACCAGTGATAGCAGCGTGGTATAACTCAGCGACGCTGCCTTGAGCAGGCAGTGATCCTCCTGAAAGCGCTTGAGCAAAAACACATGGAATTCGATGGCTTTTGAAAAAAGGCGCACTGGATCACTCACCCGAGATGCCTTTCATAGCCCACAGCCGCAGCGAATAATCGACAGGCAGTACCCGCGCCTCCCTGCCGTCCGGTGCACATATTATTCCTTACACCGCAAGGGTACTCCGACAGACCTACTGCTGCACACGCAGCTTTGCCTCATGCGCCAGCCGGATGGCCTGTTTATGCTTACCCCGGGCAGCCGCGTCGATAGCCTGCCGGAGCAGATCACGGGCCGCATGCAGCACTCCCTTGGCTTGATCCCCGGCGGCATCCAGTGCCGCCTCGGCCTCCTTGATGGCAGTGGACACATTCTGGGCCTTCAGGGCTTCACTCCTGGCGACGATGGCATCGTGGCGCGCCCGGTTGAAATAGCGGAGCTCCAGCTCCCGCTCAGCCTGCCCCAGGTAGTCCTCGGCATTTTTCAGATTCTCGCTGGAATATTGATCGGCGCCGGCCTCGTGGGCCGCCTGAACTGATTGCCGCGCATCGCTCATCTCCTGCGTGGGCGCAACCGCGCAGGAGACCAGCAGTGCGATAAGCAGCAGCCCGCCAGGTAACAATTTGAGAGACATCGCGTGACGCGGTAACCAGGCCTGAGAAGACATCGTATAAAAACAGCTGCCAAGGAGCTTAAAAAACTAGCATCCTGCCTATAGGCTGTCAAGAAAATGCACGTTACAATAAAATTATCATCAAGCCGAGGAAATCCACCGATGCCAGTCACCCTGTATCACAACCCGCGCTGCTCCAAATCCCGGCAGACACTGCAACTGCTGCAGGACCGCGGAATCGAACCCAGGATTATCGAATATCTCAAAACACCCCCCACCATAGGGGACCTGGAGGCCATCCTTAACATGCTGGGCATGGAACCCCGGGAACTGATGCGCACAAAAGAGAAAATCTATCAAGAGAAAAAACTGGATAATCCTGAACTGAGCCGTCGGGAACTCATCATGGCCATGATTGCCGATCCGATCCTGATCGAACGTCCCATCGCCCTCAACAAAAGCCGGGCAGCCGTAGGCCGTCCACCGGAAAATGTACTGGAGATCATCTGAATGAGCGAACTGCTGGTATTGTATTACAGCCGCCACGGCAGTGTAGCCCAAATGGCGCAGCTCATTGCCCGGGGTGTGGAAGAAGTCCCCCGCTGCAGTGCCCGTATCCGCACGGTGCCCGCGGTCAGCACCGCCTGTGAGGCAACGGCAGATACTATTCCCGACGCCGGTCCGCCCTATGTCACCCCGGATGACCTGCGCGAATGCAGTGGCCTGGCCCTGGGCAGCCCCACACGCTTTGGCAATATGGCCGCGGCGCTGAAATATTTCCTCGATGGCACCAGTGCCCTGTGGCTGTCCGGGGCACTGATCGGAAAACCTGCTGCGGTCTTCACCTCGACCTCATCCCTGCATGGCGGCCAGGAAAGCACCCTGCTCTCCATGATGCTGCCACTGCTGCATCATGGCATGCTGCTGACCGGCCTGCCCTACAGCGAAACCGCCCTGATGAACACCACCACCGGCGGCACACCCTACGGCGCCAGCCACTTCGCCGGCGCGGATAACAGCAACCCCCTCTCCGCCGAGGAACAGCAACTCTGTCGGGCGCTCGGTAAACGCCTGGCGGAAACTGCGCTGAAGCTCGGCACCCAGGCTTGAAAGTGCATCGGGAGACGCCGGCTGAACGGCTTAAGCGGCTTTATACTGTGCCTGCTGGCTAACAAACTGTTCCAGTTTTAAGGTGTCCGCAGTAAATCCGCGAATACCCTCAGCCAGTTTCTCTGTTGCCATAGGATCTTCATTCATCATCCAGCGGAAATGGACCTGATCCATTTCCAGGCGTGCAATGTCTTTTTCCTTGGCGAGTGCAGGCGCCAGCTTGCGTGCCACCTCCCCACGGCTGCTCTCCAGCTCAGCCATCAGTGGCGGTGCAATCGTCAATAAATCACAACCGGCCAGCTCCAGGATTTCATCACTGTTGCGGAAACTGGCACCCATCACGACGGTCTGATAATCAAAAGCCTTGTAGTAATCGTAAATAGAGCCCACAGACACCACCCCCGGATCTTCGTGCGGGGCAAAAGCGTCAACACCGCGCGCCTTTTTATGCCAATCCAGTATCCTGCCCACAAAAGGAGAAATCAGCGTAACCCCCGCTTCGGCACAAGCGACCGCCTGGGCCAGGCTGAACATCAGTGTCAGATTGCAGTGAATCCCTTCTTTTTCCAGGTACTCCGCTGCCTGGATACCCTCCCAGGTTGCGGCAACCTTGATCAGAATACGCTCCCGCTCAACCCCCGCGGCTTGATAGAGCTCAATCAGGCGTTCGGCCTTGGCAATCGTCGCCGCCATATCAAAAGAGAGCCGGGCATCCACCTCAGTGGACACCCTGCCGGGTATCAGCTTGAGGATCTCAACGCCGAAATTGACCGAGATCTTGTCCAGCGTCATCTGCAGACGTTCCTCGGACGTATGCCCCTGTTTGCCAAAGGCAATCGCTGAATCCACCAGTGCTGCATACTCCGGCTGCTGCGTCGCCTTAAACAATAACGATGGATTGGTCGTTGCATCAACAGGCGCACAGCGCCTGATAGCCTCGATGTCGCCGGTATCGGCAACCACTGTCGTCATTTGGCGCAATTGCTCAAGTTTATTCACAAGCGACCTCCATTGATCTCATAAAGAATAACCATACAGCAGTCTATATCGGCGCGTTGAAAAAAATATTGAACGTACCTCATAGACTCATGCTCAATAGACCTTTGTTTAGCGCCACGGTTGAAAAACCGATCAACAGGCTCAGCGCAGGAATCCGTCTTGTGCAGTCTAAAAGGCGAAATCTTTACAACCCTGAATCAGTGCATCCTTTGGATAGAAGCAATCATATAGACCTTAGCCGTTGCTGCTATGGATTCTGGTGGAACTCGATGACATTAGCATCTTGATCACGAATAAATAACATCACTCCCCCATCAGGCAAAGTGATAGGTCCCTCCGTAATTTCAATGCCCTTTTCATTTAACGCAACTTCGACAGATCTAATATCCGTGACATCCAATGCGACATGCGTATAACCAGGATGCTTTTCAGGAATATCCATTAATATGTTTTTGCTCCCCCCCGGTTCTGCATTAAGGATAAAATTAATATTTACACCCGAGGGATGCTCCATAATGGCTACCGGTTCTGGCCCAACAGGACCGACAATAAATAAAAAACCGAGTTGTTCATAAAAACTTCTCGCTTTCTCAAGGTCACTAACCCTTATCCCTATATGATTAATTCCCGTTATTTCCTTCATATCCATTGCCCCTTATCGATTTCAGCTACCGGCTGGATTTGATTAATATCAAATGCATGATCATGATAGACGCCTACTCACAATATTTCTTCTAGATATTCGTGACTTTTTTCCACCATAGGGTGTGCTATCCGCCACCGGGGAAAACGAGTTAAACAAGTATCTTTCCCTGTTACATTATCAATACTAAGCGTCAGTTTTTCTTAGCGTGCGGTTGCCGCCTTAGCAAACTTACTGAGCGCATTCGAAATTTTATTCAGGACTGCATCACATATCTTAATATTGTGGCGCTTTGCCAAGTATCCAGGATCATTATATGACAACCACACTTGTTTCTTTTCATCTTCCCAAATTAATGCTTTCTGAGGAAGATCAATAGCAACACTTTGGCGACATTGCATCAACGGCGTTCCCACCCGGGGATTACCGAAGATGATTAACTCTGTTGGGCGCAGCCTCATCCCCACCTTCGATGCGCCTTCTGCGTGATTA
>CAZFJS010000063.1:0-2436 GCA_964519605.1 uncultured Gammaproteobacteria bacterium
CCATTTCCACAGGGGTTTGCCAAAGCCAATGGAGAAACGCAGCACCTTAACACCCAGCCTGCGGGCCACCCAGAAATGACCAAACTCATGCACCGTAATCAGCACACCGAGGGCCAGAATAAAAAAGAAAAGCGAAAAGAAAAAATTAGTCATAAAAAACGCTGCTTTGCAATGTGAATTAACATGCCCTGATCGCAACAACCTGGCTTCTTGCCTCCAGCCGGGCCCGTTGATCGTCTGCGAGGATATCTTCCAGGCTGTCCATAGGGCGGGCGCTGGTTGCCGTCATGGTGGCGCGGATTACCCGGGGGATATCAGTGAAACGAATCTGCCTGTCCAGAAATGCCGCCACTGCAATCTCATTGGCGGCATTCAGTATCGTCGCTGCCGTCCCCCCCTCAAGCGCAGCTTCACGAGCATATCGCAGGCAGGGGAACCGGTCATAATCAGGCGCTTCAAAATCCAGGCGGGCAACCGCAAACAAATCCAGGCGTTCAGCGCCGGACTCCATGCGCCCGGGCCAGGCCATGGCGTGGGCGATGGGAATACGCATATCCGGGCTACCGAACTGCGCCAGGATCGAGCCATCCGCATATTCCACCATGGAGTGGACCACACTCTGGGGATGGATGACAACTTCAACCCGTTCCGGTGTGGTATGAAACAGCCAACAGGCTTCGATCACCTCCAGCCCCTTGTTCATCATGGTAGCGGAATCTACTGAAATCTTCCGGCCCATGGCCCAGTTGGGATGCGCACAGGCCTGATCAGGAGTAATCTGCGACAACGCCTCAACGGGGGTACGCAGCAAGGGCCCTCCCGATGAGGTCAACAGGAGGCGTCTGAGGCCAACCCGCTCCCAGCCGTTGGCATAAGCAGCGGGCAAGCACTGAAAAATTGCGTTATGTTCGCTGTCGATGGGTAATAATTCCGCGCCATGCCGGCGCACCTCTTCCATAAAAATGGCGCCAGCCATCACCAGCGCCTCTTTGTTAGCCAGTAGCACACGTTTACCTGCCTGGGCGGCTGCCAGAGTCGGTAGCAATCCTGCAGCACCCACGATAGCTGCCATGACATAATCTACCTGGGGCAGAGCAGCCACCTGTTGCAGACCGGAGACCCCCGCCAATACCTCTGTTTCCGGCAAATGCGCGCGCAATTTCGCGGCCAGCAGTGCGGCAGCATGCTCATCCGCCATCACGGCATAGGCCGGTTTGAATTTCAGGCACTGCTGATAGAGTCGTTCGGTTGCCGAATTCGCCGTCAAGGCCACTACCCGGAAATCCTGCGGGTGACGGGCAATCACATCCAGGGTACTGCTCCCGATGGAGCCCGTCGCACCCAAAATACAAACACCCTTCACAGACTGATCCCCTGCAGCAGCAAACCCAGCACAAAGACCGGAGCCGCGGCCGTCAGGCTGTCTATTCTATCCAGAATACCGCCATGCCCCGGCAGCAGATGACCGCTGTCCTTGACCCCGCGACAGCGCTTCATCAGGCTCTCCAGCAAATCCCCAACAATGGAAAACAGCGCCGTAACAATACCCAACAGGACAAAAGACAGGCTGTTTAACCAGTCATAGCCCATGGCCCAGGCTGCCAACATCATGGCGATAGCCACCACACCCAGGCCACCTGCCACACCCTCCCAGGTCTTGCCGGGACTGATCCTGGGCGCCAGTTTATGCCTTCCCCAGCGGCGGCCGGCGAAATAGGCACCGCTGTCCGCCCCCCAGACAATGGCAAACAGGCTCAGCATCAGATAAACACCGGCTGTACCATTATCATGCAGCACCACCAGCGCCAGCCACACCGGCGCCAATACTACAATACCTGTCAGTGCCAAACCCCAGGGGACCGCTACCGGGAAACCAACCGGCGCATCCGCAGCTTCAGCCTGCCTGATCCAGGCCAGCGCCACCACCCACCAGCACAGGGAAAAAAAGAAAATTGCAAACAACATGATCGGAGAGCGCATTAGCCAGGTCTCCAGAAGCAACAGCGCGACCACCACTGACACATAGGCATAACGCTGTCCCGGGCGTTGCAGACCACTCAACGCTGCCCACTCCCAGGCGCCCAGCGCCACAATAAAGGCAAACAACACCATCACATAGCGGGTTGGCCAGGAAAGCACCGCCCACAGCAAGGTGGGCACCAGCACCGCAGCGGTGATCAGGCGCTGTTTAAGCACCCTGGTGCTGCTCCACCTGTTCTCCCGTGCGGCCAAAGCGGCGCTGACGGCGGGTAAACGAGCCCAGCGCAGCATCTAAGGCTACCGCATCGAAATCCGGCCATAAAATATCAGTGAAATACAATTCCGTATAAGCCAGCTGCCACAACAGAAAATTACTGATACGTTGCTCGCCGCCGGTGCGTATAAAAAGGTCGGGTTCAGGCAGATCGGCCAGGGACAAATGGGAACACAGCAGTT
>CAZFJS010000063.1:2536-5695 GCA_964519605.1 uncultured Gammaproteobacteria bacterium
GAAGTGGAAGGATTCAGACCCAGATCAGAGCTCATAATGGCCTTTTCAACCGCTGGCAGCATGTTTTTCTCCCAGGGGGTCACGGTCAAAGTACGGGCATCGCTGACGTTGATATTGGCCACCTGTCTCAATGGCATCTCATCTCCATAATAAGGCACCTTGACGTGATCCAGCAGACTGGTATGCGCCCGGCCGGTGCGGATCTTGGCAAATTCCTGTTGTAACGCAGCGATAGATTTTCCCATACGCGCCACGGCATCCTGTTTGATCTCCCCGATCATCGCTGACTCCTCATTCGACCAATGTCCCGATCGTTTCCCCCATCACGACCCGCTTCAAAGCGCCCGCCCTGGTAATATTGAAAACGCGCAACGGCATGTGATTGTCACGACACAACACAATCGCCGTGGCATCCATCACATCCAGCTTCTTATTCAAGACATCATCATAGCTCAGATGTTCAAAAAATACGGCATCAGCATGTTTGCGGGGGTCGGCGGAATAAACACCGTCCACCTTGGTCGCCTTAAAAACCGCATCGGCGCCGATCTCGATACCGCGCAGGCTGGCTGCGGAATCGGTGGTAAAAAATGGATTGCCGGTCCCGGCAGCCAACACCACCACCCGGCCTTTCTCCAGATGACGGATCGCCCGCCGCCGGATGTAGTCTTCGCAGATCTGGTTTATCTTGACCGCCGACATCACCCGGGCAAAGAGTCCATTCTTTTCCAGCGCATCCTGCAGGGCCAGCGCGTTGATCACGGTCGCCAGCATACCCATCTGATCTGCAGTCACCCGGTCAACACCGGAACCTGCCAGCTGCGCCCCGCGGAAAATATTGCCACCACCAACGACCATGGCCACCTGCACACCAATTGCAGTCAACTCACGGATCTCCAGGGCAATACGTTCCACCACAGCGGGATTGATGCCCGACTCATCGCCCCCCATCAGGGCTTCGCCACTCAGTTTGAGCAGAATACGCCGGTACAGGGGCCTGACTGAATCAGCGTTTGACGCCACAGCTCAGGCTCCACGCACCTGGGCCATCACCTCGGCAGCGAAATCCTCAGATTCCTTCTCAATGCCCTCGCCCACCTCATAGCGCTGGAAGCGCTTCACACTGGCGGACGCCTTATCAAGCAATTTGCCGACGGTAACATCGGGGTCTTTCACAAAGGGCTGACCACAGAGGGTAATCTCAGCAAGATATTTCCGCATGCGGCCATTAACCATTTTTTCGATGATCTCTGCCGGCTTGCCACTGTCAGCGGCCTGGGCTGTGAAAATTTCCCGTTCCTTTGCCAGTACCTCCGCCGGCACATCCTGCTCAGCTATGGCCACCGGCCTGCTGGCCGCAATATGCATGGCGATATCCCTGGCCAAAACATCATCGCCGCTCTGCAGTTCCAGCAGCACACCGATTCTGGCGCCGTGCAGATAACCACCCAGCCGTGCCCCGGACTCACTACCACTAAACAGGCTGAAACGGCGCACATTAATATTTTCGCCGATTTTAGCGATCAGCTCCTTGCGCGCGGTTTCGACTGTCGTCTCCCCATCGGCGGCAAATGGCAAGGCCAACAAGGCCTCCAGACTGACCGGTTGCTCGGCCAGAATCAATTGTACCAGGCGGTCGGCGAAATCTCGGAAATCATCCCCCTTGGCGACAAAGTCCGTTTCACAGTTCACTTCCAGAATGACCCCGCTATTGGCGCCCGCGCCAATCTCCAGAAAGATACCGCCCTCGGCCGCGGTGCGTCCGGCTTTCTTGCCGGCCTTGGCAAGACCAGTTTTACGCATCTGTTCTATTGCTGCCTCAACATCGCCATTGGTCTCCACCAGGGCCTTTTTGCACTCCATCATCCCTGAGCCAGTACGTTCACGTAATTCCTTGACGAGTGCTGCTGTAATGTTCATTTTGATAACCTCATAAACAACGCTGGGTAAGTCGAATTATGCCCATTGCCGAGCTATCCACTGCAGGCAGCGGCGCAAGCTATGACAACATATTCAGTCACTGACGATACAGCGACCAATGCCTATTCCGCTGAGGCTGAAGATGACAACGAGGTGTCCGCCTCTGGCACATCACCGCCGACAGCAACTTCTTCGGCGACCTCGGTGGACTCCGTCTGTCCCGCATCAGCCGCGTCGGCTTTCCCGGCCTGGGAACGAACCGGTGCCTTGCGCTTCACGGCAACTTTTTTAACCGGTTTGGTGCTCTTCTCTTCTGCGGCGATGGCGGCATCATCCACCTCGACAAAATCATCTTCCTTACCAGCCGCCTGCACCAGCATTGCGCGTCCTTCCATAATGGCATCTGCAGCAACTGCGGCATACAGTTTGGTCGCCCTGATTGCATCGTCATTGCCGGGAATGACGTAGTCAATATGGCTGGGGCTGTTATTGGTATCGACAATACCGATCACCGGTATACCGAGTTTGGCGGCTTCGCTGACAGCAATCTTTTCATGCCCGACATCGATGACAAACAACGCATCCGGTAAACCCGGCATGTCCTTGATGCCGCCCAGACTGCGTTCCAGCTTGTCCAGTTCGCGCTTCAAGCCCAGCGCTTCCTTCTTGCTCAGACGCTCGGCAGTCCCGTCGGCAAACATCACCTCCAACTCCTTGAGACGCCTGATTGACATTTTCAGGGTCTTGAAATTCGTCAGCATGCCACCCATCCAACGTTGGTCGACATAGGGCATGCCGCAGCGGATGGCCTCTTCCCGGATCACCTCACGGGCGGCCCGCTTGGTGCCGACAAACAATACCCGGCTCTTGTTGGCGGCCAGATGGCCAAGATAGTTCATGGCATCCTCAAACAAGGGCAAGGTCTGTTCCAGATTGATGATATGGATCTTGCCGCGCTCGCCAAAGATATAGGGCGCCATTTTGGGGTTCCAGAAACGGGTCTGGTGACCGAAGTGCACGCCAGCCTGCAGCATCTGACGCATGGTTACGTTAGACATGTAATATGCTCCTTTTTTCGGGTTAAGCCTCCATACATCCCATGTATCCACCCTTGCGGGCACCCAGAGACATGTGACGATGTATGTGTGTCGTTGATTTCAAGAAAAACCGCCTGTTGGCGGAAAAATTCTTCTCCGGGCGCGTTTATACCACAAAACAGCGATTCATCTCAATACAGGG
>CAZFJS010000063.1:5795-7894 GCA_964519605.1 uncultured Gammaproteobacteria bacterium
ATCAGCCACGAATGCCTGTGCATCGGTATTGAGATGGTCCGTCCCGGCATTCAGCTGGGGGATATCGGCCATGCTATACAGCGACATGCCGAGGCGCACAATACCTCTATTGTGCGCGAATACTGTGGTCACGGTATCGGTAGAGGTTTTCATGAAGAACCACAGGTGCTGCATTACGGCAGACCCAATACCGGAATTACCCTGGAACCGGGCATGACCTTCACCATCGAACCCATGGTCAATGCCGGCAAACGCCATGTCAAGGTCCTGTCGGACAAATGGACTGTGGTCACCAAGGATCACAGTCTGTCGGCACAGTGGGAACACACGATCCTGGTAACCGCAACGGGTCACGAGGTATTGACCCAACTGCCAGGCCAGGCACTCTGAACAGTACCGTGGATACCGCCCCGGCGATCCGCATGGAAACCACCGATGCCGCTCTTCTCTCCCAACCTTTTTGAACAGGCACTGCGCGAAAACCCAACGCCGCTGAAGGTCTTTCGCGACACCCTGCAAGCCGCCAGTAAGACCCTGCAGAAACGTTTCCTGGCCGGGAAACCAGTCGGTACTCTGGTACAGCAGCGCAGCCAGCTGATGGACGAGCTGCTGACCAGAGCCTGGTCGCTCTTTATCCCGCCCGCTGCGCAGGGCTGCGCACTGGTGGCTGTGGGCGGTTATGGGCGAGGCGAACTGCACCCCGCATCGGATATTGACCTGCTGGTTCTTCTGGCAGATGACATTCCCAAAGACCAGCAGAAAGGCATGGAACAATTCCTGACCTTCCTGTGGGATCTGGGGCTGACCGTGGGACACAGCGTCCGAACGGTGACCGAATGCCGTGAGCAGGCCATCCAGGACATCACGGTCATGACTAACCTGATGGAATCGCGGCTCCTGACCGGTGATCGGGAATGCTACCTGCAGATGTGTGCGGCAACCGACGCCGAGCACATCTGGCCGGTCAACGCGTTCTTCACCGCCAAGCTGGAAGAACAGCGCCGACGCCATCGCAAATACCATGACACCGCCTATAATCTGGAACCCAATGTCAAGGAAGGCCCCGGCGGTCTACGGGATATCCAGGTGATTTCCTGGGTAGCGAGACGCCATTTCGGCGCTGCCAGCCTGCAGGAGCTGGTCGGTCACGGCTTCCTGACTCCGAGTGAATATGATGACCTGAGCAGTGGTCAGGCCTTTCTCTGGCGGGTACGCTATGCCCTGCACAGCCTCAGTGACCGCGAGGAAGACCGCCTGCTGTTCGATTATCAGGCTACCCTGGCCAAACAGTTCGGCTACCAGGACGACGGCCACCATCTGGCGGTAGAAAACTTTATGCGGGATTATTACTGCAATATCACTATGCTCAGCCGCCTCAATGAAATGCTGTTGCAGCTATTTCAGGAAGCCATCCTGCTACAGCATTCACCCGTCAAGCTGGAAGCCATCAATAAACGTTTCAGGATCCGCAACGGTTTTATCGAGGTCACCCACGACAAGGTCTTTGCCCATCAGCCCTTTGCCCTGCTGGAAATCTTCCTGCACCTGCAACAGCAGCCGCGCATCCTTGGGGTAAGGGCAGCCACTATCCGCCTGATTCGAGAATATTGTCACCTGATCGACGATGACTTCCGTAATGATCTGCGCTGCCGCAGCCTGTTTATGGAAATCCTGCGACAACCGCGGGGCATTACCCATGAATTACGACGGATGAACCGTTACGGCATACTGGCGGCTTATTTTCCTGCCTTTGGCAATATCGTGGGACAAATGCAGTACGATCTGTTTCACGTCTATACTGTGGATGATCATATTCTAATGGTGTTACGTAATTTGCGACGTTTCACAGTCGCTGAATTCAGCCGCGAATTCCCGCTCTGCAGCCAGATTATCAAGACCATTCCCAAACTGGAAATTCTTTACCTCGCAGCCCTGTTCCATGATATCGCCAAGGGCCGGGGTGGCGACCATTCTGAACTGGGTGTCCAGGATGCCATTACTTTCTGCCGGCATCATGGTCTGAGTGAATTTGATACCCGCCTGGTCGCCTGGTTGGTGAGGCACCATCTAATGATGTCGGTCATTGCCCAACACAAAGA
>CAZFJS010000063.1:7994-10261 GCA_964519605.1 uncultured Gammaproteobacteria bacterium
CTGGAGGACGATTACTTCATGCGCCACTCCGCAGATGAAATTGCCTGGCACAGCCAGGCAATCCTGAACCACGGACAGAAAGATCTGCCCCTGGTCGTCATCCGTGAGGAAACCCAACGGGGGGGCACGGAAATCTTCATCTATACCCGGGACCAGGCCCATCTGTTTGCCATGGCCACCATGGCCCTGGATCAGATGGGCCTGAATATTGTCGATGCCCGCATCATCACGACCAGCACCGGCTATACCCTGGATACCTTCATCGTCCTGGATGCCATTGGTAATACCATCCATAACCCGATCCATATCCAGGAAATCATGGCCAGGCTGGAACAACAGCTGAGCCAGAGCCTGAAGCCAATCCGGGTAAACCGCCGCCGATTGCGACAACTGCAACACTTTTCCATCCCGACCCAGGTATTCTTCAGTTGCGATCATCATAACCGTTACACCATTGTCGACCTGATCACGACTGACCGCCCCGGGCTACTGGCACAGGTGGGACTGGCCTTCATGCATTGTGATCTACGGGTACTCAACGCTAAGATCGCCACCTTCGGGGAGCGGGTAGAAGACGTATTTTTTATCACCGACCAGAATAACCGACCGCTCAAGACAGATGAGCAGTTCAATGTCCTGCGACAGACGATCATCACCAATCTGGAAGAAGATGACGCCGGCTGAATTCCATCGCAAATATGCCTGGCTCTACCTGCCTGTCTGCCTCACCCTGCTGAGCCTCATCATTGCCATGGGTGGCGATCCCTGGACAGCATGGCTACGCTACGATCGCAATGCGATCCTGGCGGGAGAATACTGGCGGCTCTTCACTGCTCACCTCTGTCACCTGGGCTGGCTACACCTGATCATGAATATCGCCGGCCTGCTGCTCATCTGGGCACTGTTTGGACGCGTGTTGAGTCTGAGCGCCTGGCTGGTGGTCCTGTGCACCAGCGCCCTGGCGGTCAGCGGTGGTCTGTTGTGGTTCGACCCGATAATCCACTGGTACGTCGGCCTCTCCGGCGTACTTCATGGTCTGTTCATCGCCGGCGTCATCACCAGCATCATCCAGGGTGAGCGCTCCGAATATCTGCTGCTGGCCTTTGTCATTGGCAAACTCGCCTGGGAACAGCGTTTCGGTTCCCTGCCCGGTTCCGAATCATTCGCCGGCGGTAATGTGGTGGTGGATGCCCATCTCTACGGGGCTATTGGGGGGCTGCTGAGCACTGGCATCATCCGGCCATGGCGAGCCCCGCTCACCCCCGAAGAGTAGCGGATAGATCAGCGTGCGGACCGGGCGGCCAACCAGGCAGCAGCCAGAATCAGGGCGCCACCCAGCCATTCATTAGCCTGCACCACCTCATCGGTGAGCCACTGTGAAGACAAGCTGCCGGCAACCAGCTCAAACAACAGAATCACTGCGGAACGATGGGCAGGCATGTGGGTTACCCCATAAACCACTGCCAGAGTCATCAGCACAATACCGCAAGCACCTACTGCCAGCGCCAGCGCAACGGTACCGATACTGACCTCTGGAAAGCTTTCGCCACTGGCAAACAGCATCACCACAACCAGAACGACAACGCCCCACCAGGTGATCGCCGCCTTGACCATAACAGGCGCGCGCTGAATCTTGCGTACCAGCACATTCGACAGCGCGAAAGCGAAGCCGGATGAAATGGCCAGCCAGTCAGCCCGACTCTCAGGCCAGGGAATCCCCAGTGCGGGATTCCACAACATGATCAGCGAGCCGATCATCGCCAACAGCAGGGTATAACGCGCGGCAGATGACAGCCGCTCTCCCAGCAACAGCCTGCCCAACAGCACGGTCCACAACGGCGACAGATAGAACAGCAACAGTACCCGCACCACATTGCCATCGATCACCGCGAGAATAAAACTGATATTGCACCAGCCGCTGGCGCCGGCCAGCCAGCACAACAGTCCTGGCTGATGCCACTCATAGCGATAACGCCACAAAAAAGGCAGGCTTACCAGAGCCGCCGCAACGTAGATCATCAAGGTCGACCACAGACCATTCAGCCCCCGGTCATCCAGCAAACGCAGGGGATACCACAACACGCCCCAGAGCGTGGCGCTGAGCAGCAGGCTGAAAATCGGCAAAAAGCTAAGCTGTGGTTTGGACGACATGCTGGGATGAATTATACTAGCAGCTTTTGTCTGCAGATGATGCCTTCAACGTGATGATTCCTGGCGATGAACCCGGATATTAACAAGTTACAGTCCTATCCGTTTGAAAAACTGGC
>CAZFJS010000064.1:0-10207 GCA_964519605.1 uncultured Gammaproteobacteria bacterium
ATCACCTTGATAGCGCACCAGGCATTTCTGAAACCAGATGGATGGACTCGATGACAAGCAACCATAGCAACAGCTTTGCAACCCAGTCTACGCTGCAGATCAATGGTGTGGAATATCGCTATCACGCCTTGCCAAAGCTCTATGAGGCCCTGGACGGCGCCGGTAGCCGGCTGCCCTATGCCCACCGGATTCTGCTGGAAAACCTGCTGCGCCATGAAGATGGCCTCACCGTCAAAAAGGAAGATATCAAGGCGCTGGCCCACTGGGATCCGCGGGCAGAGCCCGCCAAAGAGATTTTTTTCATGCCGGCACGGGTGCTGCTGCAGGATTTCACCGGCGTGCCCGCGGTAGCGGATCTGGCGGCAATGCGCAATGCCCTGCAAAGTCTCGGCGGCAATCCCGGCGAGATCAACCCCTTTACCCCCGCTGATCTGGTGATCGACCACTCCGTTCAGGTAGACCGCTACGGCAGCTCAATCTCCTTCCGCGTCAATGCCATTTGCGAGCTGAAACGCAACCGCGAACGCTATCAATTTCTGCGCTGGGGACAAAATGCCTTCGACAATTTCCGCGTGGTCCCACCCGACAGCGGCATCGTCCACCAGATCAACCTGGAATATCTGGCCAGAGTGGCCATGATCGGCAAGCGCCAGGGACAGTACTGGATCTACCCGGATACTGTGATCGGTACGGACTCCCACACCACCATGATTAACGGCCTGGGCATTCTCGGCTGGGGCGTAGGCGGCATCGAGGCGGAAGCAGCCTTGCTGGGACAACCTTCCTCACTGCTGATACCCCAGGTGGTCGGCTTCCGGCTGAGTGGCACACCGGCTACCGGCACCACAGCTACGGACCTGGTACTGACCATCACCGAAAAGCTGCGCCAGTTCGGTGTCGTAGGGAAATTCGTAGAATTCACCGGCCCAGGCATCAAGCATCTCAGCCTGGCAGACCGGGCCACCATTGCCAATATGGCCCCGGAATACGGCGCCACCTGCGGTCTGTTTCCGGTAGATGAAAAAACCATCGAATACCTGCACCTCACCGGCAGGGAAGATCTGGCGCCGATGGTGGAAACTTACTACCAGACCCAGTCCCTGTGGTATACGGAAGATCAGGAAACACCACACTATACCGTGATGATCGAATTTGACCTGGGCTGCGTGGAGCCCTGTCTTGCCGGTCCCAGCCGCCCCCAGGATCGCGTCACACTGACCGAGGTGCGCAGTTCCTTCCGTCAGACGCTAGTCAAGCAATTACAGGAGGATGCCAACAATATCGATCAGGGCGCCCTGACCAACTGGCTGGGCGAGGGTGGCAGCCCCATGATGACGGCACCGGAACTGGCGCCCAGCCATCCCGATGAGGATCTGGACATCTATGGCACCTGCGTGCCCATCCGCAATCCCGACGGAATCTCCTACAACCTCTGCCATGGTTCGGTGGTCATAGCGGCGATCACCAGCTGCACCAACACCTCTAATCCTGCAGTCATGCTGATGGCGGGCCTACTGGCCCGCAATGCCATCCGCCGTGGACTCAAAACCAAGCCCTGGGTCAAAACCAGTCTGGCGCCAGGCTCCAAGGTCGTCACCGACTATCTCAATGCCGCCGGCCTGATGCCCTTTCTTGAGGGGCTGGGCTTCCATCTGGTGGGTTACGGCTGCACCACCTGCATCGGCAACAGTGGCCCGCTCACGGACCACATTGTCGAGGCCATTCACACAGGTGATCTGTCCGTCGCCGCCGTACTTTCCGGCAACCGCAACTTCGAGGGCCGGGTCAATGCCCATGTGCGGGCGAATTACCTGGCATCACCGCCACTGGTGGTCGCCTATGCCCTGGCAGGCAACCTTAATATTGATCTGAGCTGCGATCCGCTGGGCATCGATCCCAACGGGGAATATGTCTTTCTGCGGGATATCTGGCCACAGAAAGAAGAAGTCGAGCAGGTCGTCAATGAACATGTACTGTCTTCCCAGTTCCGCACCAACTACGCCCATATCTTCCAGGGCAGCGCGGAATGGAATGAGCTGGAAACACCGCCAGGCGAGCTCTTCCGCTGGGATGAAGACTCCACTTATATCAAAGAACCGCCTTTTTTCCAGGGCATTCAGCCAAGCCCACCCCCTTTGCAGTCCATCCATAAGGCCCGGGCCCTCGCCCTGTTGGGGGACTCGGTTACCACCGACCATATTTCTCCGGCTGGCTCCATTGCGGAAGACAGCCCGGCAGGCCACTATCTGGTCGCCAAAGGCGTCGCCCCCCAGGATTTCAATTCCTATGGTTCACGCCGGGGCAACCATGAAGTGATGGTGCGCGGCACCTTTGCCAATATCCGTCTGCGCAACCTGCTGGCGCCGGGAACAGAAGGCGGGCTGACCCGCCATTTACCTGATGGCAAGCAGATGAGCATCTATGATGCCGCCATGCAATATCAGCAGGAAAACACCCCGCTGATTATTCTTGCCGGCAAAGAATATGGCACCGGTTCCTCCCGTGACTGGGCGGCCAAAGGTCCCCGTCTGTTGGGAATCCGCGCGGTCATCGCGGAAAGTTTTGAGCGCATTCACCGCTCCAACCTGATCGGCATGGGCATTCTCCCCCTGCAGTTCCTGGCCGGTGACAGCTGTGCCAGCCTGGGACTGAGCGGCGAGGAAAGCTACACCATTGAAGGCGTGGCGCATATCGAGCCCCAGGGCCAACTGGAAGTCATTGCCACCACAGATAGCGGAAACAGCCAGAAAATCACCGTAATCACCCGTATCGACACCCCCAATGAGGTCGAATATTTTCGCCATGGCGGCATCCTCGCCTATGTTCTGCGGCAAACAGCCGCCGCCTCCGGAAAACAAGCTTCAGGGACCAAGACATAACGCTATCATTTTGTTTTTATATATTAATTTATCGTTAAGCCGGAAAATGTTATCATTGCAATTATGATAATAACTCTGGGGGTTCACTATGCGTATTGAAAGAAGAAAGGAAGCGCGCACCAGCCAGCAGCTGACGATTTCCTGCCGGGTGGCATCCCACAATGGCCACAACGGTGTTCCACTGATCGGCACTGTGCTTGACCTGGGAGACAGCGGCGCCAGCCTGCGGCTTGCCAAGCCGCTGCGTATCGAAGAATCACTACATCTGGATGGCCTGCCCCAGCACGAGCAGGCACGTCACGGTAACGTCAAATGGATACGCAAAATCCGCGAGGAATACCAGATCGGCATACAGTTCAGTGGCAACAAACCCGCCGCATGATCAGCAGCCTGTCAGGCGGCGCTGACAGCAGCACCCTTTCTGAAGACCAGCTCCTGTCCTTCCAGATCCACGTGGATCACATCGCCTGCTACATAGTGACCGGCGAGGATCTCCTGTGCCAGCGGGTTTTCCAGCCTGCTCTGTATGGCGCGCCGTAAAGGACGGGCACCGTAGACGGAATCAAAACCGGCCTCCCCCAGTTTATCCAGGGCGGCATCTGTGAAAACGATATCCATATCGCGCTCCTGCAAACGCTTCCTGAGATATTCGACCTGGATGCGGGTAATTGTGCGAATCTGCTCATGCCCCAGGGGATGGAAAACAACCACATCATCGATACGGTTGATGAATTCCGGCCGGAACTGCTGACCGACAATCTCCATGACCGCCGCCTTCATGGCGGTGTAGTTCTCCTCTCCGGCCATCTCCTGAATGACATGGGAACCCAGATTTGAGGTCATGATAATGACGGTATTGCGGAAGTCCACGGTGCGGCCATGACCATCGGTCAGACGACCGTCATCCAGTACCTGTAACAGGACGTTGAAAACATCGGGGTGTGCCTTTTCCACCTCGTCCAGCAAGATCACCGCATAGGGTTTGCGGCGCACAGCCTCGGTCAGATAACCGCCTTCTTCATATCCCACGTAGCCCGGAGGCGCACCGATCAGACGTGCCACCGAATGTTTTTCCATGAACTCCGACATATCGATGCGAACCATGGCGGCTTCGGTATCGAACAAAAAGCCTGCCAGGGCCTTGGTCAGCTCGGTCTTGCCCACCCCGGTGGGCCCGAGAAAAAGAAATGAGCCAAAGGGGCGGTTGGGATCCGACAAACCGGCACGGGCACGACGGATCGCATTGGCAACCGCCTGGATCGCCTCATCCTGCCCCACCACCCGCTGATGCAGGGCCTCTTCCATGCGCAGCAACTTGTCCCGATCCCCTTCAAGCATCTTGCTCACCGGGATACCGGTCCACTTGGAAACCACCTCGGCGATTTCTTCCTCCGTCACTTTGTTGCGCAGCAGTTTCATATCATGCATCTCAACCTGCGCCGCCATATCCAGCTTCTTTTCCAGTTCGGGAATACGGCCGTACTGCAACTCGGACATACGCGCCAGATCCCCCGCACGGCGGGCAGTCTCCAGCTCGATACGGGCGCGGTCCAGTTCTTCTTTGATCTGTTGAGCGCCATGCAGGGCGACCTTCTCTGCTTTCCAGATCTCTTCCAGATCGGAGTACTCGCGTTCCAGCCTGCCGACCTCCTCCTGCAGCGTCTCCAGACGCTTGTGGGAAGCCTCATCGCTTTCCTTCTTCAGGGCTTCGCGTTCGATCTTGAGCTGAATCAGACGCCGTTCCAGGCGATCCATCGCTTCCGGTTTGGAATCGATTTCGATACGAATCCTGCTGGCGGCCTCATCGATCAGATCGATGCCCTTGTCCGGTAACTTACGGTCAGTGATATAGCGATGGGAAAGTGTTGCGGCCGCAACAATAGCCGGATCGGTGATTTCAACGCCATGATGGACCTCATACTTCTCTTTCAGGCCACGCAGGATAGCGATGGTGTCTTCCACCGAGGGCTCGTCCACCAGCACTTTCTGGAAACGCCGCTCCAGGGCCGCATCCTTTTCCACATACTGGCGGTATTCGTCCAGGGTGGTGGCGCCCACACAGTGCAACTCACCCCGGGCCAGGGCGGGTTTCAGCATATTGCCCGCATCCATGGCACCTTCGGCCTTGCCGGCGCCCACCATGGTATGCAACTCATCGATAAACAGGATCACGCCATCCTCCTGCTTGGCGAGATCGTTCAGTACCGCCTTGAGGCGCTCCTCGAATTCACCACGAAATTTGGCGCCGGCGATCAGGGCACCCATATCCAGAGATAACAGCCGTTTACCCTTGAGACCCTCGGGCACCTCACCGTTGACAATACGCTGGGCCAGACCTTCGACAATGGCGGTCTTACCCACCCCCGGCTCACCGATCAACACCGGGTTATTCTTGGTCCGGCGCTGCAATACCTGAATGGTCCGGCGGATTTCATCATCCCGCCCGATAACCGGGTCCAGCTTGCCCTGTTCGGCGCGCTCGGTCAGATCAATCGTATATTTATCCAGGGCCTGACGCTGCTCTTCGGCATTAGGGTCATCCACCTTCTGACCACCGCGCATGCGCTCGATCGCTGTCTCCAGTGCCCCTTTGGCGGCACCGGCCTTGCGCAGCGCCTCACCCAATACGCCTTTGTCTTCCAGAGCCGCGAGTACGAATAATTCGCTGGAGATATATTGATCCTGGCGCTGCTGCGCCAGCTTGTCGGTCACATTGAGCAAACGCCCCAGATCATTGGAAATATGCACATCGCCGGCCATCCCTTCAACACTGGGGAGGTGTTCCAGTGCCTCGCCCAGCTGGGAGCGCAGGCTATTGACATTGACATCGGCCTGACTCAACAGATGGCGCACACTGCCGCCCTGCTGATCGAGGAGGGCAATCATGAGATGCACGGGCTCGATGAATTGATGATCCCGACCCACCGCCAGACTCTGGGCATCCGCCAGCGCCATTTGAAACTTGCTTGTCAGTTTATCCATTCGCATTTCATGATCCTCTGCTCATTCGGTGATCAGCAAAGACACACCTTAAGGCGCGCTCTGCCAGACTGTCTGCCTAAATATATAAGGGCCTGGGGGGGATATTTCAAGCCACCCCCTGACCAGGATACAGGTCATTCAGCGGGATACTGTGGCCTGCAAACTGCACGATACGGGCATGCTGACGGCCAAACTGGCGGGCGTTGGCCAAGCCGCAGGAATGCGCCAGCACGTCCACGTCATGGTTCAGACTACGGGCGTAATTGGCCACCCGTTCTGCCTTGTGGCTGACCACCAGCCCTTTCTGCAGCCGGGGGTTATGGGTAGTCACCCCGGTGGGACAAGTATCCAGGTGGCATTGCATGGACTGAATGCAACCCAGAGAAAACATGAAACCGCGGGCAGTCACGGTGAAATCGGCCCCCATGCACAGGGCCCAGGCCACCTTTGCCGAAGTCACCAGCTTTCCCGAGGCGATCACGCGGATCCGTTCGCGCAGACCCGCCGCCGCCAATACATCAATCACGATGGGCAGAGATTCGTTCAGCGGCAGACCGACGTGATCCGCCAGTACCTGCGGGGCGGCACCGGACCCCCCCTCTCCGCCGTCCACCGTAATAAAATCCGGCGCACTCCCGGAACCACGGCGCAGGATAGCCGCGCACAGCTGCTGGGGATAGATGGCGCTACCTATGACGGTCTTGATACCCACGGGCCGACCGGTCAGCTCGCGAATATGCTGAATCATGTCCAGCAGGTCATCGGGCACCCGGATCTCCACATGCCGGTTGGGGCTTCGGGAGGCCACCGCAACTGGAATCCCGCGAAAGCGCGCCACCTCTTCCGTGACTTTACAGGCCGGCAACAAGCCCCCGGTACCGGGCTTGGCACCTTGTGACAACTTAATTTCGAAGGCCTTCACATGCTGCGCCACTTCGAGCAGACGGGCATCGCTGAGCCGCCCTTCCTGATCCCGCACGCCGTATTTGGCCGTGCCAATCTGGAAAATCAGGTCACAGTTGCCTTCAAGATGGTGGGGCGCCAGACCGCCTTCACCGGTATTCATCCAGATGCCCGCCTGCCCGGCGCCCAGGGACAGGGCACGTACTGCCGGCACGGACAGGGCGCCGAAACTCATGCCGGAAATATTGGCAATGTGACGCGCCTCAAAGGGATACAGGCACTGAGGGCCGATGACCAGTGCCGGTGCAGGCGTGCACTCATCCTCAAGGATAGGATAAGGCGAATTAATAAAAATGATAGAACCGGGCTCCCGCAAATCATTGGTGGATCCAAAACCGATAATGCCACCGAGATTCTTGGCCGTACGGTAGACCCAGGTACGGGTGGCGCGGTTGAAAGGCAGCTCTTCACGATCATCGGCAAAGAAGTACTGGCGAAAATATTCCCCCTGCCGCTCGAGAAAATAACGCAACCGGCCGACCACCGGAAAATTGCGGCGTACGGCACTTTCCTGCTGAAAGATATCCTGAAGAAAGAGGATAACCAGCACCAGCATCACAATACCCACCAGCCAGGCCAGAATCATAATGATGATATGAGCGGCTTCCATTTCAGTCACCTCCCCGTCATCAAGAACTGCACATCAATCGCCATCAGGCGCCGATATTTCTGCACAAACCGCGCAGGGTCATATCGGTCAGGCTGATGATGCCGATGATTTCACTCTTTTCAATAACCGGCGCCCGGGACAAATGAAAACGACTGAACAAGCGAGCGCAGTAACGAATATCCATCTCCGGGGGCACGGTGATCACCGGCTTGGACATGATTTCATAAATATTGACCCGCTCCGGCGCGCGGTTCTTCGCCAGCACATGGCGGGCAATATCGGAAATCAGCACCATGCCATACTCATCATCCTGATGGCGCTTGTTGATGATCAGACACTTCGTTTCCACGTGCTTCATCTTGCTTAAGGCATAGGCCACGGTATCCAGCCCATCCACCATATCGAATTCTTGTTTCATCACCTCACGGACACGGACAATCTTGCGTGCATTCATATCTCTTCCTCCACTACCTGTGAAAGGCATCGCACCTGATGGGACAGGCCCACAGCATCCTCGACATCAATCTGAAAGGCAATGCCCGAACCCTGAAAAGCATCAAACTTTCCCACCGTAGCAATAGTCTCCAGAATCGCTCTACTGAGATGTTCCTCTACCAGAAACATCACCACATCCCGCTGGGTATCCAGACTCAAACCAAAAAATGTTTTGGTCTTTTCCATACCTTCACCGCGGGCGGAGTTGATCACCGTCACGCCCGTGGCCCCGGCCTTTCTGGCGGCATCGGTCACCGCATCCGTCTTGCTGTCTTCCACCAAGGCAATCAATAACTTGAAATGCATTGTCAATCTCCCCAGGCTAATTACCGGCCACCGCCACAGCGGCGGATATGGCACCTACGATCCACACAATCACTTCCCTCCCCGCTGCCTGGCCATGCGCGCACGCAGGCTGCTCAGCTGCGCATAGCCCATCACTGTCATCATGGGAAACAGGCTCGCAAAGGCAATCAGGCCGAAGCCATCAATCAGCACACTCCGTCCCGGCACCGTACTGGCAAGCCCCATACCCAGGGCCGTCACCAGCGGCACCGTCACGGTTGACGTCGTCACACCACCGGAATCAAAGGCCAGCGGAATGATCATCCGCTGCGTATACAGGGTCTGTAGCATGACCACGACGTAGCCTGTGATGATGTAATAATACAACGGTGTACCGGTAATGATACGCAGGGTACCCAGCGCAACCCCGATGGCCACCCCCAGGGCGACCGCCACCCGCAAACCATTGACGCTGATGGCACCGCCGGAGACGGCACGGGCCTGCAGTGCCACGGCAATCAGCGCCGGTTCCGCCAGGGTGGTCGCAAAACCAATGGCCCCGGCAAACAGATAAACCCAAAAATAATCACTCCACTGCAAGGCCTGGCCCGCCTGACTGCTGTCTCCGGCAATAAATGCCGGATCGGTCAGTTGGCGCGCCATGATCTCTCCCAGCGGAAAGAGGGACCTATCCAGCCCCTCCAGAAACAGTGCCAGGCCCAGTAATACATAGACAAAACCCATGAGTACCCGGCGCCAGTTGGGAATAGGGCGCCGCAGGATCAGCAGCTGAAAACCCAGAATGACGGCAACGATCGGCACCACATTTTTCAGTGTCACCACTAAAGTCTGTGCCAGACTGAGCAGCCAGGCGCTCATACCAGCATCCCGAACACCATGGTAAAGGCGATGGGCAGCAGGGATGCCAGGGCAATCAGGCCAAAACCATCGATCATAGGATTACGCCCGCGGATGCTGGAGGACAAACCAATGCCCAGGGCCGTCACCAGCGGCACCGTGATAGTGGAGGTCGTCACCCCGCCGGAATCATAGGCGATGCCGATGATTTCCTGGGGTGCAAAAAAGGTCAGCACCACCACCACGAGGTAACCGCTGACAATCAGATACTGGATGGGCCAGCCGCGGATGATCCGCAGCACCCCCAGCACCAGGGACAAACCCACGGACAAGCCTACGGTAACGCGCAACCACCAGGCATAGTCCGCCATCGCCGCCGCCCGGTTCGCGACCACCCCCCCCTGCATGGCCGCCTCGGCCGCCTTGTCGGCAATGGCGATCAACGCCGGTTCGGCAACCGTCGTACCAAAACCCAGGGCAAAGGCGAACACCATCAACCACAGCACGCTACCCTTGCGGGCAAAGGCATGGGCCAGGGCATCCCCCAGGGGAAACAGGCCGATTTCCAGCCCTTTGACGAAGATGGCCAGCCCCGCGATCACCATCAGGGTCCCCACCATAATCGAGCCCAGATGGGGTATCGGTTGGCGCAAAACCAATAATTGAAACAGTGAAATCACCACGATGATAGGTGCCAGATCGCGGAGACTGCTACGCAGGGAACAATAGAAATCGGCAAAAAATTTTCGCAATGGAAAGCGGTGCTCTCTGGCTGCAGAAAAACTGCTTAAGCTAAGCCCTGATTGTCTTCAATCCGGGTTTATGCTGGCTGGTATCCGGAATCCATTCAGTAGCTTACTGAATTCCGACCGGCACCGGAACGACACGTAATCCATGTATCTGAACCTGGCTAAAGTATATTATCTCTTGCAGGCACTATAGCAAAAGAATATCGGGTAGAGCTAACCAGGGGGATGAAACATGCTGAATACGGAAATAGCGGCCACGGTCAAACAAGCGCTGACCGAAGATATCGGTGCGGGCGACATTAACGCCGCACTGATCCCGGCTGATACCACATCAAGTGCACAGGTCATTTGCCGCGAAGAGGCCATCATCTGCGGCCGCGACTGGT
>CAZFJS010000065.1:0-10133 GCA_964519605.1 uncultured Gammaproteobacteria bacterium
GCATCCCAGCCCAGCGCATCCATTTCATCCCGACTCATGGGCAGGACGGGCGCATCGCCGAAGCGCCGGGCCCAGTAGGGTCTGTAGGAAAAAAGGTCTAGGGCGCTCATCACGAAAATTTTCCGGGTAAATGGATCTTGCTGCTATTTTAGCATAACTCCGGGAGGGTGCAGGAGCTGGGGATAATCCAGGGGTTTTTGATGATGCTTGAGAAGTACTATAAAAACGCTGATTAACTTCGGGCCAGGTGGATCGCGAGATGAACAAAGCAGATTGCGATGAAAAGTTCAGCTGATGGTGTTTTCAGTGCAGAGCTGCGGAATGTCAGCTGCTTGGCGCTGGTTTATGGATTAACCTGAACTTCCTGATGGTAACTATGCGTAAAAATAAAGCTCAAGCTTCGCAATAAACTGGCGATGTCTAAATATAATATCGTGTACTGCATTTTGTACACCCGCAATGAGAAGGGTTATTTGCCCATTCTCTTTGCCGTGATATTTTTACTGCACTATTCAATTGAGCATTACTGGTATCGCCCATACCCCCGCCGATACCCGACCCGATAATGATATCGGTCAGGGTGCCCAACTCCTGCTCCCTTTTAATGGTTCTGTACTTTTCAAGACAGGGCCTAAGGTTTTTTGGAGGAGAAATCAATTATGAAATTAACAGTTCAGAAAAAACTCTTATTGGGCTTCAGTGTGGTGTTGGTAATTTTTTCACTGATTTCGATTAACAACCTTCTCTCACTGGGCAGGGTCACCGACAATGAGCACCGCCTGATGGAGTTGCGCCTGCCAACGGTAATGGCCGGTATGGCGCTCACTGACGGTGTCCATCTTTCCCTTGCCGGATTGCGCGGCTACATGATCCTCGGTAAGAACCCTGTGGCAGCCAGTAAATTCAAGACTGAACGTCAGCGTGGCTGGGATAAAATAGACCAGGCAGTGAAAGAAATGGATGGGTTCTCTAAAAACTGGACTGCTCCAGAAAACGTTGAGCTGTTGAATAAGATGAAAGGGGCGATAGAAGAATTCCGTACTGCCCAACAGGAAGTGGAAGATATTTCCCATACCCCCAAGAACATTCCAGCCTTCAATGTACTGTTGACCGAGGCCGCGCCACGGGCAGCTGAAATTCTGAGCGCCATTACAACTATCATTGACGAGGAGGCTAGCCAGGAGGCAAGCCCGGAACGCAAAAGATTATTGAAATTGCTAGCCGATAGCCGTGGCTCCTTTGCCGTTGGTCTGGCCAATATTCGTG
The DNA here is from genome assembly GCA_964519605.1 of uncultured Gammaproteobacteria bacterium. GTDB lineage: Bacteria > Pseudomonadota > Gammaproteobacteria > SZUA-140 > SZUA-140 > CAZFJS01. The sequence continues at coordinate 1,267 of CAZFJS010000065.1, forward strand.
CTTATTTACTCTCGGGTGATGCCCGGTTTGTCAATAAGTTCAAGGCCAAATGGAAGCTAAACAAGGTACGTTTCAAGCAGATTTCTGCTATGACAGGCCTATTCAATGCCAGACAGGCCAAGGCATGGAATACCTACAAAAACGAACGTGCCCAGTTTGCTCTTTTACCCCCCAAAATGTTTGAGTTGCGAGCGGCCAAAGAGTGGAACCTGGCTAATTACTGGTTAGGTATCAAGGCAGCACCCAAGGCCGAAGCTATTATGGGGATGCTGAAGCAAATGCGTGAGTCTCAGAATAGTCTGGCCGCAACGGATAAAATTAAGCTGAAAAGCGAAATCACCTCGATGAAGACGATCATGATCATTGGCACGTTAATCGCCTTGGGCATGGGCGTGTTCATCGCTATTTTCATCAGTCGCATGATTAGTGTGCCATTGAGAGCCGTGGTGGATCGCGCCAAGACTATCGCCAGTGGTGACCTTACCGGCACAGCACTACAGTCAAAGGGTAATGACGAACTAGCCGAGTTGAGTAGCGCCATTAACGGGATGAATAGCAGTTTGCAGAATGTAGTCCGGGGGATATCAGGGACAACATCGCAATTATCAGCGGCCTCTGAAGAGATGTCTGTGATAACGACCCAGAGTAGTGAGATTATCCAGCAACAACGAGTCGAAACCGAGCAGGTTGCAACTGCCATGAATGAGATGACCGCCACGGTACAGGAAGTCGCTGCTAATATTAGCATTACAGCTGATGCAGCAAGTGAGGCGAATAATCACTCGGAGAATGGTAGCCAGGTGGTTGGACAGGCCGTTGAGCAGATCAATAAATTAGCGGAACAGATTGAGCATGCCTCGCAAACTATTCATGAGCTGGAGCAGTACAGTGAAGAAATTAGTGCGGTGATGGATGTCATCAGAGGCATTGCCGAACAAACCAATCTTCTTGCCCTGAATGCTGCCATTGAGGCGGCTCGCGCTGGTGAGCAGGGTCGAGGTTTTGCGGTCGTCGCGGATGAAGTTCGCACCCTTGCCGGGCGCACACAGGAATCGACGGAAGAGATCAGTCAGATGATTGAGAAACTCCAGGCGGGCTCCCGTCAGGCTGTACGAGTCATGACCGAGAGTCAGGAACAGGCGCAGTCTGCTGTTGGGTACGCCTCTGATTCCGGCAATGCCTTCTCCACCATCGCTGATGCGGTTGAACGCATCAATACGATGAGTGCCCAGATTGCCAGTGCCTCAGAGGAACAGAGTGCGGTATCTGAAGAAATCAACAAAAACATCATCCAGATCAATGATATGTCTAATCAAACAGCCGCTGGTGCGGAAGAGACCTCTGTTGCCAGTAAAGATCTGGCCCGTATGGCCAACGAACTGCAGGGGTCCGTCTCCCTGTTCAGGATTTAGGAGGTATTCATCATGGCAAATATGCTTCAGTCAGTAGATGAGCGCACCCATCTTGCCGGCAGTAATCGTCTGGAAGTGCTGTTGTTCAACCTGGGTAAAGATAGTGAGACGGGACGTGAGGAGGTATTTGGTATCAATGTCTTCAAGGTGCGGGAGGTCATGCACATTCCTGAGATTACCCGTGCGCCGGATATGCCAAACGGTGTCGAGGGTATGGTCAGTCTGCGGGGTGATATGGTACCGGTAATTAATCTGATCAGGTTCTGTAAGGTTCAGACTGATGCAAAACCCATGATCCTCATGGTCACCGAATACAACAAGCACGTACAGGGTTTTCTGGTGCATGCGGTCGATACCATAGAACGCTTGGACTGGAGTGATGTGAAGGCGCCACCGGCAATGTTAGCGAAGCAAATGGGAGGCCTGGTGACAGCAGTAGCAGAACTGGATCATCAACGGCTGGTGATGATTATGGACGTTGAGAAAGTGCTTGCCGAGACAGCAGCATTTTATGAGGATGAGTCGCTTTACAGTGGTATTTGTGCGCGTGAAGATGTTGATGATATCACAATACTTTTCGCGGATGACTCTGTTGTTGCCAGGAGACAGATCACCAGAACCCTGGATCATATGGGGATCAAACATATCGGTGCGATCAACGGTGCCGAAGCCTGGGAGAAACTAAATGAAATTGCTGAACGGGCCGAGTCCACTGGACGTTCTGTTATGGATGAGGTCCAGCTGATCCTGACAGATGTGGAAATGCCGGAGATGGATGGCTATGTATTGACCAGCAAGATCAAGGAAGATCCACGCTTTAAAGAGATTCCTGTTGTCATGCATTCATCGTTAACCGCTGATGCGAATCAGGCCTTAGGCAAAGGCGTTGGCGCGGATGCTTACATACCTAAATTTGAACCACAGGAATTGGCAATGATGCTGGATAAGATGATAGCTGCTAATTAAAGTAAACAAGGATACAGAAGAAGTTCAAGCCCTGGCGGTCCTATTGAATGTAATTCAAGAAGGATATTGGTGGGATGTTAAATATCCAGCAGAATAGCCAACCCACAATCATTTGGTGTTCAGCATGCAGACATCACCATAGATATAGACGTGCATGACGTGGTCTAATTAGATTCGGACTGCCCAATGAATAATAGTTTACAGGAACCATAGAAAAAGTACGGGATTAACTGTAAAATTCAGCTCATTATGGTGAGTGATAAAAATAAGATTCAGCATCTAGGCACAAGCGCTTTTTCATCTGCCAGTCGTTCAATGCAGCATTATCTATGGCTTGCAATTATGGTGGGCGTGGTTCTGTTCGCCAGCATCATCTTTTCCCGGCAGGTGCCCGAAAATCTGCAGCGTGGGGAAATGGGACAAGCGGCAATTAAATTACTTGATGCCATGCGTCGCCCCCTGTTTGCAATCAAGGCATTGCAGTCGCAAGTAGCCACAAATTCCAACTCATCCATAGCAGTTACTAAACTGGAGCAATCGGCACAGGATGTCGAGAGAATGATTGCACACTATCGTCAGCAGGCAAACTATAATCCTGAGCTGGTCCATGATATTGATCAATTTTCTACTGCTTATCATCAATGGATTAATGCAGAACGTCATATCATAGATCATCACAACGAACAAAATGAATCCCCAACGATTCAGCATATGGCCCGACATATTTTGGAAGCCAATCGCCTTTTTTTGACCACCATGGGCAGACTGGGTAAAGGCGAGACACCAATCCACGAAGACATTTACCGTGGGCGTCAGGCGGTTCACCTCTTGCAGTGGTCTGGCGCAGTGTTGGTAATTTATTTATTTGTGGTGGTCCTGTTATACCAGCGCTTTGTCGGCCGTTTTATTGCCAATAGCGAGGAAGGCCTAAGAATTACATTACAGTCTATCGGAGATGCAGTGATTGTTACTGATATCCAGGGACGGATAGTGCGTATGAATCCGGTTGCAGAAAAACTGACGGGTTGGTCTCTATCTGAGGCTGCCGGTTGCCAATTGACTAAGATCCTCCGGATTACTTCTGTTAGCAATGATGACCCGATTCAAGATCCAGTTGCCAATATCCTGCGGCAGGGTGGCTGTGTTGAGCTCGCCGATCATGCAATGTTGATTGCGCGTGATGGCACACATTACCAAATAAGTGACAGTGGCGCCCCGGTTCGTAATACAGAAGGCGAGATTGTCGGAGCGGTACTGATTTTTCGTGATATCAGTGCGTCACACAATTTACAGCGTAGTATTGAGGAACACTCATTACGTTTGCAGCGGATCATCGAGTCTGCACCGGATGCGGTGATCGTTGCTGATGAGACGGGTGCCATCCTGGAGTGGAATCCCCATGCCGAGACGATTTTCGGCTGGTTGCGAGATGAGATTGTAGGCTGCCTCCTCCATGAGACGATTATTCCACCTCAGCATCGGGATACTCATCTGGAAGGTATCAAGAATTATATCCAGATGGAAATGCCGAAAATGCTGGACCAGCGTATGGAAATACATGCACGGCACAAAGATGGCCATACATTTCCCATAGAACTAACGGTGACGCGCCTGCATCAAAGCAATGGCTGGCTGTTTGCAGCCTTTATCCGTGACCTGACGGAAAAGAAAGCAACAGAACAGTCATTGCGTCGGCATGAGGCCTTGCTGGCGGAAGCGCAGCGTATCGCCCATCTGGGGTATTGGGAACTTGATCTACAGACCAATCACCTTGAGTGGTCGGATGAAATTTACCACATCTTTGGCCTCGAACCGAGTCAATTCGATGCAACCTATGAGGCTTTTATCAATGCGGTACACCCGGATGACCGGAAGTTGGTCAGTACCGCCTATAGCGAATCACTCGCTAAGCGGGCGCCTTATGATATCGTCCACCGGGTGCTGCTCAAGGATGGGGCGCTTAAGTATGTGCATGAAATCTGTGAGACCAGTTATGATGAAAAAGGTATCCCCGTTCGATCTATAGGCACGGTGCAGGATGTTAGCGCCCGCATCAAGGCGGAGGAGGAACTGCGGCTGGCGGCAACGACTTTCGACACCCATGCCGGTATCCTGATTACCGACAGGCAGGGCACTATCCTGCGTGTTAACCCCCGGTTTGAAGAGATGACTGGCTATTCCAGGGATGAGCTTATCGGGCAGAATCCACGCATTCTCCATTCCGAGCGCCAGGACAGTAAATTCTATGAGCTCATGTGGTCTACCCTGAAAGAAACGGGGCAGTGGCAGGGAGAACTCTGGAATAAACGCAAGGATGGAAGCCTGTATGCGGAATGGTTGACGATTACCGCCGTCAGGAATGAGGTGGGCGAGCTGACCCACTATGTGGGTACCTCACAGGATATCAGCAAACGTAAGCAGGCAGAGGCACGCATTGAACATCTAGCGTATTACGATGACCTGACAGGCTTGGCAAACCGACGTCTGCTGCGTGACCGCTTGCAGCAGGAAATGGCGGTGGCGAAACGACATGGAGTCTATGGTTCGCTGCTGTTCATCGACCTTGATCAGTTCAAGCATCTGAATGATTCCCTGGGACACCCCATTGGTGATGAATTGCTGCGTCAGGTGGCCGGACGTTTGCAACAGCTGGTACGTACCGAGGATACCGTCGCCCGACTGGGAGGGGATGAATTCGTGCTCATACTACCGGCGCAGCACAAGGCCCTGACGCAGGTTGGTTATGAAGCGCAGTCCGTTGCTGAAAAGGTGCGGGTGCAGCTATCGGCGCCCTACAATCTAGAGGATCACCAGTATCAGATGTCAGCCAGTGTTGGCATCGTGCTGTTTCCTGAAGGTGAGGAAAATGCAGATGATGTGCTCAAACATGCGGATGCCGCGCTCTACAGAGCCAAGGAAGAGGGGCGCGATACCGTGCGTTTCTATCAGCCCAGCATGCAGACGGCGGCCGATAACCGCCTGAGACTGGAAAAGGATCTGCGTATCGCTCTTGAACAACAGCAGTTTCAGCTTTATTACCAGCCTCAGCTGGATTCCGCCGGCAGGATCACCGGCGCAGAGGCATTACTCCGCTGGTTACATCCTGAGCACGGCATGGTCCCCCCGGATAATTTTATTCCGGTGGCCGAGGGCATGGGGCTGATTCTCGAGATCGGAAACTGGGTATTGCGTGCCGCAATGAAGCAGATGAGTGCATGGCGCAATGCCGGTTTTTGTGCTTCAATGCGTCACTTGGCGATCAATGTCAGTCCCAAACAGTTTCATCAGGCGGATTTTGTGGCACTGGTTCTGCACATCTGCCAGCAGGCCGGCATCCCGCCTGACTGCATAGAACTGGAGATCACCGAGAGCATCGTGATGGATAATATCGAGGAAACTATCGAGAAAATGGCACAGCTCAGAGAGGTGGGGATGCGCTTCTCAATCGACGACTTTGGCACCGGCTATTCCTCCCTGAGTTACTTGAAACGCCTGCCGCTTGACCAACTTAAAATCGATCAGTCTTTCGTGAGAGATATCGTCAGCAATGCCAATGACGCAGCGATTGTTGATACCATTATTGCCATGACGTGCCACCTGGGACTGGGTGTCATTGCCGAAGGTGTGGAAACCGGCGAACAGCTGGCATTTCTTGAGAAGCGGGGATGCCAGGCCTTTCAGGGCTATTATTTCAGCCGACCGGTGCCTGCCGATGAATTTTCTGTTTTACTGCGAGGTGGTCGTCTGCCCACATAAAATTTCACTGCCGGCTATTAAACAGCACCCCAACTTACAGGTCGGCATGGATATTATTTTTTGCACATATTTCTGTACCATGTACCTTGTGCACATGGAGAGACTTGAAAGGGTGCAATTCCTGATATGCCCAGAGAATACAGCACGAAAATAGCACAACCGGCTGTATTACAGTTGTCAGCCCCACATGCTGCCTCTGCTGCGGAAATCTTCGCATGCGCACAAAGCTCACCACATGGCCTGGCATCGGCGGAAGCCACTGCACGGCGGGAAGTTTATGGCCTGAACTGCTTGCCACGTGCACATTCGCCGGGTGTCATCCAGGTATTCATACGTCAGTTTAGCAGTCCGCTTATCTATGTGCTGGTGGCTGCTGTCCTGCTGTCCCTGGCGATACAGCACTGGTCCGATGCAGGCTTTATCTCAGTAGTGCTTTTTATCAATGCCATTATTGGCACCATCCAGGAGTTCTCCGCCCAGCGTGCAGCAACAGCACTCAATGAACTGGTGACTACACATTGCCGTGTGTTGCGAGAGGGCGATGCCTATGAAATTGATGCCATAGATTTGGTACCTGGCGATATCGTCTTGCTGGAAACCGGCGCCAAGGTGCCGGCCGATTTACGCTTGTTTTCCTGCTTCGATCTGGAGCTGGATGAGTCTCTGCTGACCGGCGAATCTCTTCCGGTTCTGAAATCTGCTGATCCCGTGTTATCGGCGGAGACCCCTTTGGCTGAGAGACTCAACATGGTTTTTGCCGGGACACTGGTGACGCGTGGTCATGGTCAAGGCGTGGTAGTGGCCACGGCACTGGCAACGGAGCTGGGGCAGATTGCCGCAGATGTGCTGAACCAGCAATTCGGCAAGGCACCGCTGGTGATGCGGATGGAACACTTTAGCCGTCTGGTGGCGGTGGTTGTCGGCATAGCGGCGTTGATCATGGCCGTGGTGGCCTTGTGGCAGGGGATGACCTACAGCGAGGTTCTCTTGCTTGCTGTGGCCCTGGCTGTATCAGCCATTCCAGAAGGCCTGCCAGTGGCGCTCACGGTGGCGTTGGCCATCGGCATGCGGCGCATGGCCCGGCGTCATGTGATCATTCGACGCCTGGTGGCGGTGGAGGCGCTTGGCTCCTGTACTTTTATCGCCACTGACAAGACCGGTACCTTGACGGTCAACCAGCTGACGGCGCGCCGCATCGTTTTCCCGCAGCGTGATCCATGGGAGATCACCGGTGAAGGTATGGTGCCGAAGGGGGTAATTCTTAGTCCGCGGGGCACACCCTCAGTGGAGGATGAATCGCTGCTCAAACATCTATGTCAGGCAGCGGTATTGTCCAACGAGGCATTTCTGGGGCGCCGGGATCACAGCTGGACTTGGCATGGCGATGCTGTGGATGTGGCCTTGTTGGCGATGGCGTACAAGGCGGGTATCAAGCGGGAAGAAACGCTGACTGCCTGCCCCGAGTTGGCAGTCATCCCCTTCGAATCGGATCGCTTGTTCTCTGCCAGCCTCAACCGGGTCAATAAACAGGCCCATGCCTTTATCAAAGGGGCACTGGAGCGCCTGTTGCCGATGTGCTCGCAGATGGCCGTAGCCGGCGGTGATGTCATACTGGATCGTGAAGCCGTCGAGGCTCAGGCACATGCAATTGCGCAGCAGGGTTATCGCGTGTTTGTGCTGGTCGCTGGTCCGATTGAACTGGAACCGGAAGAGGTCTTTTCCGAGGAACATTTGCATGGACTGACTTTTCTGGGGATGGTGGGGATGATTGACCCGTTACGTCCCGAGGCGAAAACGGCAGTGATCGCCTGTCGGCAGGCAGGTATCGAGGTGGCTATGTTGACTGGCGACCATCCGGTTACCGCCCTGGCGATTGCCCGTGAACTGGAATTGGTGGGGCAGGCTGATCAGCTCATTACTGGTCCTGAACTGCGACAAGCAACGAATGATGAGGCTTTTGACCAATTGACCCGGCAGGCGCGGGTATTCGCCCGGGTTGAGCCACACCAGAAACTCGATATCATTCTGTCCTTACAACGCCAGGGTCATTTCGTGGCGGTCAGTGGCGACGGCGCCAATGATGCGCCGGCACTGCGCGCAGCACAGGTCGGGGTGGCGATGGGCCAAAGCGGTACTGACGTGGCACGCGAGAGTGCCGACCTTATTATCACAGATGACAATTTTTCTTCCATTGTGGCAGGTGTGGAGGAAGGCCGGGTAGCTTATGCCAATGTGCGCAAGGTGATCTTCCTGCTCATCTCCACCGGGGCCGCCGAACTAGTGTTGTTTTCTCTGGCACTCATTACCGGCCAGCCGCTGCCATTGCTGGCGGTACAGTTATTGTGGCTCAATCTGGTTACCAACGGTATCCAGGATGTGGCGCTAGCCTTCGAGCCCGGTGAAGGTGATGAATTACGCCACCCGCCGCGCTCACCACGCGAGTCAATTTTTAATCGTCTGATGATAGAGCGAGTCATTCTTTCAGCACTTCTCATCGGCATCGTGGCCTTTTTCCTTTATCAGTGGCTGCTGTCTCGTGGTTTTAACCTGGATGAGGCACGTAATGGAACCCTGTTGCTCATGGTGCTGTTCGAAAATATCCACGTCTTCAATGCCCGTTCTGAAACACGTACGGTCTTCCGGCATAGCCCGTTGCACAATCCAATTTTATTGTTTGGTACTGTAACAGCACAACTGATACATATCGGTGCCATGTATACTCCCTGGATCAGT
>CAZFJS010000066.1:0-1818 GCA_964519605.1 uncultured Gammaproteobacteria bacterium
TAAGTAATGAATTCTATCGCCTTTGGCTCGACCCTGAAATGATTTATTCCTGTGCCTATTTTCGCAGTGAAACACAGTCGCTGGCCGCCGCGCAGGAAGACAAGCTGGATTACATTTGTCGCAAATTACGACTCCAGCCAGGTAAACGCTTGCTGGATATCGGCTGTGGCTGGGGGGCGCTGATATGTCATGCCGCTGCGCAATATGGTGTGCAGGCCCACGGTATCACCCTGAGCCGTGAGCAGCACCGTTATGCCTGTCAGCGTATTCAGCAAGCAGGCCTGGCAGACCGGGTCAGCGTGGCATTATGTGATTATCGGGAACTGTCAGAAACACTCCGCTATGATGCCATTGCCAGCATCGGTATGTTCGAGCATATTGGTGTCGGCAATTTTCCTGCCTATTTTGGTAGAATCCGCTGCCTGCTGGCACCCGGTGGCCTGTTCCTCAATCATGGTATCAGCAACGATACCGGTTTGCTGGAAACACCGGTCAGCCGTTTTGTCAATCACTATGTCTTCCCGGATGGAGAACTGACCCGCATCAGTGAGGTTACTGCCGCGATGGAATCCGCGGGTTTTGAGATTATCGATGTGGAAAATCTACGTTGGCATTATCTGCTGACCTGCCGGCAGTGGGTGCGGCGTCTGGAACAGGCTGCCGCACAGGTTCTTGAGCAGGTGGATGAACGCACTTATCGTCTGTGGCGTCTGTACCTTGCCGGTGCTGCCTACTATTTTCAGGAAGGCAGTCTGCGCCTTTATCAGGCACTCGCGACGGGTGTTAACGGGGCAGCCTTGCCAACGCCTCTGCGGCGGGATGATCTCTGTCTGTGAAGTCAGTGCGCTCAGGAAGTATCCATTGAGGGTGGCTCGGATGGTGCACAGTAGCACCCTGTGCAGATCCTTGATTAATGCTGATCGCTAAATCAGTATGCCGTACGAGTGATTGGACTAGATGAGAACAGCCGGGTTGCCATTGTGTTCAATCAGCCAGTGGACCTCACCCATGGTGGTCCACTGCAGCAGGCCAAAACCTATCAACGCCAGCAGGGACATGACCACGGCGGCCAGTAGGGCGGGGACGAAGCCATCCACCTCGAAATTGGTGACCAGGGCAGCCGTCAGTTTGATCATCAGGGCATTGATCACCAGGGCAAAGAGTCCGAAGGTGAGCAGGGTCAGTGGTAAAGTGAGCAACCAGAGTAACGGCCGGATGAAGGCATTCACCAGGCCGAGAACCAGGGCGGCAGTCCACAGCCCTCCGGGTGTGCGCACGCGCACCCCCGGGACGATAGCGGTGACCACCCACAGACCGATTGCGGTCAGTAGCCAGAGAAACAGGAATCCAATAATCATGAGGCTTTAAGTTGTTGGTATATTTATTGTCAGCCAAGTCATTATCCCTGATGGGCATGATTTGAGCAAAACTTGTGAAGGGCCGCTTCGTCGCAGCTGAAGCCTTGAGGAGGGCGATGTTATGAGGATATTGATATGGATTGCTATGGTATTGCTGATACCGAGTCCATCTGCTGTCAGGGCGGATACGGATATCAGTACAAAAGATCAGCAGGCCCTCATTGTCCAGTCCCGCACAGCCATCAGGATCTATGCCAAATCACTCAAGACAGCGCTGGTAGGCGCGATGCACGAGGGTGGGGCAGTAGCGGCCATCAGTGTTTGTCATACCGAGGCCATGCCGATCACACGACGGGTTTCCGCCGAACAGGGCCTGCATCTCAGTCGTGTGAGTCTGAAGTACCGGAACCCTCATAACGCACCCAGCAAATGGCAAAGGACCATTCTGAAACGTTTTGCC
>CAZFJS010000066.1:1918-3544 GCA_964519605.1 uncultured Gammaproteobacteria bacterium
GGCAGTTTTACCTATCTGGAACATGCCTTTCAGCACCGCGCTATCGCCGCCCTCGGCGGATGGCTGCTGTTGGTAGGCTATGTTGGTACCCTGGCGCTTTACGCCTTTACCTTTGGTGTCTACGGTTCGGCGATGCTGGGTGCTGACGGCCATCATTCCACTCTGCATCATTTCCTTGAATCCTTGATCCTCCTGGTATTTCTCGGCGTCAATCTTTACGGGGTCAAGGCAGCCGGCAATACCGAAGATGTCATTGTGCTGGTGAAGGTGGTGATCCTCTCGCTGTTTGCCGTGGTGGGCCTGTTTTATATTCACGCCGATCATGTCCTGCCGGTATTCGACCAGGGTGCGACCGGGCTACTGATGGGGGCGGCATTGATTTTCGTTGCCTATGAAGGTTTTGAGTTGATACCCAATGCGGTGAATGAGATGGTGCATCCCGAAAAGAATCTGGGCAGAGGGATTCTTTATTCTATCGGGGTGACGACAGTGATTTATATTCTGGTGGCCCTGGTCGCCGTGGGCAATCTGTTGCCCAGCGAGATCAGCCAGTACAAAGAGGATGCCCTGGCAGTGGCAGCGCAGCCCTTTCTTGGTCACGCCGGTTTTATGCTCATAGGCCTTGGGGCACTGCTGTCCACGGCATCCGCCATCAATGCCACCCTGTTTGGCACCGCCCGGTTGGGCAAGGTGATGGCCGAAGATGAAGCCTTGCCCAAGCTATTCTCCATGCGGGAGCGTACTCGGGATATCCCCTGGGTGAGCCTTTGTATCATTACCGGGATAACGCTGCTATTCGTCAATCTGGGCAACTTGACAGTGATCTCGTCATTTGCCAGTTCCACCTTCCTGCTGATCTTCACCAGCATCAATTTGGCGGCATTCCGTCTGTATAAAACCGTCGGGATTCCCCGTGCGGGGCCGCTGACCGGCCTGCTGCTGTGCGCCGGTGCCTGGGGTGTGCTGTGCTTTTATCTATGGGCGCATGATCGCCAGGGACTGCTGTGGATGGGAATCTTTTATGCCTCTACGGTCATTATTGAATTTATGTTTAGCAGGCGCAGGCGAGGGCCCTATGCCGGTACTAGCTGATCAATACCAACTATATGAAGACAAAGAAAGGAGGTAATACATGATGAAGAAACATCATCATTATGTGGGTGCTGTATTTGATCATCCTGATGATGCCCACGCAGTGGTCGCGCAGATGATTAAACATGGTTTTCAGATGGATCAGGTATCCATCCTGCACAAGGCGGGTGGACAGGGCGATGACTTTCTCGGCATTGCCTATGCTAATGAGAGCCAGCGCTTCAAGTCATGGGGTGTACAGGGCGCGCTCTGGGGTGGTCTGGGTGGTTTGCTGGCTGGTGCATCCGGCCTGTTGCTGGTGCCGGGTATCGGAGCCTTGATGGCAGCAGGTCCTATTGTCGAAGCCATTGCCGGGGCAGCTGCCGGCGCGGGTTTGATGACTGCTGGAGCTGCGGCGACTCATCTCACCATTGCTTTGAGGCGTATGAATATTGCTGAAGATAAACTACAGATTCTTCACCAGGCGATTATGGAGGGCAAAACTGTGCTGCTCATGAACTGTGGGAATGATACTCCGGAGATCTGGCGCCAGAG
>CAZFJS010000066.1:3644-10018 GCA_964519605.1 uncultured Gammaproteobacteria bacterium
GAGTGCAACCTGGGTTACAGCTGCAAATTGTCGCCTATACCACTATGTGCCCATTGATCTGATCGCTTCGGTTCTGGATAGCGCAGCATAACGGGCTCAAAGCATGGCAATGTGTTGTGATAGGCTGAGATTTGCACAGGCAGCCGCCTGTGTTCAGGCTCCGGTTGATCTTGATCTTGACGTTCCGGATTGCTGCTGCATTATTGAGGCAGATGGCTGATGGAAGCAAGACGAGCACCGGTGCCCGTTACCATCCTCAGCCTCAATCCTGCGCTGGATATTACCTATGAGATCAGACAATTACTGAAAAATCAGAAGGCACATGCGCTGGCGACGCGTTATGATCCTGGTGGCAATGGCATCAATGTCGGTCGTGCGCTGGAGCGCCTGCAAATTAAAACACAGGTTTTTTGTATTATAGCTGGTGAGATTGGCCAGCTGCTGAAACGTTTACTGGACAGAGAACTGTCGGATGCCCACTACGAGATGGTCACGGGGGAAACCCGGATAAACGGTACGCTGCTCGAACATCAACCGGGAATTCAGTATGAAGTGAGCGGTCTCGGGCCTCCTATCCCGGAAGAACAACTCTCGCACTTTTTGGATGATTTTTCAGACTGCAGTGGTCGGGGAATGGCGGTGCTGACCGGCTCAACTCAGCCGGGTATTTCTCCCAGCTTGTATGCCGGACTTGTTGAGCGAATCCGTGAACAGGGCGGCTTTCCAGTGGTTGATAGCCATGATGAGGCGCTCAGCCATGCAATTGCGGCGCAACCTTTTCTGATCAAACCCAACCGTTTTGAGCTGGAAACCCTATTGGGACGTCAGCTCCCCACAATCGAAGCGATTGCTACGGAGGCACGGCGTATACAACAACAGGGTGTGGATTATATCTGCGTCTCCCTCGATAGTGACGGCGCATTGCTTGCCGGTCCTGAGAACACCTGGCATGCTCGGGCGCCCGCCGTCACCGTTAACTCAACCGTGGGCGCCGGGGATTCCATGGTCGCTGGACTGGTAGCTGGATTTTCCCGTGGAAAAAGTGCACCAACCGCGCTGCGTGAAGCCACCGCCTGCAGTGTCGGAACGGTCGCTATGCCCGGAACAGAATTATTCTCTGCTGATGAGCTTGCCGGCCTAATAGGTCAAACAGAAATATGCAGCCTGGATATCTGAATATTGTTAGCTAACAGGAGATTCCACCATGAGCAATATCGCTGAAAAACTCGCAGATACCACTCAACTGATTGAGCAATTAAAGCGGGACTATCCGACAGAGATCAATGCTTTTCTCAGTTTCACGGCCAGAGCAGAGGCAGGCAAAGCACTCTCAATTAAAGAGAAGGAGCTAATTAATGTGGCGCTTTCAGTGGCGGGACAGTGCGAATGGTGTATTGCCATTCATGTGAAACATGCACTTGCCGTCGGTGCAAGTCGTGATGAGCTTGTGGAAGCCGGTTTCATGACCGTCATCATGCATGGAGGGCCTGCGCTGATGTATTTGACCCCACTTTTGCAGGCAGTGGATGAGTTTTCGCTGCAGGGGATAGAAGACTGAATGATCCAGATAGATATCAAATGACTGTATATGAATTTCCCCAATTACAGGGATACCTCAGTTTGTGGTGGCGTAAAGCAAATCTGCGCGCTCTTAAAATCCTTGGGCGCTGAACGATCTACACGCAGTCATGGCTGGGAACAGCAATACGATCTGCAGGTGCCAATGCTTATATGCAAGACACCCGCGGTTTTGAGCAATTGACATGAAAGCTCGCCTTGTTCTGGTGCGCCATGGGGAATCCATCTGGAACCAGCAGAACCGTTTTACTGGCTGGGTGGATGTGGCACTCAGTCGCCGCGGCATGGCCGAGGCAGAACAGGCTGGACAGTTGCTTGCCGATGAGCATTTTGATGTGGCGTTCACCTCCGCCCTGTTGCGTGCCCAGGACACACTTTATGAGATCCTCAAACAGAACAGTCATTGCCAGCAATATGTTCGTATTCATGAACTGAGCAGCACATGGTATGAACATTTCAATGCGCTCCATGATGATCTCAGGGAGTTAAAAATATATGTTTCTGAGAAGCTGAATGAACGTTACTATGGCGACCTGCAGGGGATGAACAAGAATAAGGCAAAACAAGAATACGGGCCAGAAAAAGTGCAGCGTTGGCGCCGCAGCTATGATGATCCGCCACCTCATGGGGAGAGTCTGGCCATGACTGCAGAGAGAACCCTGCCTTATTACCATCAATACATCAGTGCGTATCTTCAGAAGGGGGCGCACGTGCTGGTCTCCGCGCATGGTAATTCTCTGCGTTCAATTATCATGCATATCGAACAGATGACCACACAACAGATTATTAACTATGAAATTAGTACAGGAAAGCCCCATATATATGACTTTGACGTACAGGGGCGATTGATTGACAAGTTCATTATGGGCGGAACATGATGCCAACTAGACTGCTATTCCGCTATTACAGCTTTCTATCATAGCTATAGAGCAAGGCCGGAGGATTTTCCGGTTATTTCTATAGCTATATTTGGTTTGATGTGTCGGATTATCCCTGACAGGAGCCTGGATATAGGCACAGTGCATCCTCCTGTTTTAAAGTGATGCACTAGCGGAAGTTGTCGTTATTATCGGAGATTCCAAATATGACTGAATCAACAGCAGTTGACGAAACCTCGAGCAAAGGCCTTACTTCCAAAGAGGTAGCGCAGCGCCTGCAACAATATGGCCCTAACACACTGCAAGAGAAACATGTCTCGACACTGAGAAAACTGCTGGGTTATTTCTGGGGGCCTATTCCCTGGATGATTGAAATAGCCGCGGTCTTGTCTGCCATTGTTCAACACTGGCCTGATTTCTGGATTATTACCGCCTTGCTGATCTTCAATGCCGGTGTCGGCTTCTGGCAGGAATTTACTGCCGGCAATGCAGTGGCTGCGCTAAAAAAACAGTTGGCTCTAAATGCCCGGGTGTTACGTGATGGACATTGGCAGGAGATCAATGCGATACAGCTAGTACCAGGTGATGTAATCCGTGTTCGTCTGGGAGATATCGTGCCAGCAGACCTACAGCTGATCGAAGGGGACTACCTCAGCGTCGATCAGTCTACCCTCACAGGGGAATCGTTGCCGGTGACCAAACGTATTGGCGATGAAGCCTACTCCGGCACGGTAGCGAAGCAGGGCGAGGTGGTCGCCTGTGTTATCGGTACCGGTAAAAATACCCGCCTCGGCAAGACGGCCGCACTGGTCGAGCAGGCCAGTACTGTTTCACACTTCCAGAAGGCAGTGTTGACAATCGGCGACTATCTCATCTATGTGAGTCTGGGTCTGGTGGCTATCCTGGTTCTGGTGCAGTTGCATCGTGGTTCGGACTGGCTGGAACTGGCACAGTTTTCCCTTATTCTTGTTGTTGCCTCCATTCCGGTGGCTATGCCGGCAGTGCTTTCCATGACGATGGCGGTGGGGGCCATGGCACTGTCGAAGCTCAAGGCCATTGTTACCCGCCTGGAATCCATCGAAGAGATGGCCAGTATGGACATCCTCTGTTCTGATAAAACAGGAACCCTGACCCAGAATAAGCTGACACTGGGCGATATTGAGTTATTCCATGCGCTGAATGAGCAGGAAGTGATTCTGATGGCCTCTCTTGCATCCCGCTCAGAGGATAAGGATGCCATCGATGAAGCTGTTCTGCAGGGAATGAGTGATCAGGCACTGCTGGATGTTTATCAGCAAACCGCATTTGTGCCTTTTGATCCCGTGCATAAACGTACCCAGGCCAGCATTAAAGATCAGGAGGGGAAAGCCTTTCAGGTGACCAAGGGCGCACCTCAAGTGATTATGGAACTGGCGGGATTGGCCGGTGATGAAAAACAACGGGCACAGCAGGTAGTGGACAACTTTGCCGCGCAGGGATACCGGGCACTGGGTGTGGCACGCAGGACCAGTAATAGCGCTGGCTGGACCTTTCTTGGCCTCCTTTCTCTGTTTGACCCGCCGCGAGAAGATTCTGCCGAGATGATTGCTCAGGCAAAAGCCTATGGTGTGCAGTGCAAGATGGTTACTGGAGACAATGTGGCCATAGCCCGGCAGATTGCCGGGAAGCTAGGGCTGGGAACTAATATACTTAATGCTGAACGCCTGCAGGTAAAGGCTGATGGCAGTGATGATGCCGGAATGGGTGAGGCAGTGGAAAAAGCCGAAGGCTTTGCCGAGGTTTTCCCGGAGCATAAATTCAAGATCGTCAAGCTGCTTCAGGAGCGTGGGCACATTACCGGCATGACCGGTGATGGCGTCAATGATTCCCCGGCACTGAAACAGGCCGATGTCGGTATTGCTGTGAGTGGTGCCAGTGATGCTGCTCGGGCAGCCGCTGATCTGGTTTTGACCGCACCGGGCATATCCGTAATCGTCAATGCCATCGAAGAGGCACGCCGGATCTTCGAGCGCATGAATGCCTATGCTATCTATAGAATCAGTGAAACCATACGCATCATGTTTTTTGTCGTGCTGGCGATGGTGTTCTTCAATTTCTATCCGATTACAGCAATTATGATCATCCTGCTGGCCTTTTTTAATGATGTTCCCATTATGACGATTGCCTATGATCATACGGGCCTTGATCAGGCTCCGGTACGCTGGAATATGCGTCAGGTGATCACGGTGGCAACAGCGATGGGTATTGTTGGTGTGATCGGTAGTTTCGGTATGATACTTTTGGCGATGGACTGGCTACACCTGGATGTCGCACAAATCCAGACCTATGTTTTTCTGAAGATGGCTGTTGCCGGGCATCTGGTGTTATTTGTCGCGCGTACCAAGGGACATTTCTGGGAGCGCCCCTGGCCGTCGTCGGTCATGATCTGGTCCGCAGTGATCACCAAATTGGCAGCAACTTTCCTGGCAGCCTACGGTTTTGGGCTGATCACCCCGATTACCTGGCCGGAGGTCGCGCTTATTTGGACTTATTCCATCGTTTCTGCCTTCGTCACGGATGTGGTCAAGGTGCAGGTCTATAGGCAGTTACAGCGCCAGGTGACGTCACTTTAGCCAATCTCGACACGCACTTGTGTTACTGAAGCCAAGGCAGATATGTTGTGACGCGCTATTTTCCCGGTCAGTTACCCACTTGAATGGAGATGTCCAGCTAATGTCTTTTTTCCCTGAATATGCGCTTTATGCCAAGGCGTTTATCGGACTTCTCGCCATCGTCAATCCTTTGGGGGCGATCCCTGTTTTCCTCTCACTATGCGGTGACCGCTCTGCCGCCGAATGTGGCCGGGTGGCGATCATCAGCGCTACTTCGGTAGGCATCATTCTGGTGACCACGGTTTGGCTGGGAGACTCTGTACTGGGGGTTTTTGGCATTGGTGTGCCCGCGTTCCGGACCGGGGGTGGTCTGCTGATTCTGTTGATGGCAATTGCCATGTTGCATGCGAAACAGAGTCATACACGCCAGACCCCGGACGAAGCCGATGCGGCAGGCGATAAAGAGGACGTGGCTGTAGTCCCTCTGGCCATCCCTTTGATGGCCGGGCCCGGTGCCATCAGCCTGGTGATTGTGGATGCCCATCAGGCTGATGGCTTGAGTAACAGATTGCTGTTATGTCTGGGCATTATCGTCGTGGCGCTGATTGTCTGGGGGGCGCTGAGATTGGCAGAGCCTATTGGTCGGCGGCTGGGGCTTACCGGTCTCAATATTGCTACCCGAATCATGGGCCTGTTGCTAGCGGCAATTGGTATCCAGATGATCGCGACAGGACTGTTGCAGCTGTTGCCCGGCCTGGCATGATTTTACATCAGAATTTTTGCTGACCACCGGTTTTTACCGTATGAATTTTTATGATATGCCTGAACTTGGCTGGTGCTATGGATATCCGTTGGTGCTTATACTGATGTTGGCTATAACGCTGGATTTGCTCTGGGCCTTCATGACCAAGGGCTGGTTCAGGTGAATATATGGCTATCCTGGCTATCACACTACGGACTGATCCTGGTATTTTCCGGGGCGCTGATCGAGGGTGAAACCATTATTCTCCTGGCAGGCGTGCTGGCACATGAAGGCGTGTTGCCTTTCTCGTGGACAGTGGGGGTAGCCGCTGTGGGTGCCTTTACAGGCGATCAGATCTGGTTCCGTCTGGGGCGCCGTTATGGTCCTGATGCTTTGACACGCTTCCCACGGCTTGCGCGCTATGCTGATAAGGTCAGACCCTGGCTGGCGAAAAAATCAGACTGGATTGCAGCCGGTTCCCGTTTTGTCTATGGAACCCGCAGTGTTGCCCCACTATTGCTGGGTGCCCACGAGTACCCTGGTCTACGTTTTGTTTTGATCAATCTCGTCAGTGCCTCATTGTGG
>CAZFJS010000067.1:0-5718 GCA_964519605.1 uncultured Gammaproteobacteria bacterium
TGCAGCTGGCGGATCAGGCCGCGCCCCGCAATTCATTCATGGAGATTCAGAATCTTGGAGAACGCGTACACCGCATGCTCCACCATACCCTGGATGCCTACGCCCGGCTGGATGTGGAGGCCGCCATCCAGGTGACCCGCGAGGATGAAAAGATCGATCATGAATATGAAGGCATTATGCGTCAGATGGTGACCTTCATGATGGAAGATCCGCGCGCTATTCGACGTTCACTGGATATTATCTGGGCTGTCCGTGCCCTGGAGCGTATTGGCGATCACGCCAAGAATATCTGTGAATATGTGATTTATCTGGTGAAGGGCAAAGATGTGCGCCATGTCAGTCTGGCGCAGAAAGAGCAGGCGGTGCTGAAGGAGCATTAAATCCGGATTGAGTCGTTGGCAGGCCTGATCTGACCAGCGCCAGGCCGTTGCCCCGCGGGTCGCTGGCGGCGGTGACTCGATTGTTTTTGCGGTCCCAGAATACTGCCTGCATATTCCCGTAGGGCCGCTGCCGCGCCTGCAGCCGATGACCCATCTGCTGCAGTGCAGCAATCTCCGCTACCGTGAAGGTGTCGGGTTCATAACTGACCACATCGGGCAGGTACTGGTGATGATAGCGCTTCAGACTGACCCACGATGTCGGCCCCTTGCCTGCGGCAAAATCCATCACGGCCAGTAGTACCATGCTGATAATACGGCTGCCACCGGGGGTGCCAAGAATGGCGACGCCGCGGTTATTTTCCGCAAAGGTGGGCGTCATGCTGGAGAGCGGGCGTTTGCCTGGGGCAATGGCATTGCTGGCTGCGCCCACCAGCCCGTAGACGTTGGGCGCGCCGGGTTTGGCGGAAAAATCATCCATTTCGTCATTGAGCAGCACGCCGGTGCCGGCCGCCACAAAGGCGGAGCCAAAGGGGTAATTGACAGACAGGGTCGCCGCCACGCGATTGCCCTCACGGTCGAGAATAGAGAAATGCGTGGTATGGTGGCCCTCGAGCGGGGGAGTAACGCCAGGGAGTTCACTGCTGGGCGTTGTCCGGTCCAGCCGGATGGCATTGCGTAGACCGGCGGCATAATACGGGTGGATCAGCTGGGCGACCGGAATACTGATAAAATCAGGATCGCCCAGATATTCTGCCCGGTCACGATAAGCCCGGCGCATGGCCTCGATAATGACATGGTGGCGATGGGTGGCGTCGAATGTTCCCAGCGGGTAGCCGGAGAGGATATTGAGCATCGTGATCAGTGCGATGCCACCGGATGATGGCGGTGCCGCGGCAGTGATTCGCATGCCGTGAAATTCTCCCCGGATCGGCAGGCGTTCCTGCACCCGATATTGTTCCAGGTCCGCCAGGGTCCATAGGCCGCCGTGCTGGCGTACGCCGCTGACCAGCTGACGGGCGATCCTGCCACCATAGAAACCTGCCTTGCCGTCTTTGGCAATGGCTTCCAGTGTCCTGGCCAGCGCCGGTTGTTTCAAGATAAACCCTGCTTTTGGTACGGCCTGCCGCTGGAGAAAGATAGCGGTGGCAGCCGATGATTTTTGCAGGGCAGGGAGGCGAAAAGCAGCCAGTCGGCGGTAGTGTTCGTCGATCGCGAAGCCTTTGCGGGCAATGCCTATGGCGGGTGCCAGGCTGCGGCTGAGCGGCAGCCTGCCATAGTGACGTGCCAGATAAACCATTGCCGCTGCCTCACCGGGAATGCCGGCGGCCAGAGGACCATCGATGGAGCGTCCTGGTACGACCTGGCCATGCCGGTCCAGATACATATCCCGGGTAGCCGCCAGGGGGGCTTTTTCACGGCCATCGATCATGGCCTCGAAGCCGTCACTGGCGCGGTGCAGTAGCCAAAAACCGCCGCCGCCCAGACCGGAGCCGGTGGGTTCCACCACCGCCAGGGCGGCGGTGACCGCTACCGCAGCATCGAAGGCGTTACCGCCGGCGCTGAGAATTTCATGGCCCGCCCGGGTGGCCAGCGGATGGGCGCTGGCAATGGCGGCTGCCGGAGGCTGGGTTGCCTGGGCCGGGACAGTCCAGATGAGTGCACTCAGCAGCCAGCTGCAGGCACTTTTCATGTGCCTGCTATCTGCAGGACGCGGCGCTCAGGCAGCTGTTTTCGCACTGTCGTCTAGGCCCCTTCATTGGTGATGCGTCGATATTTTTCCTGCAGGGCTTCCTGGGTTTCTTCATGGTCGGGGTCTTTGGGGATACAATCCACCGGACAGACCTCAACACATTGAGGTAAATCAAAGTGGCCCACGCATTCGGTGCACAGGTCGGGGTCAATGAGATAGATCTCTTCCCCCTGGGTGATTGCACCGTTGGGGCATTCCGGTTCACATACATCGCAGTTGATGCATTCGTCAGTAATAATCAAAGCCATACTGCAAAGTCCTCTGGTTTCCTCCAGTTGCTAGGACAAACGATCACAAAGCCCGCTGAATGAGGATTTGTGATCGTTTGTCTTAACTAATTATTGCATGTGCGCTCCACCAGGGCATCCATAACCCCCGGGTGAACGAACGACGAGATATCGCCCCCCAGCGCAGCGATTTCCCGCACCAGGCTCGATGAGATATAAGTATATTGCTCTGACGGCATCAGAAACAGGGTTTCGATACCTGACGCAAGTTTGCGGTTCATCCCTGCCAGCTGAAATTCATATTCGAAGTCAGAGACTGCTCGCAATCCCCGCAGAATGACCTGGGCGCCGCACTGGCGGGCAAAGTCCACCAGGAGTGTGTCGAATCCCCTGATTTCCACCCCTTTGATATCTGCCAACGCCATGTGCGCCATCTTGATGCGCTCGGTGATGGAGAATTTCGGTATTTTAGGGGGGCTTCCGGCAATGGCTACGATCACATGATCAAAAATCTGCGTTGCGCGCTGTACCAGGTCGCTGTGGCCATGTGTGATCGGGTCAAAAGTCCCCGGATAGATCGCCGTTTTTCCCATGACTGCCATTCACCCCGGGTTCAAGTGTTGAGAATTTTTTTGAGTGTAACAGAATATGGCAGCTTGCGGATCACCGCCCGGCAGTTTCCCTGCCGGCCAGATGATAGCCCACCTGGCCGGCGGTCTTGCTGTGGCTCAGATGCCAGCCCGGCGGTAGCTGTAAGCGATAATGGCGGGCCGCTTCCAGATAGATTCGGGCAGTTGATACCACAGCGCCGCTGTTTACCAGGCGCTGTATCCAGAGGTTGAGGTCATCTCTGTACGGGGGGTCCAGAAAAACGATATCAAAAGCCTGCGGCACCCCGCTCATCAGGTAATCGGCAGCCTCTCTCCAGGCAAGCTCCAGGTGGTCGGCCTGCAACTGATTGATATTCCGCTGCAACATCTGGATGACGCGCAGGTCCTGGTCCACCAGAACGACCTCCGCCGCGCCCCGGGAGCGAGCCTCGAAGCCAAAAGCGCCGCTGCCGGCAAACAGGTCAAGGCAACGTGCGCCCGCGATCGAGTTCTGCAGCCAGTTGAAGACAGTTTCCCGTACCCGGTCGGGTGTCGGACGTACTCCGGCAAAGTCTGCGAAGGGGATGCTGCGGCTGCGCCACTCCCCACCAATAATGCGCAGTTTGCCAGGTACTTGTTTCATGCGCAGCGCGCCTCGTTGCGCTATGCGCCGATGCAGTTTTTCAACCTGCTCCGGCGGGTGTTTTGGCAGCTGTTCCCCCCACTGTGATGGTGATCATTTTATCGGGATGGATGCGCGCCTGGAAGGCCTTCATGATCTGTTGCCGGCTGACATCATTGACCTGCTGGATGAAAGTGTCCAGATAATCCAGCGGCAGCCGGTAGAAACCGATCATCGCCAGATTGTTGACAATCTTGCGGTTGCTGGAAAGACGCAACGGGAAGCCGCCGGTGATATTTTGTTTGGAGGCCATGAGTTCCTTTTCGGTGGGTCCCTTGCTAATGAACTGTTTCAGTGTGCTGCGCAACACCCGGAGTGCCTCGGGGGTTTTTTCGTTGCGTGATTGCAGCCCAAGGGTGTAGGGGCCCAGTTCCCGCATGGGAGTGAAGTAGCTATAGGCGCTGTAGGCCAGCCCCCGTTTTTCGCGGACTTCCTCGCTGATGCGCGAGACCAGACCGCTGCCGCCCAGAACGTGATTGCCGACATAGAGTGGAAAATAGTCCTTATCACCGCGTTTCATGCCGGGCTGTCCCATCAAGACATGAGTCTGCATGGAAGGGAAATCGATATGGCGCGATTTTCCGGTGGGTAGCTGGGATACGGTCGGTAGCGGGGGGGCTGCTTCGCCGGCTGGCAGTGCGGCCGCCAGTTTAGCCACCAGTTTTTCAGTTGCCGGGCGGTCCAGTGAGCCAACCACGGCAATGATCGTATTGTGTGCTGTATAGTATTGCCGATGATAGTTAATGACATCCTCGCGCTTGATGGCGGCAAGTGTCCTGGCGGTGCCCAGCGGTGGGGTCGCATAGGGATGTCGGCCGTAAAGTGCGGAGTAATAGGCCTTGCGGGCGATGTCACCTGGTGACTGGGCCTGGGCGCGGAGTGCTACCAGCATGTTTTTCTTTTCCCGCTGATAGCTGTCAATAGGGAAGGTTGGTTCATGAAGAATCAGGCGCAGGGTGTCCAGCGCCGGTTGCAGCAGCGCCTTGTCCACCAGACTGCGCAGGCTGATAATGGCCATATCACGATGGGAACCGGTGCTGAGTTGGGCACCTACCTCCTCCAGGCGGGTGGCAATCTCGTCGGCGTCGAGTTTTCCGGCACCCTGGTCCAGGAGCGAGCTGGTCAGCATGGCGAGGCCATCCTTGCCCTGGTCCCGGGCGCTGCCGGCATCGAAAATAAACTGAATGTCGATCATCGGCAGTTCGGGTGCCTGGACAAAATATACCCGTGCCCCATTGGCCGTGGTCCAGTGCTGGATGACGGGGGAGGCATGGCTGGTGGGCAGGGCTGCAAGATACAGGATGCAGGAAAACAGCCAGAACAGGGATTTTTGATGGGTGCTGTTACCGCTTATTGTCATACTTGCTGAGCTCCTCTTGCTTTTGAAATCTTGATACCTGCATTTGTGAATCAACGGACAAAATGGCCACCGCTGGCAACAGGGTGGCGCGCCTTGCCGTCTTTAATGGGCAGTGGTTTGAGGGTGCCAATGGTGAGTTGGTCCTCGATGAGGTATTTGCGCGCCACTGCCTGGACCTGTGCGGCAGTGATCTTGCGGATCCGGTCGACATATTCATCCAGGAGTCGCCAGTCCAGGCCGACGGATTCCAGCGTGCCGATCTGCATGGCCTGATAAAACACGGAATCACGTTGATAGATATTGCTGGCGACTACCTGGGCCTTGATTCTGGCCAGCTCTGCGGCGTTGACCGGGGTCTCCCGCAACTGTTGGATCTGTTGACGGAAGGCATTTTCCAGTTCCGTGATGTGATGTCCCTTGGACGGGGTGCCACTCAGCAGCAGGAGATCTTCCATTCTGGAACTCATGTCATAGCCGGCACTGGCGCTGGCGGCGACCTGCGATCCGCGGATAAGATTGGTGGCAAGCCGCGCACTCTCGCCGCCGTCGAGAATGCCGGTCAGCACCTCCAGTGCATAGGGCTCCCAGGATTCCGGCGCGGTTTTCAGCACCGGTACTTTGTAACCCATCAGTAGATAGGGCAGTTCCGCTGGTGCCTTGACAGTGATACGCCGCAGTCCCCGCTGGATGATTTCCCGGCGCGGTTTAAGTTTGGCCAGCTTGCTGGGT
>CAZFJS010000067.1:5818-9866 GCA_964519605.1 uncultured Gammaproteobacteria bacterium
CCCTTGAACATCATGTGTTCCAGGGCATGTGAGATGCCGGTGATGCCGTCATGCTCATAGCTGCTGCCCACCTTGTACCAGACCTGGGAAACGACTACCGGCGCTCGGTGGTCTTCCTTGACGATCAGCTTCAGTCCGTTATCGAGGCGGTATTCGTGGACCTTCGGGTTGACTGCAGCAAAGAGGTTAAAAGAAAGTAACAGCAGGGGGAGAGCATAGATCCATTGACGCATGAGTAGCCGGTTTCCTTAAATTATTGTTGGTTCTGTGAACGATCCAGGGCAATGATATGCTGGTATTAGACCATCAGATCGACTAGATTACTCACAAATCATCATTGGCTCAAATACACCGCATATCATGTTTGGAACAGGCAAGAAGAAAAAGTCAGAAAATCAGCTGGATACTGGTGGTCGGCCTGGTTTGTTCGGGCGTCTGAAAGCGGGTCTGGCCCGCACCCGCAAAGGCCTCTTCGGTGGCTTGGGGGATTTACTGAGCGGCAGGAAAAGCATCGATGAGGATATTTTAGAAGAGATTGAAACCCACCTGCTGATGGCGGATGTGGGTGTGGAGGCGACCCAGGGCATCATTGCCGACCTGACGGCCCGGCTTGACAGGAAACAGCTGCAGGACAGTGAGGCCTTGTTTGCGGCGCTGCGGGAGGACATGCTGAAGATTTTGTCCCCCTGCAGTCAAACCCTGGAGATTAGCACCAGCCCCTTTGTGATTCTGATGGTGGGTGTGAATGGCGTGGGCAAAACGACGACCATCGGCAAGTTGGCCAGGCGCTTCCAGCAGCAGGGTTTGAGTGTCATGCTGGCAGCCGGGGATACATTTCGGGCTGCGGCGGTGGAGCAATTATGTGCCTGGGGGGAGCGTAATGGGGTGCCTGTCGTCGCCCAATCCGGGGCTTCGGACCCTGCTTCGGTGATCTTTGATGCCCTGCAATCGGCGCGGGCGCGTCATATCGATGTTTTGATCGCGGATACGGCGGGGCGCTTACATACCCAGTCAAATCTGATGGAGGAACTCAAGAAGATTCAGCGGGTAATAAATAGAATCGATGCGACAGCCCCGCATGAGGTCATGCTGGTGGTGGATGCCGGCACCGGCCAAAATGCCCTGAATCAGGTGACGCAATTCAATGAGGCTGTCGGTGTGACCGGGCTCACACTGACCAAGCTGGATGGTACCGCCAAGGGTGGTGTGATCTTCGCGATCGCCAGAAAAGCCGCGATCCCCATCCGTTTTATCGGTGTGGGTGAACAGATCGAGGATCTGAGAATTTTTGATGCGCAGGAATTTATCCAGGCCCTGTTTGCAGGGGGAGAGCAAAAATGAAAGCGCCAGAGTACCATGTATAAAACCCGTACCATCGCATAGTGCATGATCCACTTCGATAAGGTTGGTAAACGCTATCCCGGCGCGCGGGAGGCACTGGCGGGTGTCAGTCTGCATCTGGCGCCAGGGGAAATGGCCTTTCTGACCGGACATTCCGGTGCCGGAAAAAGTACCTTGCTGAAACTGATTGCCGTTATTGAGCGTTTGTCTTACGGGCAAATTCTGTTCCAGGGGCGGAATATTTCTCGTCCTCGGCGACGACGCATCCCCTATATACGGCGCGAAATCGGTATCATTTTTCAGAATTACAAGTTGCTGAATGACCGCACGATCTTTGACAATGTGGCGTTGCCACTGGTGATCTCCGGATACCGGCACCAGGAAATACAGCGCCGTGTCAGGGCGGCGCTGGGCAAGGTTGGTTTGCTGGATAAGGAAAAACGTTACCCGATTATGCTTTCCGGGGGGGAGCAGCAGCGGGTAGCGGTTGCCCGTGCCGTGGTAAACAAGCCGCCGCTGCTTCTGGCGGATGAGCCCACAGGTAACCTTGACCCGGCATTGTCTGCTGAAATGATGCATCTTTTCGAGCAGTTCAATCAGGTGGGGGTGACGGTACTGATTGCAAGCCACGATCTGGATCTGATTTCGAGCATGGGGTATCGTATTTTTGCCCTGGCTCAGGGTCGTTTGGTGAGCGATGGCCGGCCGTAGCCTGCAGCCACATCGCGCCGCTTCCCGTGCGCTGCCCAAAAAAGTGCTTACTGCATATTTTCTAAGTCACATGCAAGCTCTGCTGCATAGCCTGGGGCGTTTGGTAAAAACACCGCTGGCCAGTCTGATGACCATTGGTGTGATCGGTATTACCCTGGCTTTGCCTGCCGGAATGCATGTTTTGCTGCAGGAGTTTCAGGGGGTCAGTGCCGGTTGGAAGAACACCGCGCGGATCTCGCTGTTTTTGCGCCAGGATATTGATGGGACTGCGGTCAATGATCTGCTTCGCCGGCTTCAGGCGATGCCGGGGGTTGCGACTGTGGTACGGATCACACCGGATGAGGCACTGGCTGAGTTTCGGCAATTGACCGGTTTCGGGGAGGCGCTGCAGGCGCTGACTGAAAATCCACTGCCCTTTGTGCTGGTGGTACAGCCAAAGACAGATTTCCGTGACCCCCTGTTGGTACAAAGCTTGCTGCATCGGTTGCGTGATCTCCCTGGCGTGGAACTGGCGCAGCTTGATTTGGCATGGCTCAAACGTTTGTTTGCCCTGACGGATATCGCCAGGCGTGGGGTGCTGGTGCTGGGCGTGTTATTGTCATTGGCGGTCTTGTTAATTATGGGTAATACCATCCGCCTGGCAATTCAGAGCCGCCGAGAGGAAATCGAGGTGGAGAAGCTGATTGGTGCAACGGATGCCTTCATTCGACGGCCTTTCCTGTATAGCGGCTGTTGGTATGGTTTGGCCGGGGCCCTGGTGGCCTGGCTGCTCGTCAATGGTGCGCTGTGGTTGCTCAGTTCACCCATACAGCGCCTCTCTGTGTTGTACAACAGTGATCTGAGTCCGGGGGGGCTGGGAATGATGGATTCACTGGTGCTGCTGCTGACGGGGGTCCTGCTGGGCACGCTGGGGGCCTGGCTGGCTGTGGGGCGTCATTTACGGGAGATTGAGCCGGGGTGACTGTCAACTCCTTGATAATCTGGGAATATTATTATAGTAAATCTCTATGGGCGAGTTTTCGGGTTTGCTTAAAGGGGAACTTTTTGCACTTTTGGCAGTCTCACTTCTAGAGTGCTAATATGGCGAAAATCTTTTAGTGTTGAGAGAGGGATGCACCTTGCAAAGTAAATTCGAATACAGTCTGGCCTTGTCCAGCGGCAGTCTGGATGCCTATGTTCAGACGGTTAGTAGTATTCCCGTACTGGATGCGGAGGAAGAACGCCGGTTGGCGTTGATGTATCAGCGTGACAATGATCTGGAAGCTGCGCGTCGCCTGATTATCTCCAATCTGCGTTTTGTAGTCCATATTGCCCGCGGTTACCGCGGCTACGGTCTGCCTCAGGCGGATCTTATCCAGGAGGGTAATGTGGGATTGATGAAGGCCGTCAAACGCTTCGACCCGGCCCTGAATGTCCGCCTGGTTTCCTATGCAGTGCACTGGATTCGTGCCGAAATTCATGAGTTCATTCTGCGCAACTGGCGGATCGTTAAGGTGGCGACCACCAAGGCTCAGCGGAAGTTGTTTTTCAATCTGCGCTCGGCCAAAAAGCGCCTCGCCTGGCTGGGCAAGGATGAGGTAGATGCGGTTGCCAGGGATTTGGGCGTCCG
Source organism: uncultured Gammaproteobacteria bacterium (assembly GCA_964519605.1). Classification (GTDB taxonomy): domain Bacteria; phylum Pseudomonadota; class Gammaproteobacteria; order SZUA-140; family SZUA-140; genus CAZFJS01. Next base: position 9,480 of record CAZFJS010000067.1, read on the forward strand.
GCCCAGCGATGTGATGGAAATGGAGAGCCGATTACATGCCCATGATGCCTCTTTTGACAGTGGCCAGGAAGGCAATGATGACGACAATGACCGCCATTATGCGCCGGCCGCCTATTTGCAGGATCTGCGTATGGACCCCACCACCCAGGTGGAGAACAGCGACTGGCGGGAATATAGTGAAAGACGTCTGCATCATGCGATGGAGAATCTTGACGAACGCAGCCGGGATATTCTCAGGCAGCGCTGGTTGTCAGACGACAAAATGACATTACGGGATCTGGCGGATAGATATCAGGTCTCTGCGGAGCGCATTCGCCAGCTGGAGAAGAGTGCGATCAACAAACTGAGGAATGCCCTCGAAGCCTGATCACGTTGATAGCGCACTAG
>CAZFJS010000068.1:0-4670 GCA_964519605.1 uncultured Gammaproteobacteria bacterium
GAGCCGTCAGATTTACAGTCTGATCCCTTTGGCCACTCGGGAACCCCTCCAAAAAAGCAAGCCGCTTATTCTGCTGTTGAAACACGGTCTTGTCAACATCTGGAAGGCAGAAAATGGCCCTGGCCTCCCACAGGACGACATTCAGCCTCCAGATTGTGCCTCCGCAGCCTTGGCGCGTACCCACAGGGCTTCCAGGTCTGCAGGCGTCAGCGCCGCCAGTGTCTGCCCATTCTCGTCCGCCATCCGCTCCATGGCGGCGAAACGCTGCTCGAAGCGCCGATTGGCACGGCGTAGCGCAGTCTCCGGGTCAACACCGACATGACGCGCCAGATTACTGGCGGCCAGCAGTAAATCGCCGACTTCGTGGGTCAGGCGCTCCGCGTCCCCGGCCGGTAGCTCCACACGCAGCTCTTCCAGCTCTTCTTCCACCTTGGCCAATACCTCCGGGATCGCACGCCAGTCAAATCCCACCTGCGCAGCCCGGCGCTGCAATTTTATCGCTCGGGTCAGGGCCGGCAGGGCCTGGGCCACACCCGCCAGGGCCGTACTGTAGCCCTGGGGAACAGCTTTAGCCCGGCGTTTACGTTCCTGCGCTTTATGTTGGTCCCAGGCATCGCGCTGCTCGGCGGCAGTCCGAATCACCGCATCACCAAAAACATGGGGATGACGACGGCGCAGCTTGTCCACAATACCGGCAGCCACCCTCTCGAAATCAAACCATCCCGCCTCCTCGGCAATCCGGCTGTAAAACACCACCTGAAACAGCAGATCACCCAGCTCATCACAAATATCACCCGTCGCCTGCCGTTCAACGGCATCAACCACTTCATAACATTCCTCCAGGGTGTAGGGCAGCAGACTCGCCATAGTCTGCTCCAGATCCCACGGACAACCCTGCTGCGAATCACGCAGGCGTGCCATCAGTTCAAGCAGGTCATCCATCGATTTTCTCATTGGTACTCACCTGCAGCGAGGCGTTCCATACCGGCAAAACGGTTATTTTCATCGTAGCGCATCACAAATGTACCCTGAATCCCCTCCTGCCCAAGAAAACGCCGCAGCACATTGGCGGGAAAACTCACTGTCCTGCCATCTTCGCTGGTAACGACAACCGAGCGCGCTACCCCACGGTAATACTGCAGGTAGTCTGCCTGAGAAATGTTCAGCCTGAAGACAACAGTCGTCAGCTTCCTCCCCATCACCTCATCCCAATATCATCAATCAAATGCGGCCTCGATCAGCTGGACAGGCACCATTGCCCCCTTGCCGATACCCTCACAGCGTCGCGCCTCCCGGCGCCAGGCCTTTGAGCTCATCACCAACTCAGGCCAGAAAGGATAGGTAGCGCACTGGCGTGGCCTGACATCGTAAACCCGGCACTGCCCTCCGGCATCCAGAAAAATACAGTTACCATCAGGCTGCGATTGCAATACCAGCCCTTCCTCATGCTGTGATAGTAAATAACGGCGCCGAAACCAGGGCCAGCTCAAACCCAGGTAATGACAGATTTTTTCCGCCTCGTCGCGGGACAAAAAAACATGATAATCATCACCACCGGCACAACATGCGCCGCAGCGACTGCATTCAAAACACAAGGGCCGGCGTTTATAAAAAGGCTGCCGATAGCCACGGCTGCGATGCTCTGACATGAGGTCTGCTCCTGCTATGGATAGCTATACCTGACCGCTACGCAATGCTATCAACCTGGCGCATCAGATCACAACCGCAGTGCCTCCGCGGAGAGGTAAGGCATCTGTGGATAGCATGCGCAGCTAGTGCGCTATCAACGTGATCATTACGGGTTCACGTTGATAGCGCACTAGTATATAAGGGATTGCGCTTTACAAACGACACTGATATTCTCCTTTCACTGTTAATGCAGGCTATATTATTCGGAGCTTTTCTATCTGTCACCAATACTTAAAGCGAGGAGATACTTATGGCTGTTAAAAAGAAAACCGCTGCCAGAAAAAAAACCACCGCCAAAAAATCAACTGCCAAAAAGGGCGTAAAGAAAGCGGCGGTAAAACCCGTTAAACGTATTAAGGCCATCAAAGAACCGTTCACGCGTTCCACCATGCTGGCTACCATTGCAGAAAATACCGGGCTGAGCAAGAAGCAGGTTACCACCGTTTTTGACGAATTCAGAAATATTATCGAAGGACACATCAAGAACGGCAGCGCGCGGACATTCACCATGCACGGGCTCTTCAAGATCAAGGTCAACCGCAAACCGGCCTCTCGCGCCCGCAAGGGTACCAACCCCTTCACCGGCGAACCCATGACCTTCAAGGCCAAGCCCGCCAGGAATGTGGTAAAAATACTGCCGCTGAAGGCCATCAAAGACATGGTCTAGAAGGCTGGCGGACTTAAATAATCGTAGCAAGGCGAGTGGGAAAGCGGGGCCATTTTTTTAAGGGACCTCTGATGACTTCTGGACGAAGTAGATGATGTTCTAAAAATGTTCAGATTCAAGGCGCGAATCTTCATCACGCGGAAACTGGATATTTTAGGCGCAAGATACCAGCCCATGAATTGATCAGAGGCTTCTTAATCTTTTGAGACGAATATTCAGCGGCTGATTTAAAGAAAAAGACCGGAAAAATGGACCGCCTCCCCATCGCTGCTCACGGTTGATGATGAAAGCTCAAGGATAGCCGAGCAATGACCGATATGATTGATTAAGGAGATTTCGTCAACGACCCCATGGACCGGCTGATCGTCATTCTGGCAGTCATACTGGGCCTGCTGATGCAGGGGCCCGCTGCGGCAAGAGATGATGCCCTGCTGAAACAGCAACGTCAGGACTTCCGCGCAGCGGAAAATGCGCTGCACCACGGTGCTCTGTCGAGCTTCCACCATCTGCGCCGGCGTTTGACCGCTTACCCACTCTACCCTTACCTGCAATATCAATACCTGCGCCGTTTCCTCACCACTACGCCGCCACGAAAAATCCGGGACTTCCTCAGGACCAATGCCAGCATGCCACTTTCTGCCAGGCTGCAAAGGGCGTGGCTGCGCACCCTGGCCAGGCAAGGACGCTGGCGGCAACTGATCACTGCCTACCGAACGACGAAACACATTAGCTCGCAATGTTATTACCGCCAGGCCCTGCTGCATACCGGAGACCGCACCCGCGCACTGAACGGCATCGAGGACTTATGGCGCGTGGACCATTCGCAGCCTCGCGCCTGCGACCCGGTCTTCGATGCCTGGCGAAAAATCGGGGGCATCACACCCGCCCTTGCCTGGCAGCGTTTCCGGCGCGCCATGTTCAACAACAAAATCCGTCTGGCCCGTTATCTGCGCCGCTTCATGCCAACCGATGACCGCTACTGGGCCACACTCTGGCTGCGGGTTCACCGCCACCCCCCCCTGATTTACTCAAAGGCGCCCTTTGCCCGCCACCACCCCATGCGCCACACCATCCTGCTCTATGGCCTCAGACAGATGGCTGCCCGCCACCCGCGCAAGACCATCAGCTTCTGGGAAGACACCCTCAGGACACGCTATAACTTCAGCGTCGCAGAACAGGCTGCCGCTGCACGGGATCTGGCCATGGCGCTGGCCATTCGCGGGCCACCGGGGGCTCTGGCAAGACTGGCGGAAATTGATGAACAGGCGGATGACCTGACCTTGCGTGAGTGGCGCGTACGGGCCGCGCTGAGCCAGCGCAACTGGTATGCCACCCTGAGCGGGATTGAGCAACTCACCACGGGACAACAGGCACTACCCCGCTGGCAATACTGGAAGGCCCGCGCACTGGAAGCACTGCAGCGGAAACCACAGGCGGAAGAGATCTATCTGAGCCTGGCGTCCCGGCGCAGCTACTACGGCCTGCTGTCAGCCGACCAGCTCACGCTACCCTACCGCATCAGCGCACAGCATTCAGCAAGCCGGTCGCCCCCCGTATTGAGCCTCGATAAATACCCCGGACTGGCGCGGGCCCGCGAGCTTTTCCTGCTGGGCCGCCAGGTCGATGCCCGCCGCGAATGGTATTACGCCACCCTTGACATGGCGGAATGGCAATTAGATGGCGCTGCCTACCTGGCCCAGGCCTGGGGCTGGTACGACCGGGCCATCATGACTGCCGCCCGCACCCGCCAACGGGATGATCTCAGGCTACGCTTCCCACTGCCACATCGCCGACAAATTATTGAACTTGCCGCTGAACGGCATATCGACCCGGCATTCGTTTATGCCATTATCCGTCAGGAAAGTGCATTCACCGCCGATGCCCGCTCTCCGGCAGGCGCTCTGGGGCTGATGCAGCTATTGCCCCGCACCGCACGGCAGATTGCCAGGCGCCTGGAGATTAGCCTGCCTCACCGGTTGTCCTTACTGAATATTGACACCAATCTGCGCCTGGGTATGGCCCATCTGCAATCCTTACTGCAGCGCTATGACCATCATGAACTGCTTGCCACCGCGGCCTATAACGCCGGCCAATACCGGGTCAACAGATGGCTCCCCAGGACGGACATAATGCCTGCCGATATCTGGGTTGAGAATGTGCCGCTCCGGGAAACACGCCGCTACATACGACATATTATGCTGTTTGCCGCGATTTATGACCGCCGCCTGGGCAAGCAAGTGACACCGCTATCCCAACGCATGCCACCAGTGAGCCCACATAGCATCATCCTGGCCGCTGACCGGGGAACGAGGCT
>CAZFJS010000068.1:4770-9847 GCA_964519605.1 uncultured Gammaproteobacteria bacterium
TGCCACCAGTGAGCCCACATAGCATCATCCTGGCCGCTGACCGGGGAACGAGGCTATAGACTCTCCCACGTAAAAAACTGCATCAGCCTTTGTACGCTGCCACCGCCAGCAGCACCCAGGCCAGAATAAATGACAGACCGCCCAGCGGCGTGATCGCTCCCAGCCAACGGACTCCCGTCAGACTCAACAAATAGAGGGAGCCGGAAAACAGCAGAATGCCCAGCAACATGGCCGTCCCCGCCCACTTCACCCAGCGCCGATCGCTCACCTGGGTGGCCACCCCGGCAACCGCCAGCATGCCCAGCGCATGATAAAAGTGGTATTGCACCGCCACCTGGTACGCAGCCATCATTTTGGGTGACAGCACACCATGCAGGGCATGGGAGCCCAGCGCGCCGGCAATCACGGCCAGGGCGGCCAGCAGACTGCCGAAAATCACATATCGTTTCGTCAGGTCGGCCATCCGCTCAACAAGCAACCGCTATACTACCATCCCGGCAAGGACCGGCCCTGCATGGCTCAACCGGCAAACTGCTTAACATCACCGGGGCTACGCAACATTTTATTCACTGCATCGAGATGCAGTTCCTCCTCGACGATCATCTCCCGTGCATATTCCTCCAGCAGGATGGATTTCCCCTCGGCCAGTGTCTGCAATTCATAATACGCAGTAATCGCCGTCCTCTCATGCTCCAGGCTTTCCCTCAGAATAGCACCAATGTCATGCTGTTCTGTTTCCAGCAAGGCGCCGATCTTCAGCGAAGGATGCCCCCCCAGCAAAGTCACCATTTCTCCCGCCCGGTGAGCGTGCACAAGACTTTCCTCGGCATTCCCCTTTAGCCACGAAACGATGGGGATACGGCTATAGCCATAAATCATCAGTGAATAATGCGTATAACGAACCACTCCGGCCAGTTCGTATTCCATAATCTGGTTCAGTATTTCTATCGCGCGTTCTTTTTTCCGATCATTCATTGTCTGTCTCCCGCAACTTGTTGGCGAGTTCACAGGCAGCCTGAAACATACTGCCAGCCCCTTGTGATCATACCGCATAGCCAGTATAGCGCCTGGCAGCAAAAATCACCTCCATCTCGCGACAAGCGCCTCAGCCGCCCAATCAACCCTTGTTTTTCTGCGGGTTATTGTGAGCTTTGTTTAGTTAATTTTGAAGACACGTGGAAATTTTCCCGGATGGCTAATCCGCATTTTTTTATTGACATTCATACGCCCAAAAACTACTTCAATATCATTCACTTTGACCCCGAACTCTTTGGCCAGAAATTTCACCATATGATCCGTAGCTTTTCCTGCTACCGCCTTGGCCGTGACAGAAACCTTAAGTTGATTACCCTTGGGTTTGCCGATTTTATCTCGTTTGGCCGAGGGGGTACCTAAAATATTAACGACCAATACATCACCATCCCAGTGAAAAAAGGCCCCACCCCGGTGTGGCACGCTGGCGGAAATTGTTTCAGATTCTATCCGTTCGTTTGCAGCTTGTTTTTTCTTGCCACTTAATCTCTTCGAGATGGCACTTCGATATTTCATGTTGGATATATCCCAGGCTTCTAAGCGGTGCCTTGATTTCCCTCATATTCTTATAAAATAGGGTAGTGCAATTAAAATAGCGCCGGTTATTATCAGCGCGAAGACATTTGATATGAAATAAGGAAAAAGAAATAACGCGATACCGCTAAACAGTGGGACGATCGCTTTTTGCTTCTTTCCATAGCTAAAGAACCCCACGCCAATGGCACCAAAGAGCATTGCCCATATCATGGTTGATGTATCTCCCATAGTGGAACTTACTGACAACTTACGTCCATTATATCCAGCCTTTATAAAGCGGGATTCATCCTATTGTGTATTTCCTGAATACTGTCTTAAAATGTGATCCAGGTGGCCTGCAAAAGCTTGCCGATCCCCCTGGCTGAGCGCTGCCGGACCACCCGTAGCGATGCCACTCGATCGTAAAGTATCCATAAAATCTCGCATATTCAGTCGTGCGCCAATATTTTCAGCCGTATAACGTTCACCTCGGGGGCTAAGCGCAGACGCACCCTTTTTGATTGCCTCTGCCGCCAAAGGAATATCACTTGTGACTACAAGATCTCCTGCGTTCAGCCTGGCAACGATTTCATTGTCAGCGACATCAAAACCACCGGCCACCTGAATCAGCTTGATGCGGCGCGACGCTGGTATGTATATCGGCCGGTTGGCTACCAGCGTCAGCTGTACCCCGGTACGCTCTGCCGCCCGATAGAGAATTTCTTTGGTCACCACAGGGCATGCATCTGCGTCTACCCATATTTTCATTTCATTCTACTTGTGTTGAACCCGGTTACGACAGGGGGAAAATCTCTGCTCCTGCACAGAGTAATGTGTCCCGCCCTGATTATTTATCAGCGTAGTTTTTTCTGCGAAACAGATCGTTGCGACGACTGATCAGGCGGTCGAGGAACAGCAGGCCGTCCAGATGATCGATTTCGTGTTGGACAACGCGCGCCTCGAAGCCGGTCATCTGATAGGTCTGCGCGCTGCCATAGGGGTCCAGTGCTGTCACCACCACCTCCACGGCGCGGACCACATTGCCTGTATAGTCAGGCACTGATAAACAGCCCTCACGACCAGGTGTGTAGCCTTCCCAGTGGGTAATTTCCGGGTTGATCAATACCTGCCGGCCGTGGTTACTGCTTTTTTTGTGGTCATTGACATCGATGATAACAATGCGTTGAGCCACACCCACCTGCGGGGCGGCGATACCCACTGCCGCCGGCCCGGCACACAAGGTCTCTTCCAGGTCACCGATAAAGGCGCGCAGGGCGTCATCAAAACAGCTCACAGGCTGCGCCGTTTCTTTCAGGCGCGAATCCGGCCAGATCAGAATCTCCAGCATCATCCGGACCTAAGCAATCAGTGTGTCCATGGGGGCAAGGCATACCTCAATACCCTCCCGGCTAACAATATCCAGGGCAGCCTGTAGCGCCGCTATCCCTTCTGTGGCCTGCCCTTCAATGTGCATGATGTAGAGCGGTTGCGACTGGCTACCGGCAACATCGGATTCCAGATTAAGAATGTTCAGCCCCGCCTCAGCCAGCGCGCCAGTCACCTGGGATACGATACCCGCACGGTCGGCGCTGCTCACTGTGATGCGCACGTCCGATTCCATATGGTGATGCAGTTCACCGCTGATGCGATCAATGTGTAGCCGCAGGCCCAGGGAATCACTGACCGGCGCCACCTGCTCCTCCAGGGCCTTGGCTGTCCCTTGATAACGTACCATCATCATGATGCTGAAATTACCTCCCAGACGCATCATGGAGGCCTCGCCCAGATTACCGCCGCCTTCGAACAAGGCATGGGTCACACGAGCCACGATGCCAGGACGGTCCTTACCCACCAGGGTCAGCATATACCAGTGATTGTTGTGCATTTCCCGATCCTCCTCAGTGCTGTTAACGCCCATGGCCACGCTGCTAGCAGGCTGTTGAAATTCTACTCATGTGGCGCGATCCGGCGTTAAAATCGGGCTCAACATGCTCATTTACTTGAGTAAACTGCGCTTTCTCGCTCAATTTTGTCTTGTTTCGCACTCACCTGAGCAACTCAACAACCTGCTAGTGCAGCGCCGCATGGGCACTGTAGATCACCGTCACACCCGCGGCAATCAACACCAGTTGTTTAGCTGTAGCCGCAAGTTCAGTACGCTGATGCAGGCCGGGAATCAGATCCGCTACGGCAATATAGATGAAACTGGCGGCCGCAACAGCCAGAATGTAAGGCAGCGCCTGCTGGGCATCGCTAAGACTGTAATAGGCCAGCACGCCTCCGGCAATGCTGGTGAGACTGGAGATCAGATTGAAAACCAGGGCCCGGGCACGGCTGAAACCGCTGTAGAGTAGCACCGCAAAATCTCCTACCTCCTGGGGAATCTCATGCGCTGCAATCGCCAGTGAGGTAACAATCCCCAGGTGGATATCGGTCAGAAAGGCCGCCGCAATCAATACGCCATCGACAAAATTGTGGAAACCATCGCCCACTAATATCATGATGCCCACCGCGTGATGATTGTGAGGCCGACCGGCCGGTGGCACCTCGCGGCCATCCGCATGGCAATGCCGCCACAGCACCATTTTCTCCAGCACAAAAAAAGCCAGCACGCCCAACAACACGGTCATCATCACACCATGGACATGAGCGGAATTTTCAACCGCATGGGGTAACAGACCGATGAAGGTTGCCCCCAGCAAAGCGCCAATGGCAAAACTGATAAAATGCGGCAGCATACGTTCACGCAAGGAAACCGGCAGAATAAGAAAAATGGCGGCCGCCAGCACACTCAGCGCACCGCCGATAAAGGTGAACAGGATAATCCAGGCCAGGGTGCTCACGGTTTCTTGTCGATTGCCTGCTGCAGCACAGCCACCACATCGGCATGACCAAAACGGAAGGCCCAGCCCAGGGCAGTGGCGCCGTCACGATTCTCCGCCCCGACATCGGCACCATGCGCCAGCAGCATCTTTACTACTGCCAGGTGACCCTGGCGGGCAGCACGCATCAGAGCGGTCTGACTGTTTACCGTGTGGGCATTGACATCAGCGCCATGATCCAGCAGCAGGCGCACGATTTTCTGGTGTCCCAGATAGGCAGCGACCATCAAGGGAGACAGGCCATTTTTGTTCTGCCAGTTGATGTCCGCCCCTTTATCGATCAACAGGCTGATGAGTTCGGTATCATCTTTCAACGGCATGATGGTCAAGGCGGTATTGCCCATGCTGTCGAAATCGTTCACCTTGGCACCATGCGCCAGCAACGTACGGGTCAGTTCCGGATGCTGCCCCGAAACTGCCAACATCAGCGGCGTTACCCCCAGTTCACCCTTGGCGTTGACATCGGCGTGTTTCTGCAGCAAGCGCCGGGCAACGGCGCTATAACCCTCGCGGATAGCGACGGCCAGTACCGGCGTATCTGCCCGATTGCGGGCATTGACATCTGCCCCGCTCTCAATCAGGGCCAGCGCTTTGCGCTCATCGCCATCATCCAGCGCATTGACCAGAGGGGGGTCGCTGCAGCCAAC
>CAZFJS010000069.1:0-1983 GCA_964519605.1 uncultured Gammaproteobacteria bacterium
CTACGCCGGGATCTGTTGATTGCCGGGTCACTCACGCTGCCTTTGCTGTTCATCGTCATGGCACCCATGTTCATCCCCGGGGTGGACAAAAACCTGTCGACCCTGCTACCCCCGGTGATCCGGGACTGGCTTGAATTCCTGCTCGCCACACCGGTGCTGTTCATCGCCGGCAGACGTTTCTTTCGTCAAGGCTGGGCGGAACTTCGGCATCTCAACCCCGGCATGAATACTTTGGTCATGATGGGCACATCCGCTGCTTATGGCTATTCTTTGACAGCACTGTTGTTTCCGGAAATCTTTCCGGCAGGCACCGTCCATCTCTATTTCGAAGCGGCTGCTGTCATTGTCACCCTGATCCTGCTGGGCAGGTACTTCGAAACCCGCGCCAAAGGCAGGACTTCCGAGGCCATCAAAAAACTGCTGCGACTACAAAGCAAAACTGCACGGGTGGTCCGTGATGGCCAGGAGGAAGAAATCCCCATTGAAGCAGTCCAGCCTGACGACATGATCGTGGTGCGTCCCGGCGAGCGCATCCCTGTTGACGGCGTGGTCAGTGAGGGCAGCAGTTACGTAGATGAAGCCATGATCACCGGAGAAGCGTTGCCGGTCCAGAAAACCGTTGCTAGCGAAGTCGTCGGTGGCACTGTCAATAAAAGTGGCAGCTTTATCTTCCGCGCCACCCGAGTGGGTGCCGACACGCTACTGGCTCATATCATCAAAATGGTAGAAGAAGCCCAGGCAACCAAACCCCCGATTCAGCAGCTGGCTGACCGGATTGCCGGCATTTTTGTGCCTGCAGTCATCGCCGCAGCCGCGGTGACTTTCGTACTCTGGCTGGCAATCGGCCCATCACCGGCACTCAATTATGCCTTCGTCGCCGCCGTTAGCGTTCTGGTCATTGCCTGCCCCTGCGCCATGGGGCTGGCCACACCCACCGCCATCATGGTAGGCACCGGCAAGGCAGCCGAGATGGGCACGCTGTTCCGCAAGGGCACGGCAATTGAATTGCTGGCTAAAGTCGATACCATCGTGCTGGATAAAACCGGCACGCTGACCCTGGGACAGCCGGCACTGACAGACCTGGAAATAATTCGTCTGACCGAAGCACAAGTATTAATTCTGGCAGCAGCAGCAGAAAGCAGAAGCGAGCACCCCATTGCCCAGGCTATCGTCAATGCCGCTAAAGAAAGACAGCTCAAACTCCCGGCTGTGGAGTCCTTTGTAGCCTATCCGGGATTTGGACTCATGGCCCATATCGAAGGCGTTCAGGTGCAGATCGGCGCTGACCGCTATATGCGGCAGCTCAATATCGCAATCGATGAGCAACAACAAACGGCGTCACGACTTGCAGAACAAGGCAAAACACCGATTTATTGCGCCATTGACGGACAACTGGCCGCGATCCTCGCCGTATCCGATCCGTTGAAACCAGGCAGCCGCGAAGCCATTGCCCACCTGCGCGCAATGGGCATGCAGATCGCCATGCTGACAGGCGACAACCGGCAAACCGCCCTGGCAGTTGCCCGTGAAACAGGAATAGACATCGTACTTGCCGAGGTACTTCCCGATCAAAAGCTCGAAGAAATCAAACGCCTGCAAAGCAAAAATCAGCGCGTCGCCTTTGTCGGTGACGGTATCAATGATGCCCCGGCGCTGGCCCAGGCCGAAGTGGGCATCGCCATCGGCACGGGCACCGACATTGCCGTCGAGGCAGGTGACATTATTCTGATGTCAGGAGATCTGCGTGGCCTGGTCAATGCCGTGATGCTGGCCAAGAAGACGCTGCGCACTATCGTGGTCAATTTTGTCTGGGCCTATGCTTACAATATCGCGCTCATTCCGGTCGCTGCGGGCGTACTCTATCCCCTCACAGGCCTGTTGCTCAATCCCATGCTGGCCGCGACAGCCATGAGCGTTTCCAGCCTGTTTGTCGTCAGCAACAGCCTGCGGCTAAGAAATTTTCGTAGCCTGATAAACAACGAG
>CAZFJS010000069.1:2083-5037 GCA_964519605.1 uncultured Gammaproteobacteria bacterium
CCGATGATCTGCCGATGAGCTTCATCCATCTCCTGCTCATTTAAAATCCCATGCAGCAATTCATGGGTCATCAGCGCCAGAGGTAATTCCAGCTTGTTTTCTTCCAGCAGCTTGCGGTTATAGAGTACCTCTGCGGAGGCACCATCCTCGATAATGTGGCCATCCACCAGCAATAGACATCGGCTGCACACTTCCAGGGCAATATCCAGGTCGTGGGTACATAACAGCAAGGTCTTGTCGGTATTTTTAAGCCAGTTGATCAGATTGCGGCGATTCATGGGGTCCATGTTCGTGGAAGGCTCATCGAACACCAGAATATCCGGCTGATAGGAGAGCACCGTGGCCAGGGCCAGACGTTTACGTTCACCAAAGGACAGGTGAAATGATGAACGCTCCTCGAATCCCTGCAAACCGACAACCGCCAGGGCCTCCTTGACGCGTGCCCGGATATCTTCCTGCGGTAAGCCGAGATTCAAAGGACCGAAGGCCACATCGTCGAACACCGTAGGACAGAACAATTGATCATCCGGATCCTGAAAAACAATCCCGACCTGGCGACGGATGGATTTAAGATTCTGCTTGCCGACCTCAGCACCATTAATCAGGATACGCCCGGATGTGGCCAACTCCACGCCATTGAGATGACTCATAAAAGTGGATTTTCCGGCCCCGTTAGGCCCGATGAGCGCAACTTTCTCTCCCTTACGAATCCTGCAGTTCAGGTCTTTGAGGACTTGATGGCCGTCGGGATAGGTAAAACAAATATTATCGGCCTCTATCATGAATTGTTCGGACATTCAAATCTCCTAACTTAGGTATTCATCCCGGGGAAACCCGGCCCCGTCATGGGCAGCTGGGACTGAAAATAACCGGCTGCTCAATACCATGCCTGCACCGCAACATGCAAGCTGCCACTGAACTCCCCGATCAGCAGACCTATCGTGATCAGCAGAATGACAGCCGCCTTGACATAATCCAGGGGCACAGAATGAAACTGCACCATAGAATGCAGCTTACCCTGATAGCCCTTGGACAACATCGCTTTATAAACCCGCTCAGTCCGTTCAAAACTGCGCACCAGAAGTGTGCCGATAAAATGGCCATAGATCTTCAGTGTTTTTCGGTCGCTTCGGGCAATAAAACCCCGCGCCCTCATTGAGGTATGCATACGTTTCATCTCATCCAGAAAAACAAAGGTATAACGATAGGCAAACAGCAACATCTGCACCACGATGCTGGGAAACTTTAAACGTTGTAGTGCTAACATGGAAATATCAAAGCGGCTGGAGCCAAAGATCACAAAGGATAGCATCACAATGGACAGCGCCTTGATAAAAATCAGAGTTGCAATCCGCAGGCCTTGCCAGGCAAAAGATACTCCGAGGATTTCGAATGCCCCATCACCGGGATAAGTGAAAGGCATGATAAAGAAAAACGGGATCAGGAACATCAACACAAAGGACAGCCCGTGAGAGACAAAATGCAACGGCAGTGCACTGAGCGCCATGAGCCCGATAGCAATCACGATCGCGACAGCGGCCATCGGGATCGTTTTTAGCAAGGCAATGACCAGAATCAGTAAGCCCAGTGAGGCCACCTTCACCCGAGGATCCCAGCTTTGCAGCGGTGATTCCACATGGGCATAACGGTCGATATCAAAAGCCATCGCAGTCTATCCTTCTATCAAACACGGGTTGCGGAAGCAGGTATCCCACACTTAACCTGCGTCGGCACTGGTCTGCAGTTTTGCGGCCTGCTGTCCCGCCAGTAACTCCGGCTTTACCTTCTGCAGAAATTCTGCACAGGCACCCACAACCCCTGCTTCAATCAGCATAATGGGGATATGTGCCAACAGTACTGCACCGGCAACAGCATGAAAGGCCTCACCCGCAGTAGCCAAAGCCAGCGCCAGAATGATACCGGAACTGGCCACCCCCACAGCCCCCGTCAGGGCACCGAAAATGAACAGTTTCTTCTTGAAATGAAAACGATGACGCTGCTGCCAGACCATGTAGGCAATCAGCCCTCCGCCGCCCATCATCAGCGCATTGATGCCAATCACAGTCACACCGCCATGCCCCAGAATAATCGCCTGCAGTACAAGCCCCAAAGTAATGGCGGGAAAAGCCCGCCAGCCCAGCACCACTGCCGCCAGACCATTCAAAATCAGATGGATACTGGTAGGCCCCAGGGGAATCTTGATGGAAGAGGCCACAAAAAATACTGCGGTAATGACAGATATCTTGGGTATTTCCTCCATATCCATATTGCGCATCGTTGCCACTGCCAGCACGCCAGCACCGGCAAAACCTGCCAACAGTACGGGGGCATTCAGAATTCCATCAGAGATATGCATCTTTTCTCCTGCCTATATGAATGATGATTATGAGAGGGTTATCGGTCTGCGACGGCTGCAGCTAAAGGGTGGACGATTTTTGTTCGCCCTCAGCCATCAGTTTTTTTGCCTTGACATAGAAAAACACACCGAGAATCCCGACAATGAAACCGATGCCACCAACGAGATCGCTGAATGAGCTACGCTCCTTCAGCTCGGAAATACTACGCATCAACGGCATGATGGCCTTCCCCACTGCGCGCCGGATCATCGCTGGACTGGCTGCAGCACCCCCGGCAGCAATGGCCGCCGCGCCCTGCTGCCCACTGGCTGTATCCTGCCCACGTTCATCAGCGGGATCGTTCGTGGCTGCCACTACGGTTGCCGGTAAACCTGCCAGTTCCGCCTTACTGATAACATATTCAGTTTTATGACCCATGCCAGCATTCAAGGTAATCCGCAGGTCATCCTGAGCGGGAATTTTGAAAGAAAAGTTACCCGCCTTGTCTGTCTTGCCGCGCAGCAATTCCTTATTATTGTGATCAAACACAACAATGTTACTGTGCTGGGCGCGTTTACCATCAGAAAAATAGCCTTCAACAAATATCCGGTCACCTTC
>CAZFJS010000069.1:5137-7902 GCA_964519605.1 uncultured Gammaproteobacteria bacterium
TGCAGTTTCCGGGCGGCGACGCCTGGATCTTCAGAGTTATGCTCAACCCAATGCTTTTCACCCTCGGTGGTGATTTCGCATTTCCAGAAAGGTGCGCTTTCCTTCAAATAGTTGATGATATAGCGGCAGGCATCAAAAGAGTCCTTGCGGTGCGCCGACCAGGCAGCCACCAGCACGATGGGATCGGTCGGCACCATCTCACCCACGCGATGCACCACCAGGGTATCCATCACATCCCATTCATCCATGGCCTCCTGACAAACCTGCTCGATGTGTCGCTCCGTCATGCCCGGGTAGTGATCCAGACTCATGGAGCGTACATCTTCGCCGTCGTTAAAATCACGCATAGTACCGATGAACAGAACGACCCCGCCGTGCTTTCCTGCCGGCAACGCAGACTCCTCGTAATCGCGGACCTCCTTGTAGGGGTCCATGGCATCCTTGGTAATCAGTACTTTCATCTTCAGCCTCCGGTTACAGGCGGGAAAAAGGCGACTTCATCCCCGCTTTTCAGCTCATGACTGGTGTCGGTATATTCCATGTTAACCGCCACCAGAATGTTTTCTGCAATAGGATCATCCGATATCTTGCTCCACAAATCCGCGACTGTGACAGCATCCTTGTCAAAGCTGACCTGATCTTCAGAACGCCCCATGCGCTCCCGCAGACTTGCAAAATACCTTACCTTAATATCCATAATTATTCCTCATGATGACTCTCGATGTTTCTCCGGGTGTCTCCTCAGGCCGTCCGGCGCCAAGTACCTGATTTGCCGCCTGACTTGGACAGCAGCCCCACATCGGAAATTACCATCCCCCGATCCACCGCCTTGCACATATCATAGATCGTCAGCAGGGCAACCTGAACCGCGGTAATTGTCTCCATCTCGACACCGGTCTGACCATTGCAACGCACCACTGCCTTGCAATACACCGCATTCTTTTCCGGCTCCGGCATCAGTTCCACATCGACCGAGGTAATCATGATCGGGTGACACAGAGGCACCAGATCCGGCGTTTTTTTGGACCCCATGATCCCCGCTGTCCGCGCAATGCCCAATACATCCCCTTTTTTATGACTGCCTTCCATGATCTTCTTCAGGGTTTCCGCTTCCATATAAATGCGTCCATCCGCCACCCCTTCCCGGGTGGTGCTTGCCTTTTCACCGACATCGACCATGTGGGCTTCACCGGCAGCGTTGAAATGCGTCAGTTCGTTATAGCTCATAAGTTACACTCTTCTGGTTAGTTTTAAACAGGAGAACAATCGATATCCCTAGCCGCCAATCTGGGTCATGCTGGCCCTGGAACGATTAATGTCGGACACATTGATCTTAGCGGCGATGCTGGCGGCTTTTTTAGCTTCGAAACCATCCTTGTATTTCTCATCGAAGGCCTTGCGGAACAGGCCGACCACATCCTCATCACTGGCACCATTACGCATCATCTCTTTCAGCTGGTAAGGTTCCTCAGAGTAGAGGCAGTTCATGATACTGCCATCTGCGGTCACCCGGATGCGCGAGCAGTTACCGCACAGGCTGCGGGTAAAGGCCGGGATCACCGCAATCTTACCCGCATAACCGGGTACCTGATAAATGTGATGCTCGGTACGTGTACCAGAAGCAGGATTAATACCGGTATCCTGGTAATTTTTTTCGATCTGGCCACAGAGATCCGCCGCACTGGCAAAATGCTGCCCACTCTCCCAAATCTGGTGGGCATCGAAGGGCATGAACTCAATAAAGCGCACAGTCACCGGCCTGTCCTTCGTCAGCTCACAGAAAGGAATCAGCTCATCTTCGTTAAAGCCCCGCATCAGTACCACATTGATCTTCACCCGCGGGAAACCCAGTTCAACCGCCAGATCGATACTTTCCAACACCTTGTCCAGTCCGCTGCGCCGGGTAATCTGCTCAAACTTATCCTCATACAGGGAGTCCAGGCTGATATTCACCCCGAGCAGTCCTGCATCACGCAAATCTCTGGCATACTTGGGAAACAGCAAGCCGTTGGTCGTCAGATGCACGGCTTTCACCCCCGGTGTCTGTACGCTGCGGGCAACGATGTCGACGATGTCCGGCCGCACCAGCGGCTCGCCGCCGGTATAACGCACCTTGCGAACGCCCATTCTGGCAAGCTGCTCTACCACGCGCAAAATTTCATCGGTGCGCAGCACCATATCTTTTTCCTTAAAACGGACCCCCTCTTCAGGCATGCAATAGGTACAACGCAGGTTGCACTGTTCAATCACTGCAATCCGGACATAGTCAAAGGTTCTCCCATGACGGTCCTGCAAGGGCGGAAGAGGATTAGGATGGCGGTTTTCGGCAATGGCAGATGATTCGCTTTTTGCCGCACCAAAGGCCTTTTTTACGTTCAGCGAGTTATTGAGCATGTTTTGATCTCCTCGAGGGCTTTTCCACTTGCTACCTATATATAGGCGACCTGGAAGTTAATAACTTTATCCAGCGACATCGCCTGTAACAGCCGTCCCGGGTAATGACGCTACCCTGACTGCCACAATCAACCCGCGACACAGACCATGTAACCTACTGTAATTAAAATCCTTTTTGAGCCAGACATGATGTTGATCCTGATAAACATCAAATGCCGGATAGGGCGATATGTGTGCGGACCCCGCGGCAATCCCAAACCGGAACCACCTAATCGCATGCCTTTGCGTCAAGAATCCTGAATTATTGAAGTATTAGCAGTTAAAGCTTCTGTCTCATACAAGCAACCCTTTGTTAAGATACAGAAGTGATG
>CAZFJS010000069.1:8002-9598 GCA_964519605.1 uncultured Gammaproteobacteria bacterium
GACATGATCATGCCCCACGACTATCCAGCCGGGGTACTGTTGGATCAACATTTTTATATCATGGGAGGTCATCATCCGGATGCCGTGGTCGCCGGCCCCCAGACAGATCCTGGTTTCGGCTTTTGCGAGCGCCTGAATCTGCAAACAGGCCAATGGGAAGAGATTGCCTCCCTGCCCACCCCCCGTTTTGCCCTGGATGCCGTCGTCATCGACGGGCGTATCGTCACCATGGGTGGGGTCGCCTTCACACCCGAGGGCTTCAACAACTTTGATCATACCGAGGTTTTCGACCCTGCCAGCGGCACCTGGTCAAAAGGCGACATCACCCTGCCGTGGACGGCAGCAGGCGCCGGCGCCTGCATCAGCCACAACCATCTGTTTATCTTCGGTGGCTATAGCGGTGACGGCATCAGCGACCATGCCGCCTGCCTGGATCTGCAATCGCAGCAATGGCACATCCTGCCAACCATGCCCCACAGCCTGGCCGCCATGGGCGTTGCCGTCTTTGACAAGCAAATTTTTCTACTGGGCGGCTGGGCGGATGACCGGCGTGAGCCGCAGAATTGCCTGTGGTGCTATCAATTGCCGGAGGCGTGAGACCACTTCTTCTGTAGTCGCACAGCAAGGCGGACGAAGCATGGACGACGCGCAGCTCAATCGCTATAGTCGCCAGATCTTGCTACCGGAAATCGACCTGGCCGGCCAGGAAAAACTGCTGCAATCCCATGTATTGATCATCGGCGCCGGTGGGCTAGGCTCACCGGCAGCGCTCTACCTGGCAGGCAGTGGCATCGGACAACTGACTCTCAGTGATGATGACCAGGTGGATCTCAGCAACCTGCAACGCCAGATCCTGCACCACAGCAGCGATATCGGCCGCCCTAAAGTTGATTCAGCCCGGGAGAGCCTGAGCGCCCTGAACCCCACAATCAAGATTCATAGCATCGATCAACGACTCAGTGGTGACAGGCTGCTGGAACAAGTCAGGCAGGCAGATGCGGTCATCGATGGCAGTGACAACTTTCCCAGCCGCTACCGCCTGAATAAGGCCTGCCTCAGCGCACATAAGCCTTTGGTCAGTGGCGCCGTAACCGGCATGGAAGGGCAGGCCAGCGTTTTCCGCCATGACCTTGAGGAGGCACCCTGCCTGGAATGCCTCTTTCCCCGGCAGGATCAGCAGAATCAGCAAGGCGGTTGCAGTGACCAGGGAATACTTGGGCCGGTCGCCGGCGTCATCGGCTCAATCCTGGCCATTGAAAGCATCAAGATCCTGCTCAACATCGGAGACAGCCTGACAGGTCGGCTACTGCTCTTCAACGCCCGTACGATGCAATTCAGGCAACTGAATTTGTCAAAGGACCCACACTGCCCCGCTTGTGTAGAAACAAAGCACTGACCCCATGCCTAGCCAGCATTGCGTATATTGACAATATTAGCCGCGTATCGGGCTACTGAAGAACCGCAGTATTTCAAGGGGTCAGAGTAAAAACCCCTTCTCGTCTTTGACCTTGGGGCCTCGCTTCTTCGGGTTTACCCGGCGGCCAGCGAGTTGCTCTATCTCCATTTTGAACCTCTCACTACCCAAAGCCATCCCCT
>CAZFJS010000070.1:0-4420 GCA_964519605.1 uncultured Gammaproteobacteria bacterium
GTCCTCATAGACGCCGGCTTGCTGAACCGCTTCAGCGATGAGCTCACCAGGCGCATGGCAGACATCCAGCAACAGGC
This sequence comes from uncultured Gammaproteobacteria bacterium, assembly GCA_964519605.1. GTDB lineage: Bacteria > Pseudomonadota > Gammaproteobacteria > SZUA-140 > SZUA-140 > CAZFJS01. The sequence continues at coordinate 78 of CAZFJS010000070.1, forward strand.
CCACACCCTGGCGGGACAGGCCTTCAACCTGGGTTCGCCACAACAGATTCAGGAAATTCTCTTTGACAAACTGGGCCTGCCGGTCATCGCCAAAACACCCAAGGGCCAGGCTTCCACCGCAGAATCCGTGTTGCAGGAACTTGCCCTGGACTATCCCCTGCCGCAACTGATTCTTGATTATCGCAGCCTCAGCAAACTGAAGTCCACTTACGCAGATAAGCTACCCCGGCAGATTCATCCCCGTACCGGCCGTGTTCACACCTCCTATCACCAGGCCGTGACCGCCACTGGCCGGCTGTCATCCAGCAAGCCCAACCTGCAGAATATTCCCATCCGCACCGTGGACGGGCGCCGAATCCGCCAGGCCTTCATTGCACCACCGGGCTACCGGATCGTGGCGGCCGACTATTCACAGATCGAATTGCGTATTCTGGCGCACCTGTCCGGCGATCCCGGGCTAAGCAGTGCCTTCCAGCAGGGACTGGACATCCACCGCGCCACGGCTGCGGAAATATTCGCTGTCGCACCGGAGGCCGTGACACCGGAGCAAAGACGCAACGCCAAGGCCATCAACTTCGGACTGATTTACGGCATGTCCGCCTTCGGGCTGGGGCGGCAGCTGGGTATCGGCCGTGAAGAGGCACAGGCCTATATGGACCTGTATTTCACCCGCTACCCTGAAGTCAAAAATTTCATGGACCGGATCCGCGTACAGGCACGCCAGGATACCTATGTGGAAACCCTGTTCGGCAGGCGTCTCTATCTGCCGGAAATCAACAGCCGCAATCATCAGCGGCGACAATACGCAGAGCGGGCGGCGATCAATGCGCCCATGCAGGGCACCGCCGCCGATATGATCAAACGGGCGATGCTGAAATGCGCCACCTGGCTGGAAAACAGCGGTTGTGATGCCAAAATGACCATGCAGGTACATGATGAACTGGTATTTGAGGTTGCCTTGCACGACCAGGCATGCCTGGAAAAACAGGTCATTCACCATATGAGCACAGCAGCGGAATTAACCGTTCCCCTGGTGGTCGATATCGGCGCCGGGGAAAACTGGGACGAGGCCCACTGAGGCCGTTGAAAAAATACCCGGGAACTTATGCCCCTGAGCCGGGTCATATCAGTTGACAGTCACTTAATTATTTAAGCACCGTCATCGCAGAACAAACTGTTTATCCCCTTATTTACAGTGGCTACTTCAATCCCGGCAATGTTCCCCGTTGCCGGGATTTTTTATCCGAGTCTAACAAGCCAAAGTACCCGCTGAAAAATGAATTTACAGAGACAAGGAACTTTTTGCAAATCACGGCGTCCTACTTTGTAAGGTGGCTTTTTTAAGCTTAACCTGTCCCGCTCTCCTCCCAGAGCGGGAAGACATGCCCGGTTTCCCCAATCCGGGTATACATTTAGCCCCAGTTTCCCTCCCTCTATAATTAACTGGGGCTTTTTTTTTCTCTTATCTCCTGCCCCAGCCATTGATCCAGTTTGCCCCGCAGCTCATCGATCCCCTGTTTTTTGGTGGCGGAAAAGAGCTGTACAGTCTCCACAGGCAAAGCAGTCCCGGGCGCCACACTGCCATTCATTGCCGCCTGCACCTGATGCAACACGGCACAGGCGGCGTTGCGGGACAATTTGTCCGCCTTGGTCAACAACACATGAGCAGGGATGGCGGCTACCCGGCACCACTCCAGAATCTGTCGATCCAGGTCCGACAAGGCACGGCGGGCATCTACCACGATCACCAGACCCTGCAAAGATGATCTGTATTGCAGATAGGATTCAATCAGGCGTTGCCAATGCTGTTTGATGCGCAAGGGGACCTTGGCGAAACCATAGCCAGGCAAATCCACCAGGCGCCGCTGCTCATCAAGACGAAAAAAATTGATCTGTTGAGTTCTCCCGGGGGTCTTGCTGATGCGTGCCAGGGCGCGCCTGGATGTCAACGCATTGATTGCACTGGATTTACCCGCATTCGACCTGCCGACAAATGCAACTTCGCAACCTTCATCTACAGGGAAATGCGCCGCCTCCACCGCACTGAGTATGAAGGCGGCCTGTCCATAATTTACTGTCATTTTCCTGTGCGAAACGATTGTAGCGCTGACAACGTTGTCAGCGTTTCGCCTTGCCATACATATAGCGTGACAGACTCATTTCATCAGAACTCATACGCCGCACCAGATGATCCAGACTGATCATCGCGTGCTCAAGAAAATTCACTGCAATATAGGGATGCTCAACCCGCAGCCGCTCATACATGGGTCGCGGCAATTTGAGCAGCTGGGTATCGTCACAGCGGGCACGGATACGCAGCATGCGGGGGCGACGGTCGAAAAAAGACATCTCGCCCATCAGCTCTCCCGGCTTCATGACACCGATCTCACGTTCACGCCCTTCTTCTTCAAATAGCAGGGCAGCCTCGCCATTGACTACAAAATACAGGGTATCGCCGATTTCACCGATATCAGCAATAATCTCATCCTTGTGGTAATGCACCAGCTCTGTGTATTCCAGCAGGGTCTGGATCTCGGACAGGGTCAGTGATTCACACAAGTACTGTTGATTGAGAAACTGGGTCAGGTCAATCTTCTTCGTCATGGTACGCTCCTTGATCACGCAAGATGATAGCCGTATCGTATTCCTACCGTCGTAAAATGTTCGCAGCATCCGCCACAGCAAGGTACAATGTCAAGCGCGGGAGCCAGTGGGCGCCCACCCGTGCAGGCACACTTGGCGCGGCATCCAGAGTCCGCTTGCGGTTAAGCGCCGGGCTTCATGATAGCAAAACTGCGCGCAAACAAATACGGCGGCGCTACCAGGCGAAACGCCAGCTGCAAAAAGTTGCATGGGACACGGGTTTGTGTGCCCTGATACTGGCGGCTGGCGGCCATATTATAGTTATACAATGCGACTACCAACATCAACTTTTTTTGAGGTCGAAAACCTTATGAAGCCTATTTCGTTCTACCTTGTGACCTTATTGGCCATTATCGGTGTCACCGCTGCCACAGCGGCGCCCAGCTTTCAGGAAGGTGTGGAGTATGCCAAAATCGTCCCTGCACAGCCGACGACCGACAAGAACAAGGTTGAGGTGGTGGAATTGTTCTGGTACGGCTGCCCTCACTGCCACCGCTTCCAGCCCTATGTGGAGAAATGGCTCAAGACCAAACCCGCGAATGTAGAATATATCCGCATGCCGGCTATTCTAAGGGAAAGCTGGGCATTGGGCGCGCGCGCCTTCTATACCGCAAAAATCCTCGGGAAACTGCCGCAAATTCATGAAGCGCTGTTCAATGCGATTCATAACGAAAAACGCCGCCTGAATACTGAAGCGGCTATGAGCAAATTTTTTGCGGAACACGGCGTCGACCCGGAGGAATTTCGCAAAACCTTCCATTCCTTTGCGGTGGACACCAAGGTGCGTCGGGCACGCCTGATGACCCGGCGCTACCACACCATGGGCACACCCTCGGTAGTAATCAACGGCAAATACCGTACCGACCCCGGGATGTCCAAGGGCTTTGAAAATCTTATCCATGTCATGGATTTCCTGATCGCCAAGGAATCCCGGCCGCACACCTGAAGCCGGCGGTCGTACCAGCCGCCATGAAAAGCGCCGAGCTCTTCATCCAGTGCCTCGAAAACGAAGGGGTAGAATACATCTTCGGGATTCCGGGCGAGGAGAACCTGGATGTGATGGATGCCCTGCATGGTTCGTCGATACGCTTCATCACCACCCGTCATGAACAGGGGGCGGCCTTTATGGCCGATGTCTACGGCCGCCTGTCCGGCCGCGCAGGCGTCTGCCTGTCTACCCTGGGGCCGGGCGCAACCAATCTGCTCACCGCGGTAGCCGACGCCAATCTGGATCATGCGCCCCTGGTGGCCATCGCCGGCCAGGCGAGCACCAACCGCCTCCACAAGGAATCACACCAGGTGCTGGATCTGCAGAGCATTTTCCTGCCGGTCACCAAATACGCCTCGCGCCTGTTGACCGCCGAGATCATCCCCGAGGTGGTGCGCAAGGCCTTTAAACTGGCCCAGACTGAAAAAACCGGGGCATGTTTTATCGAATTTCCGGAAAATATCGCCACCCTGGAAGTCAGCGAAACGCCCTTGCTGGCGCAGCAACCCACCCCCCCCGAACCGGCCGCCAGCAGTGTCCGGCGTGCCGCGGAAATCATCTCCCGGGCGCGCCTGCCCATAATACTGGCAGGCAATGGTGTCATCCGCGCCCGCGCCTGGCAACAACTCGCCCAATTCGTCCATGAACTCAATATCCCCGTCACCAACACCTTCATGGCCAAGGGAGTAGTCCCCTTCAGGCATCCCATGAC
>CAZFJS010000070.1:4520-5997 GCA_964519605.1 uncultured Gammaproteobacteria bacterium
GCCATGCGGCTTGAGGATATCGTGATCTGCGATGTGGGCGCCCACAAGTTGTGGATGGCACGGATGTTCCGCTGCGAGCTACCCAATACCTGCATCATTTCCAATGGCTTTGCCAGTATGGGCATCGCGGTACCGGGCGCCATCGCTGCGAAGCTGGTGCATCCCGACCGTGCCGTGGTGGCCGTTACCGGGGATGCGGGCTTCATGATGAATTCCCAGGAAATCGAAACTGCCATGCGCCTGCACATCCCGTTGGTGATCCTGATCTGGAATGACAATGGCTACGGCCTGATTGAGTGGAAACAACTGCGGACCTTTGGCAGGACCAGCCACGTCAATTTCACTAACCCGGATTTTGTCACCTACGCGCGGGCCTTTGGCGCCGAGGGCGTTCGCATCCAGCAGGCGAATGAGTTGCTGCCCGCCCTGCAACGCGCTCTGAACGCCAACACGGTCACCATCATCGATTGCCCGGTGGATTATTCAGAGAACCTTGCCCTGACCGAAAAGCTGGGAGACATGGTATGTCCCATCTGATCAGCGTCTCACCGGAACCAAAGGCGGATGCGCTGGAAGCAGCGCCAGGAGAACGACATCATCTCGATCATCAGCCCCAAAGGCTGCTACGCCTGCTCAGCTACAATATCCAGGTAGGCATTACCTCAACGCGTTTTCGCCACTATGTCACGCGCAGCTGGCGGCATGTATTGCCCCATATTGGCAGCTTCGAAAACCTCGACCAGATTGCCCGCCTGATCAGTACCTTCGATATCGTCGCGCTGCAGGAAGTGGATGCCGGCAGCTTCCGCAGTTTTTTCGTCAACCAGATTGAATATCTGGCCCGTCGGGGCAGCTTTCCCCACTGGTATTCCCAGACCAATCGCAATCTCGGCAAATTCGCCCAACACAGCAACGGCCTGCTAAGCAAATTTGCACCCCATAAAATCATCGAACACAAGCTCCCCGGCGTCATCCCCGGCCGCGGGATGATGGAGGTCCGTTACGGCTCGGAAGACAACCCTCTGGTCGTGCTGCTGGTGCATCTGGGGCTGGGGAAACGTGCGCGTCAGCGCCAGCTGACCTATCTCGGGCGGCTGGCAAACAAACACCGTTACGCCATCATCATGGGCGATTTCAACTGCCAGGCCCAGAGCCAGGAAATGGCCGCCCTGCTCAACATGACAGACCTGCGCGAACCGGCAAAAGAATTGCTCACCTTCCCCAGCTGGCGGCCCTTGCGCAACATCGACCATATCCTGGTCAGCGCCGCTATCCAGCCCTGCAATATTGAGGTGCTGCCCTATGCGATCTCCGATCATCTGCCCATTGCCATGGATATCATGCTCCCTGCAGACATCAGGCTCTGACTCAGGTAATCCACTCCGCCTCGATATCTTCATAGCCCAGCAAGTCCAGCAACTGCCGGTATTCCGCCTGGCAGCGAAACTGTTGTAACAAATCTCGGGGCACCGGTTTG
>CAZFJS010000070.1:6097-9553 GCA_964519605.1 uncultured Gammaproteobacteria bacterium
ACCGTCAGGTGCTGTTTTAGAATGCGCCCCTGGCAGATGCTCAGCCATTGATCCACCGGATGACGCACCAGAAAATACTGGCGGATATGAAAGCGGGTTTGCAAGGCCGCCACCAGTTGCGGCTGCCCTGCGGGCTGGAGATTATAAGGTACCCCCATATAATCCAGATAAGCCCAATCCCTGATCACCAGCAATTTATCCCGTGCCACACAGCGATCGGCAATAAGCTGGATAGCAGCGGCAAAATCCAGCGCCTTGCCTGCCGGCAGCTCGGCAGGATTAAATAACTGATGCCACTGAACAGCCTGGGCCAGCGGATTAAAACGTGGATGGATGTGCGCACCCAATGGATGAATCTCGCTCAGCAGGACTACGCGCTCCATACACCCCAGACAACGGCTGAGCAGGGTACCGCCTGAACGAGGCAGATTAGAAAAGATGCGGATCAGCGGCCGCGTCATTTACCGGCCCTGCCCGGATCATCAGACCACCATTGCCGCCACATACGGCGGTAGGCTGCTTCCAGATGGCGCGTGAGATCACGACCATCACAGAGGGGAGAAGCAGCCAACCGCTCACGAAGATTCGCGCGCAACTGACGGCGGCGCGCAGGGTCCTGTGCCAGGGCCACCGCAATGGCAATATAGTCTTCCTGATTGAAGGCAATCAGCGCCTCCAGTCCGATCGCTGTTAGCAGGCTGGCGCCCAGGCGCTCGATGAAACGGCCACCCGCCAGTGTCACCACTGGCACGCCCATCCACAGCGCATCCGCTGTGGTGGTGACACCTGTGCGCGGCAGGGTGTCGAGTGCGATGTCGATCTCGCCATAGAGCGCAAAATGTGCCGCCAGGGACGTTGTATAAGACCAGAGTTGCAGCCGCTCCGGAGCAACCCCGCAATGTGCAAAACGTTCCAGCGTCGACCGGCGCACCGCTGGATCGGCGAACTGCCCGGCCTTGAGCACCAAACGTGCATCGGGCACAGCCTGCAGTATCCGGCTCCAGCAGATAATCGCCTCATCTCCCACCTTGGTGATATTATTGAAACAGCCGAAGGTCAGACAATCACTATCCTGCCTGGCCACCACCGCGGGTGCTTCCCGGGGTGGCTGATAACTGACACAGCAACGCGGCAAGCGATAAATGGTCTCTACCGCCTGCTCCACGGTATCCTCCGGGTGTGTCACGGTATCGCTAATCCAGTAATCCATGGCCGCCAGGCCCGTAGTGGCGAAATACCCCAGATAAGCGGCCTGCACCGGGGCTGGCTTCCAGGTCAATGCCTTGAGACGCGTCCTGTCGGCATGGGAATGACCGGCCAGATCCACCAGCACATCGATGCCGTCGGCGTGAATCATCTGCGCCACCTGCTCATCACTCAAACCAACGGTAGAACGCCAGACATCGGCCTGCTGCTGCAAGCAAGTGGTCACTTCATCAGGATGGTGAACCTCGGCATAACAATACACCTCGACCTGTTCACGATCATGATTTTCCAGTACCGGTCTAATAAACTGACTTACCGCATGCCGGTAAAAATCGGGTGATACATAACCGATGCGCAAGCGTTTTTTCTCTTCCGTAGGGCGCTGATGAACAAAACTCAGGGCCTTTTCCCGCCCGCCATGGATACGGTCCCAGGCCCGGTGCTCCCGCAGCAATGCCTCAGGCGAACACATGACGTGATACGCCAACATACTCAGGAGGGCACTATGCGCCACCGCATAGTCCGGTTTGAGCTTCAAGGCCTGGCGGTAACAGACAGCAGCCTCATCGAGGCTGCCCATCGAGCGCAGCGCCAGTGCTAAACCGTTGTAGGCCCCGGAGCATTGCCGGTCGATATCGATCGCCGCACGAAAACAGGTGGCTGCCTGCTCAAACTGCTGGCGGCGGCAAAGCATTTCGCCAAACTGGCAATAGCGGCCCACATCACCAGGCTTCAGGGCCATGGCCTCCTGAAAATGCTGTATACCCACGGCAAAACGGCCCAGTTCGCAGGCTACCAGCGCCAGGTTATAACGCGGCTCGAAATAATCGACCTTGCGCTGTGCCGCCTGCTCGAAGGCAAGCAAGGCTTCTGCACGCTTTTTCAGGCTATTCAGCAGAATACCCCGGCTGTTATAGAGATAGGGATTTTCCGGGCTGATCTGCAGCGCCCGATCGAGATACTGCAGGGCCGCCTCTGTGTCACCCTGCAGATAGATAGCTCGCGCCAGAAAATGCAGGGCACCGATATGCTCGGGCTGACGGGCAAGAATCGTCTCATAAGTAGCGGCCGCCTCCGCATAGCGGCCCGCCCGCAGTTGGGCAGCGCCCCTGCTCAAGGCCTCCTCCAATCCAGTGGCATCAGGATGGCTCACGGCTGCAATGCTCGGCTAAAACAGCCGGCTGTTCAGCAGCAGATGCACCATGATGCTGGCGGCATAACCCAGGGCAATCACGGGCATCCATTTGAGATGGCTGAAAAAGGTATAGCGGCCGCGCGCCTGGCCCATCAGGGCCACCCCGGCTGCCGAACCGATGGATAACAGGCTGCCGCCCACGCCGGCGGTCAGCGTCACCAGCAGCCATTGGCCAGTAGGCATCTCGGGGTGCATGCTCAACACGGCGAACATGACGGGAATATTATCGACGACCGAGGACAGCAGACCAATGACCACATTGGCCGTAGTGGCGCTCCACTGCCCGTACATCAGCTGGGATGCCAGGGCCAGGTAGCCGAGAAAACCCAGCCCCCCGACGCACATCACCACCCCATAAAAGAACAGCAGCGTGTCCCACTCCGCCCGCGCCACCTTGCGAAAGATATCGAAAGGCAGCGGGTCACCGATCTGCACACCGTTCTCCATCACTGAAGCCGTCGATTTTTTGATAAAAAAACCGAAAAACTGCAAATAGGCAAGCCCCGTCAGCATACCCAACACTGGTGGCAACCCCAGGAAATTGTGATAACTCACGGCTGTCATAATGGTCAATAGAAACAGCAACATGATCCGGCGGGCACCCCGCTTCATTGCCAGCTGTTCGCCTGTGGTGGTCGGCTGCTGGCGGGGCACCGCAAAGTGCATCAGCGCTGCAGGCACTACGAAATTCACCAGCGCGGGAATAAACAGGGCGAAAAAATCCCAGAAACCGACCACCCCTTTCTGCCAGACCATCAAGGTGGTGATATCACCGAAGGGGCTAAAAGCACCACCCGCGTTGGCCCCCACGACAATATTGATGCAGGCAAGGCTGATGAAACGCGTGTTGTCGCCACCCACCGCCAGCACTACGGCGCACATCAGCAGGGCAGTGGTCAAATTGTCCGCTACCGGCGAGATGAAAAAGGCCAGCAGCCCGGTGAACCAGAACAACTTGCGAAAACCGAAGCCCCTGCGGATCAGCCAGGCACGCAGGGCATCAAAAACGCGGCGCTCATCCATGGCGTTGATATAGGTCATCGCCACCAGCAGAA
>CAZFJS010000071.1:0-6453 GCA_964519605.1 uncultured Gammaproteobacteria bacterium
CTCGCACTTCTTTTTGTAGGGGTTACTCCAGTTGTGGGGTTTGCGCGGGTCATAGTACACCGGCCGGTTCCTCCCCAACTTGATTTCGTGATCGTCATACTGCAGTACAGCAGTACCGGACAGAACCCAGGCAAAGGCCGATTCCACGCCGACAAAGTAGGGCTTCTTGCCAAAACGTCCGCCCGGCTTGAGCCGGATCAGCAAAGGTTCGAAACTCGATTGATGGTTCTGGGCCGCCAGGGGAATCAACTCGGATTGTTCGCGCAGGCTGAAAACCGTCTGCTCCTCAAGGTTGAGTATCTCCACATCAGGCACTGCCGCGGGTGGTGCCGTGAAAAAACTGGCCACCGGTTCCTGCAGGCCATAGGCCAGTTTTTCCAGGGTGGCAACGGAGGGTGAATTCTGTCCCTGTTCGATCAGCGAAAGGGTTGCGGGGCTGACACCGGCCCCCTCCGCCAAGGCTCGCTGGGACAGGCCCTTTGATTCCCGCAGTTTTTTGATTCTCATAGCAACTGGCATGGCCGGCATGCTATCAAATAACAAACGATTTGTATATTATATTAAACCCCCGCAGGGTTTCTCCCGGCCCGCAGCGGCATAACAGCATAGGAATTATTCAGAGCTTCCTTTATAGTATTCCTCGGTAACAGCAGGTCTATCAGGCAATCAAGGAGACCACGACATGGCAGAAGATCCCATCCGTAAAGAACTGGATGCACTCAAGGCGGATATCGCCCAGCTGCGCGACGACATCGCCGGTCTTAGCACAGCGGTTAAACAGGCCGGTACTGACAAAGCCCAGGAAGCCTGCGCACAAGCGGAAGCTGCCGCCCATGACACCTGGCAGGAGATCGAAGATAAACTGAATGATGTCATTGAGGAAGGCAAGAAAACCATCAATAGCGCTGAGCAGCAGATCGGCCAACATCCCCGCGGCAGTTTGCTGACTGCTTTCGGTCTGGGCTTTATCATCGCCAAACTGTTCGGCGGAGGAGAGCGGCGCTGAAACAGCTGGCAGAATTATTTATCTCGCTGACAGATTTGCTGGAAGCGGAAGGCCGTGCCCTGCGCATCGCTGTCGCCCGCCTCGGGCTGGGGCTGGCCTGTATCGCAGGGGCAACGCTGCTGGTGCTCGCCGGACTGGGACTGCTGCTATGGGCGGCCTATCTGCATCTGGCGCAAAGCTACACCCCGGTGACCGCGGCACTGGCCTGCGGTCTTTCCCTGCTGTTCCTGGCCGTTCTGCTGGCATGGATGACCCGACGCCTCATCCGCTGAGCCCGGAACAGGCCAAACAACGGCTACGGGCAGCTGCGGCCCGGGCCAGCCTGCCGTACTGGGTTCGCCAGCGCCCCTGGCAAGCCCTGCTGGCCTCCCTGGCCACGGGCTACCTGGCGGGACGAACCCATATCACACCATTGCTCGCCACCACGATCGCACGCCGGCTGGTCCCGGCCTTCGTCAACCATCTTCTCAGGGGCGCCAGTGACAACACTCAACGACCCCCGCGTTCAGAATAAGCGCTCTGCCCGCGGCAAACCGTCCCCCCATAGATCATCATGATTGAAAGTTTCCAGGCGGTAGCAAACTGGATCGCGGGGCACCCGCTGCTGGCCTATCTGGCTGTTTTTATCATCGCCATGAGTGAATCTCTGGTGGTGATTGGCCTGCTGGTACCGGGCGCCATGCTGCTCTTTGTCACCGGGGCACTGGTGGCAGCCGGGGCGCTGCCCTTCTGGCCCACCATGGCCTGGGCGGTCGCCGGCGCCGTCACCGGAGACGGGATCAGTTTCTGGCTGGGCTACCACTATCAGCAGCATCTCAGGCTAAAATGGCCCTTCAATCGTCATACCGACTGGCTGGCCAGAGGGGAAAATTTCTTTCACCGCCATGGCAGTATGAGCATAGCGCTAGGCCGTTTCGTCGGCCCGGTGCGACCCATTATACCCGCCATCGCAGGTATGCTGGGAATGAAACCGGCGTTGTTTTTTGCCGTCAATATCGTCTCGGCCCTGTTCTGGGCACCGGTCTATCTGCTGCCGGGCATTGCCTTCGGCACCTCCCTGGCCCTGGCCGGCCAGGTAGCGGCACGCCTGGCTTTGTTACTGGTCATCCTGCTGAGCGCGCTATGGCTAAGCTTCTGGCTGGCCCGCTGGTTGTACCGCCATCTGCAGCCCCGGGCGAGTCGCCTGGTGGCCCGCATACTGCATTGGGGACATCATCATCCCCTGCTGGGACGCCTGACCAGCGCCCTGCTGGACCCCGATATTCCACCACCCAGAGCACTGCTGGTCATCGCCACGGGACTGTTAGGCGGTGCCTGGCTGCTGGGCGCTTTGCTACTCAATACCCCTGCCAGCCAACAGGCGCTGATACGTACCGATCACGGCATCCAGAACCTGCTGAGCGGCCTGCGTACCCCACTGGGCGATCACATCATGGTGTTTTTCTCGGGGCTGGCGGATCTCACCGTCACCTTATGGCTGATGGTATTGCTGGCAGCGCTATTCATTATGCAGCGCCACTGGCGGGAGATCCGCTACTGGCTGGCGGCCTCAGGCTTCGGCGCCACCGCCATCGCGCTGCTGGCATGGAGCCGGGAACACCAGCCCGAAAACATCGTGATGATCGCCAGCACCCTCATGAGCATGGTGATTTACGGTTTTCTGGCAGTCCTGCTGGGACGCGCCGCCAAATCCGGCTGGCGCTGGTTGCCCTACGCCTGCTTCGCCTTACTGACTGGCATGAGTACATTGGCACGCCTCTATCTGGGCGTGCTGCCATTCTCCACTGCGCTCAGTTGCATCAGCCTGGGCGGCGCCTGGATCTGCCTGCTGGGCATCGCCTATCAACGCCACCCCACACAACGGCAGCAGCCGATATCCGGCCTGTTGACCATGACCGTGCTCACACTGAGCCTTACCGGTGGCTGGCATAGTCTGAGCAGCCATCAGCGGGACCTGCAAGCTTATGCCCTGCATTACCCGCTCCGGCTATTGCAGGAAAGCGACTGGTGGCAGCAGGCATGGCGCAGTTTTCCCGCTTACCGGATCGACCTGCAAGGTGAGGCTGAGCAACCCCTCAACCTGCAATGGGCCGGCAATTCCGACGGGCTGCGACGACAGCTCGTTGCCCGGGGCTGGCATTCGCCACCCCCGCTGACACTCACGGCGGCACTGCACTGGCTGCAGCCCGATGGCAAGCTTGCCGATCTGCCGGTACTGCCTCAGCTTCACGAAGGCCGCCATGAATCATTGCTACTGGTCCGCCGTATTGATGAAAACCACCAACTGGCACTGCGCCTGTGGCCGGCCGACACCCGCCTCCAGCCGGAAGGCGCTACCCTCTGGCTGGGCACGATCTCCATACAAAAAATTCGCAGCCTGGGCTTGATCAGACTGCCGGTGACCCTGAACGATTTCGATGCCCCGCTAGCCACACTGAGCGCGGACATTCGCTCACTACCCCATCGGCTCACCCGACGACACATCACAATCCCCGCCACATTGAACTGGCAGGGTACGGTGCTGCTACTACAGCAAGCTAATTAGTCGGTTTCTCGCGAAAAAACCGTACCGTGACATTTGGGACAGGGTGGAATACGGTTGGTGTGGTGAAAGTGCAGTAACTCGCCACAACCCAGGCAAGCCAGGGTACCGGGGCCGGTGATCTCTCCGGTGTGATATTCACCGGCCTCCTCCAGCGCCTCCTCGAAGGCCAAACTGTCGAGGCGGGTCTGATCGGCAACGCTGAGAAACATTTCCCGCAGCTGCTCTTCGATCAGTGCCACATCGAAACGGAACCAGTCCTTCAGTTCCTGAGCCTCATCGCTGGCAAGGAAGCCAGCAGCATCCTCAATGTCCCGGCGCAGATAATTCCCGATTCTCTCGGCTTCCTCCAGAGACAATTCGCCCAGTGCTACCGTCTCCTCCCGGGCCTTGTCGATCGCCCGCTGCAGGCGCGACTGGTCACCCTGCCCGAACTTGCCCAGAGAGGCTCTGACCCGCTCCATCATGTGGTTATAACCGTGGATCAGCCGGGTTTCTTCCTCGGGGGTGTGCTGTGCAGTCATCTTTGCCTTCCTGTCAGGTATCGGGATTAGCTTTCATTATACCCGGCACGGACTACAACGGAAATTCCTGATGCAGCTGCGGCTGCACCACGTGGGTATCACTCAGATGGTGAGCAAACTGAGCCATCGCTTCTTCCTCACCATGCACCAGATAGGTCGTGGCCGGCGAACCGGTGCGGGCAAACCAGGCCAGCAGTTCATCACGGTCGGCATGGGCGGAGAAACCACCGATGGTATAAATCCGTGCGCGCACGGGAATTTCTTCCCGGAAAATATGTACCCGCTCGGCCCCATCAATAATTCGCCGCGCCAGGGTACCGCGTGCCGCGTAGCCAACAAATACCACGCTGCTATCCCGCCGCCACAGATTGTGTTTGAGATGATGACGGATCCGCCCCCCCGTGCACATCCCCGAACCAGCCATAATGAGCGCACCGCCCGCCAGACGATTGAGCGCCATGGAGGCAGCAGTCTCGCGGGTGAAATGTAGCCCCGGAAAATCGAATGGATCATGCCCCTGCTGGAACAGCGCCGACGTCTTCTGGTCATAACACTCGGGGTGACGGCGGAAAATCTCCGTGGCGGCGATAGCCATGGGTGAATCCAGGAAAACCTGCATCGTGGCCGGCAACACACCCGCCATCACGGCCTGGCGCAGGTAATACAACACCTCCTGGGCGCGCTCCAGGGCAAAACTCGGAATAATGACGTTACCCCCGCGCTGGAAGGTATCGCTGATGGCCTCGTACAACTCCTCAACTGAGGGCTGCAGCTGTTTGTGCAACCGATCACCATAGGTGGTTTCCATCACTACGACATCCGCCGCTGCCGGGACAGCAGGATCCCGCAAAATCGCCCGGCCACTGTAGCCCAGGTCACCGGAAAAGAGCACCCGCCGCTGTTGCCCCGCCTCTTCCAGCGCCAGCATAATCGAAGCGGAACCCAGGATATGACCGGCATCATCAAAAGTGGCCTGGATGCCTGCCGCCAGCTGCAGGGTCTCGTTGTAGGCAGCTACCCGGCCAAAGCAATCCAGGCTATTGAGCGCATCCAGCGCGGTATAAAGTGGTTCTATCTCCTGGCTGGTGTGGCCATGCCGGGCTGCATGACGTTGCTGCCTGGCAGCCTCCTCTTCATGAAGGTGGGCCGCATCCAGCATCACCAGACGCGCTAATTCCCGGGTTGCAGAAGTCGTGATAATTTCGCCACGGAAACCCTCTTTGACCAACAAGGGGATACGCCCGCAATGATCCAGGTGGGCATGGGTCAGCAAAAGAAAATCGATTTCGGCGGGCTCGAAACCGAAAGGCTGGCGGTTTTCCTCCTCCAGCTCACGCCCACCCTGATACAAACCGCAATCGATCAGTATACGTTTGCCGGCGCAATGTACCAGATGACAGGAACCGGTTACATTACGGTCCGCGCCGTGAAATGAAATCTTCATATCAGTCCTCGCTATTGACTAAAGGTTTTCCACAAGCCCGGTACCAGCACAGGATTCCCTGCCAGATTTCCTCTGCCGTTTCCGCAAACCAGAACAGTTCCTGATCCTCCTGATCGATCACCCCTTCGGCGACCAGATACTCTACATCAAAGGCCCGCTGCCAGAATTCCCGCCCCACCAACACCACCGGCAGCGGCCGAATGGTGCGGGTCTGAATCAGCGTGAGGGTTTCAAACAGTTCGTCCAGCGTGCCATAACCTCCGGGAAAGGCCACCAGGGCCTTGGCGCGCAGCAAAAAGTGCAACTTGCGCAAAGCAAAATAGTGAAAGCGGAAACACAGTTCCGGGGAAATATAGGGATTGGGATACTGCTCATGGGGTAGACTGATATTCAGGCCGATGGATTTCGCACCCACATCATAGGCCCCGCGGTTGGCTGCCTCCATCATACCGGGGCCACCACCGGTCATCAGCGTAATCCGGCAGTCAAGAGGGCCGTGTCCGGCACTGCCTATCAGGCGCCCCAGTGCCCGCGCGACCTCATAATAACGACTCTTCTCACGAATCCGTTCCGCCACTGCCAGACGCCGCTTGAGTGCTTCATTCTCCGGGTCCCCGGACAGCGTTGCACGCAGTGCCGCCACCTTGCGGCGTGCGGCGCCGGGCTCCTCGATACGGGTACTGCCAAACACCACGATGGTGTGTTCAATCCCGTGTTCGTGCAATAACAATTCCGGCTTGCTGTAATCGATCTGGAGCCGTACACCCCGGGTCTCATCGCGGCTGAGAAAATCGATATCTTCATCTGCCTGGCGGTAACCAGGACTGTTGATAATCGCCTCGATGCGCTGTAAGGCCCCGGCATCATCCTCCACCGGCTTGGGATGTTGCCAGGGCAAAGGCTCATGGCGCTTGCGGGGGTGGGCGGGTTTGGGTAT
>CAZFJS010000071.1:6553-9271 GCA_964519605.1 uncultured Gammaproteobacteria bacterium
GCCTTAGTGGTATTCCCGGCGGCATCCAGGACATCGGTAACCGCGCGCACTTCAGCGGACAAACCGGCCATCTCTACAATGCCACCGGCATTGTCAGTGACCGGCCCAAAGGCATCCACCGAAATCACCACCGGAGTCAGGGCCAGCAGACCACAGGTAGCGACGGCGATACCATAAACACCCGCCAGCAGATAGGCGGCAATCACTCCCGCGGCAATCACCACTGTAGGCACCACCGTGGACTTCATACCCACGGCAAGACCCGTGATGATATTGGTGGCGTGCCCGGATTGTGAAGCCGCAGCAATCCGCTGAACCGGGGCAAACTGGGTACTGGTATAATAATCGGTAGTCGCCACCATACCCAAACCCACCACCAGCCCCGTCAACGCTGCGCCGGCCAGAGCCAGGGCGGAGAAGGGCGCGGCTGCCGGGATCAACCATTCGCTGACAGCCACAAAGCCCAGGGCTGCCAGCAGCATGCTGAGCACTACACCACGTGTCAGCGCCATCATCACACTACCACCTGCAGATAGGCGCGTGGCCTGCATGCCAAGCAGCCCGGCCAGCAATGCAACCCCCCCCAGGGCCAGCGGATAATACTGCAGTACCCTATCATGGGGGAATGACCAGGCGGCGACCAGCATCGCGGCAATCAGCGTCACCGCGTAACTCTCAAAGACATCGGCGGCCATACCGGCGCAGTCACCAACATTGTCGCCAACATTATCAGCAATCACTGCCGGATTACGGGGATCGTCTTCCGGTATTCCCTGCTCGATCTTGCCGGCGAGGTCAGCGCCCACATCGGCAGCCTTGGTGAAAATCCCACCGCCAAGACGGGCGAAGATACTGATCAGGGAAGCACCGAAGCCCAGACCCACCAGCGACCGCAGGTCTATTGCCCCACCGCCAGCCTGCTGTTGCAGCAGCAGGCAGAAACCGCCGACCGCCGCCAGGGCCAGACCACCTACCAGAAAACCGGTGACCGAACCTGATCGCAGGGCAATCCGCAGGGCCGGGGCCACACCCTCACGAGCGGCGGTAGCGGTGCGAATATTGGCGCGCACCGCCACCATCATCCCGGTCACTCCGGAGGCCGCTGAACAGATTCCGCCCACGGCAAAAGCACAGGCAGTCAGCCAACCAAACTGCGGGATCACCAGCAACAACAGAAAGATCACACCACCCACGGCGGCGATCACGGTATACTGGGTACGCAGATAGGCGGTCGCCCCTTCGCGAATCGCCAGATAGGGTATGCGTAGCGCCGCTTCACCCTCCGGCTGCTGGACTACCCACCAGGCGCACCAGCAGGCATATAAAGTGCCCACCAAGGCCGCAATGAGGGCCAATGCCAGTGCGCTATTCATCAACCGCCTCCTTTGCTTCAGTTGCCAAAATACTGCGGCCGTAGCGGACCGGCACAAGCCATTATCATCCCCTTTCCCAGGCTAACTGTAAACAGATGAACAGGCGACCCTGAGCACTGCTCATCATCACCAGGCAAGGTTCATTCGCGCCCGAGGGCAAACAAGACTTCACGGCAATGATTCTAATGTTATACAATTCGGAAGAACCGAGACCATCGGCGTTGCCTTGAATGAGGAGGGTATATGTATCACCTGGACCTTGATGAGCAAGAAAAAGAAATACTCCTGAACACCCTGGAAAGCTACCTGTCCGATTTGCGCTATGAAATTGCCGACACCGACCGACTGGAGTTCCGCGAGCAGCTAAAAACCAGGAAGGCTGTGCTGGAAAAAATCACCACTACTTTGAAAGCATCCGCATAATCTCCGGCGGCAGCTTGAATGATACCGCCCGCTGGCACTAACCGGGCGGCCCTGGCAAATGATTGCATGGTGAAAAACAGTCTACCCGACGGAAGATCACGCGATATGCGCCTTTCGCACCCCGCTGTCTGATGATGACTAAACGGGCACCCAGCTCGCCAAAATGGCTGGCATCACTTATCTTTTTACTGCTGCTGAGCGCCAGCCTGATACCACAGAGCACGCCCTCATGGGCGGCGCTCCCCCGAAACACGACGACCGCAGCAATGCCATCAGCCGGTGGCCCGGCGCCCGGCATCCTCCAGCAGCGTATCACGATACTGCTCAAACAACCGCAAAATGAGGCGCGCGACAATGAACTGGCCCTGCTGCGGCAGGCCCAGCAGTTCCTGGAACAAGCGAAGGCGTCCGCCGCACTGACAGCACAGCTGGTCCAACAGGCAAAAGAAGCCCCGCGTCAATTGCGCGCGATTGAACGCCAGCTTGCTAAACCATTGCCGCAACCACAAACCATTGATACGGGAAAGATCTCTCTCGACAAACTGATTCTGCGACAGCAAGCTGCCAAGGCAAAGCTGGACAAGGAACGGCAACAATTTGCGGAAATCGAACAGCAGGGCAGCACACGTGCCGAACGCCGCCAGTCTATCCCGGTAGAAGCGGTCAACACTCGCAAAAGACTGGAGGAAATCGCCCAGAAACTGCAAAGCCTTTCCGCCGGCACCCAGGCCACCAACCTGGACACGGCTGCCCGCTATGCCCTGCAGGCGGAACAGCGATTCTTGCGGCAGAAGCTCCTGCAGCTGGATGAGGAAACGCGCAGTTACGATGCCCAGCGCGACCTGTTACGCGCCCGACGTCAGCTTGCCACACGCAACGTCCTGGTCACCGAACGTCAGTTGGGACTGCTCGATGCCGCGGT
>CAZFJS010000072.1:0-2555 GCA_964519605.1 uncultured Gammaproteobacteria bacterium
CCTGCCGGAGGCGGCCATGCGCCGGGTCAGGGGTGGACGTATTGCGATGATTTTTCAGGAGCCCATGACCTCTCTGAATCCGGTGATGACGGTGGGCGAGCAGATCGCTGAGTCCGTGGGACAACATCAGGGTTTGAAAGGGCGGGCGCGCCGAAACACAGTGCTGGAGTTACTGGCAGCCGTGGGCATACCGGACCCGCAGCAACGTTATGCAGAATATCCCCATCAGCTTTCCGGTGGCATGAAACAGCGTATCATGATTTCCATTGCCCTGGCTGGCGAGCCGGACCTGCTGATTGCCGATGAGCCGACCACGGCCCTGGATGTGACCATTCAGGCGCAGGTCTTGGCCCTGCTGCAGGATCTACAGCGGCAGAATGGTATGGCGGTGTTGCTGATTACCCATGATCTGGGCGTGGTGGCCGGTGTGGCGGATCAGGTGGCCGTCATGTATGCCGGTCAGATTATCGAGCAGGCCACGCGCGATGAATTTTACCGCGCACCCCGGCATCCCTACAGCCAGAAACTATTCGAGTCCCTGCCGGATATCCGCAAACGGGATCACCGGCTGGCGGTGATTCACGGTGCTGTACCTTCCCTGACCCAGACCTTTCGGGGCTGCCGCTTCGCCGCGCGGTGTGATTTCGCCTGGGAGGCTTGCCATGATACGCCACCAAACTGGAACAAGGTCAGCGCCTCGCAACGTGCGCGCTGCCATCTGCTGGACCCTGTCTACGGAGACCACCGCAAAGAGGACAGCAGTCTTCTCACGACGGAAGCGGAAGTGCCGGCCGGAAGTGGCAGTCGCTATGGTGAGTCGCTGTCACGCGGCGGTCGCCTGCTGGAAGTAGAAGATATCAGGGTCCATTTCCCTATCCAGCGCGGGCTGTTCAAGCGGACTGTCGGCCATGTCTATGCCGTGGATGGTGTCACGCTACGGGTGGACCGCGGTGCTACTGTAGCCCTGGTGGGGGAGTCGGGTTGTGGCAAGACCACCATGGGTAAGGCCATTCTCCAGCTGATTCGCCCTACCGGTGGCCAGGTCCGTTTTGCCGGCGAGGAACTGACCCGCCTGCGAGGCGAGGCCCTGCGTCGACGGCGGGCGGATTTTCAGATCATTTTTCAGGACCCCTTCTCTTCCATGAATCCGCGCATGATGGTGGGAGATATCATTCAGGAGGGCATGGTGGCCCTAGGGATCGAAAAGGATCCCCACCGTCGTCGGCAACGCGTCGCCGAGTTGCTTGAACATGTGGGGCTGCCGGCGGAGGCCATAAGCCGTTATCCCCATGAGTTCTCTGGTGGTCAGCGGCAGCGCATTTGCATTGCCCGCACACTGGCGGTGAAGCCTAAGCTGATCATCTGTGACGAGCCCACCAGCGCCCTGGATATCTCGGTGCAGGCGCAGATTCTTAACCTGCTGAAGGGGCTGCAGCATGAGCTGGATCTGTCCTACCTGTTTATCACCCATAATCTCTCAGTTGTCAGTTATCTTGCTGACGAAGTGGCGGTAATGTATCTGGGACGGATTGTGGAATATGGTACGGTGGAGGAGATCCTGCATCAGGCCCGTCATCCCTATACGCAGGCCCTGCTATCCGCTATTCCGATCATCGACCCACAGCAGCAGCGGGAGGTGATCCGCCTGGAAGGGGACCTGCCGTCCCCTTCCGACCCGCCAACCGGTTGCCATTTTCATACTCGCTGCCCCCGGGCGATGCCGGTGTGCCGGCAGGTCTACCCCGGTGTGACCGCTATCAGCGACAGCCACCGGACTCACTGTTTTCTCTATGGGGATGCCGAGCTTAACTAAAGAGCGCGTTGAAGGGGATGATGTCGATGCTATCGCCGGGGCTGATGGTACTGTCCGCCGGCACGATGGCCAGACAATCCGCCCAGCAGGCAGCTGACAGAACCGCCGAACCCTGTTGTGGGTGCAGGGTGGCGGTGGTTTCGCCATCTGCGCCCATAGTCATCCGGGCGCGTAGATATTCACGTCTCGGGATGGCATTGCAGCGTGCGAATGCGGCCCGGGCGCGGACCGTGGTCGGGGTGAGCTGGCGCCTGCCCTGCAGTCGGAGTATGAGTGGTCGGGCAAAGAGACAGAAGGTAATCAGCAGGGAAACCGGATTACCCGGCAGGCCCATCACCGGGGTGCCGTTAATATTGCCATAGGTGAGTGGTTTTCCGGGTTTGACGGCGATGCGCCACAGTGCCAGCTTTCCCATGTGCTCGATGGCGGTTTTGACATGATCCTCTTCACCTACGGAGACGCCACCACTGCCAAGAATCAGATCGGCCTCTTTTGCCGCCTGTCTGAGAGCAGCGACCGTAGCGTCAAAGTGGTCGGGTATGATGCCCGGATCGATGATTTGACAGCCCAGGGCCTCCAGCAGACCGGTTAGCAGATAGCGGTTGGAGTCATAGATCTTGCCGGGTGCCAACGGCTCGCCAGGTTTCAGCAGTTCATCACCAGTAACCAGCAGCGCCACCCGGATTCTGCGGAACACCGGCAGTGTGGCAATGCCCAGAGAGGCCGCCAGCCCCATTTCCTG
>CAZFJS010000072.1:2655-7779 GCA_964519605.1 uncultured Gammaproteobacteria bacterium
CCGTTGCCAAGTGATGCTTGCGGGCGCGACCTAATGGTGGAAGAGAGGATTCCCCAGGCCCAGGACACGGCCGATGAATTTCTGCCGGAAAGCGCTGAGATCGATACCGTAGGCACCTTCCGGCAGGCAGGCCGCGATATTGAGATTGTTGCCGCCGGCGTCACGGGTTTCCTTTTGCAAATCAATTTCCCGCTGTTTTTTTATGGGTTTCTTGTCGGGGTCAAGTAATAGCAGGACCTTGGGGCGCAGGCGTCTGCCGGCATTCTGCTCGGTAATGACGCCGACTTCACCGGAGCTCAGCTCGATCAGTGAACCCGTGGGATAGATGCCGATCGCCTGGATGAAGTCATCGACCAGCTCTGCCTGAAATTCATTGCCACGCATGTCATGCAGCCTGATCATGGCCTCGGAGGGTGACAACGCCTTTTCCTCATAGCGTGGACAGGTAATGGCATCGTAGAAATCGACGATCCCGGCGATTCTGCCCAGCAGGGGAATCCGGTCGCCGCGCAGGCCTCTGGGGTAGCCTGTTCCGTTGTGCCTTTCGTGGTGGGTGGTGACGACGGTAAGAATTTCCTGGCTGATGCCCTTGCTTTTTTCCAGTAGTTCCACGCCGTAGAAGACATGTTTTTTCATGGTTTCGAATTCCTCATCCGTGAGGCGGTCCTTTTTGAGTAAGAGCTCGTCAGGCAGTTCGGTTTTGCCGATTTCGGCCAGCAGGCTGCCCATGGCTAGGTTTTGCAGGGATTCTTTTCTGAGCCCCAGATATCTGCCGAATGTGATGGCCCAGATAGAGGTGCGGACACTGTGACTGTAGGTATATTCGTCCTTGTCGCGGATACGGGCAATCCAGATAAAAGCATCCGGGTTATTAGCAATGCTCTTGACCATTTTGTTGGCGACTTTTTTGGTGGTGGAGAGCACGATGGGTTTGCCGCTGAAAATTTTACCCATCACCTGGTCCACCGCGGCAGTAATATCCTCATGTAACTTACTGGCGTTGGTGAGTTCCTGTTTGAGGCTTTTGGTCTTTTTGTATACAGTTTCCTTGACTGCCAGAGTTCCCGGGCGTTTTTTAGCGTTCCCGGTGTCGGCATTATTGTTGCGGTATTTTTTGACCGCTACCCGGCTTTTGGTTACATCCACATAGACCTGTTTGCAGTGCAACCCCAGTTTCCTGATATCCTCCATATTGCGGATGTGAAAACCCTGGATAGGGAAGGGGGTGCCGACCCACGGACGATCCAGCCGGGCGACATACATGCCCTCGGCCAGGTCCTGCACTGCCATTTTTTCTTGGGTATATTCAACCACAGTCAGGTTTAAGCAAGTTTAATTATCGTGTACCCATGTTCAGCTGTAACAAAAGAGCTGTCAGGCTGCTGTCTTAGAATGTGAGGCAATGATTGTTTGCCCCTCTGATATATCGGCGGCGCGATTTTTTTCATTACTCTGAAGATGGTGCCACAGAATGCAATATATACACCTGTAAACAATGAGTTACCTTCCTGCGCTGCAAGCAGGAAGCGGGTGGGGTAACGTCGAGACCTTTGCGTGCGGCTCAGATGTTTTCAGTCTGCCGGGTGACATTGACATAAAGCGTCAAACGCTGGCCCGGCTGCAGATATTTTCCTCTGCGCAGACTGTTCCATCTGCGTAATTCGGAGACGGTGACCCTGAACCGTTGTGAGATCCGTGCGAGTGAATCGCCCTGGCGGACGGTATAGCGGATGCGGCGAGTGATTTTGTTCATGGCTGGGCTCAATCCCAGGCTGTAATCTACAGCCATCGCTTTTCTTTGTGCCTTTCCTTGCCAGATGACCAGCTTCTGCCCGGGCCGCAGAAAATCCCGTGGCGCCATGCCGTTCCATTTGGCCAGTTGCCGGGTGCCCACATGGTATTTACGCGCCAGATCCCACCAGGTATCTCCCGGGTTGACAATATGAGTGATCCGGGCGCCTTTTCTGATACTGTTCTGGATGGACTTCCGGCGTTGCGCCACGCTCAGCTTGTAACGCCTCAGATCCCGTGTGGCCACCGGGATGATCATGCTTTTACCGGCACGAATCATATGACCGCGGATTTTGTTGACCTGACGCAGCACGTTGACGGTAGTGCCATAGCGGTTGGCGATGTGGCCCAGGGTTTCGCCGCTACGAATGCGGTGGCGGATCCAATGGATGCGTTGTGATGCAGGTACCGTTTGCAGTTTGCGTATGAATTTGTCGGCTACGTTGACCGGTAACAGCAGTCGGTGGGGGCCCTCGGGGTCGGTGGCCCAGCGGTTGTATCCCGGGTTCAGTAGATAGATTTCATCCAGTGAGAGTCCTGCCAGGTCTGCAGCCAGTGCCAGATCAATCTGGGAGCCAATATTCACACTGGTGAGATGGGGGGTGTCAGGAATCGGTGCCAGGCTTATATTGAAGCGCTGGGGCTTGGCAATAATTTCGCTGATCGCCAGCAGTCTGGGCACATAGTCCCGGGTTTCATTCGGTAGTCGCAGAGACCAGAAGTCCGTCGGTCGGCCGCGTTTGCGGTTATAGCGAATGGCAGCCCTGACGGTACCGCTGCCGGAATTATAGGCGGCCAGGGCCAACAGCCAGTCACCCGAGAAGCTTTTATGAAGTGACTGGAGATAGTCTAGTGCGGCGCGGGTGGATGCCGCGATATCGCGGCGGCCGTCGTACCACCAGTTCTGTTTCAGGCCGAAATGCCGTGCAGTACCGGGAATAAATTGCCAGATGCCGGCAGCGCGCCCGTGGGAGTAGGCGAAGGGCTGATAGGCGCTTTCGACAATGGGTAGCAGGGCCATCTCCGTCGGCATGCCACGCGCCTCGACAGCTGCGACGATCAGGTAGAGGTAGGGGCGGGCACGGTCTACGGTGCGTTCCAGATAACTGGGGTGCGCTACATACCAGTTGCGTTGCGCCGTGATCCTGCGCTGTCTTGACTTGTCACCTGGCGCAGCATTACCGAGACCGTAGAGGCGGCGGATACGTGCCCACAGATTCGCCGGTCCTGCAGGTGTCGGATGCTCGCTTGCTGCCGGCGCCACCGTTTGGGGTACTTCCATGGCATTTTTTATCAGCTGCCGGTCAGAGGACATGCCCTTTTTACTGGATACAGCGCGGTGATCTTTTGGCTGTGGGTAGTAGAAGGTTGTGTGATAAGGCTGTGCCGGAGGTACGGCCTTATCGATGCTGATGTCATCCAGCGGTGAACGCCAGTCGGGCGGAATCGTGGTTACAAAGGCCCGGGGCAGCACCGGTCGGCTGCCTACCGCCGTGTCATCAGCAGACATGGAGGTGTCTGTCTGGTGTTGCGTATAGCGGCTATTAGCCGTTGGCAGCGCGCAGCCCTGAATGTTCAGCAGCAACGCGGCCAGGATGATACAGGCGCTTTGGCGGTAAATAGGCATGGATACTTGCATTAGCAATAGTCTTGTTATTTTGATCGGCAATTATAGCGCTGTTCTTGAAATTCAATCCACATTATCTATGCTTTATAACTATCTGTTATATAATATCTTTCCAATAACGTATGGTGGCAAAAACAGATTCAGGGGTGGATAATGGCCGCTTGGCGAAGCTTTCCGCCGCCTGGTGGACGGCGGTGACATGGCAGCGCAGGAAGGGGTTGGTGGCCTGTTCCAGGGCCAGCGTACTGGGTAGCGTGGTGATCTTTTGCTGGCGCAGCTCGATGGTGGTGGCGAGGCGCTGCTGTAGCGCTTCGTTATCTGGCTCCAGTATGCTGGCGAATTGCAGATTTGCCAGGGTGTACTCATGGGCGCAGAACACCTGGGTTGCCGCCGGCAGGTGACCCAGTTTTTGCAGCGAAGCGTAGAGCTGTGCTGCCGTGCCCTCGAACAACCGGCCGCAGCCACCGGCGAACAAGGTGTCGCCGCAAAATAACATACCGTTGCCAAAATAGGCGATGTGATCGCGGGTATGGCCCGGCGTCGCCAGAATCTCCAGGGCCAGGTTATTCGCCAGTGCAATACGGTCACCCTCTTTCAGGGGGTGATCGATGCCGGCAATGGCGCTGTCGGCAGGACCGTAGACCGGCACATCATAGTGTTGCAGCAGCCCATCAATGCCATCTACATGGTCGTAATGGTGATGGGTGATCAGAATGCCAAGCGGCTTTAAGGTGTGCTCCTGCAAGTAGTTCAGTACCGGCGCCGCGGTGCCGGGATCGACGATCAGAACCTGGTTATCCGGGGTCGCCAGCGATTTTTTCAATGGCGGGGCGGGGATCAGCCAGATATAGTTGTCACTGAAGGCGCTGACTGGTGTGGGTTGCTTCATCTTGCTTACCTGGGGCCGGAAGTGCTGCTCCTTTCTGCCTGCATGCGGGTATCCGGCGCGATTCCTCTGGAAGTTTTTGACCGGGAAACAGTACACTAATCCATGGTTGTGGACAATGTGGGCAGAATGCGGTGGAGCTAAATAAAAAAAGACGCTGTCTTGCAGGCCGCTATATGCGTCGCTGGTATGCTGGTAAGCTGGGCCAGCGTCTACTGGCAAGCGAGCGTGCGCAGCTTAATGCCGTGTTGCCCGATCTGTTCGGTTATCATCTGCTGCAGATTGGCCTGTCGTTCAAAGACGACCTGCTGGGTTCCAGCCGTATCTCACATCGGGTGGTTATGGATCCTGATGTACGGCGCCCGGGGCATGATGTGGGTGGGAATGTCCCGAATGTTCATCTGTGGGGAAAGCCTGAATCCCTCCCGCTGCAGAGTGATGCTCTTGATGTGGTGGTTTTACCCCATACGCTGGAATATGAGGCGCATCCCCATGAAGTGTTGCGGGAGATTGATCGTGTACTGGTGGCGGAAGGCCATGTGGTCATTCTGGGGTTTAATCCATGGAGTTTATGGGGGATCTGGCGGTTATTGCGTTTCCGTCGTCGACGGCCACCCTGGTCCGGTAACTTCCGTAGTATCCTGCGCCTGAAGGATTGGCTGGCCCTGTTGGGTTTTGATCCGGTGTATACCCGTAGCTATTTTTTTCGTCCACCGCTGAAGCATCATGGCATTATGAGCAGACTGGCATTTATGGAATGCCTTGGTCGTCGCTGGTGGCCGTTTCTGGGCGGCGCCTATATCCTGGTCGCCAGAAAACG
>CAZFJS010000072.1:7879-9236 GCA_964519605.1 uncultured Gammaproteobacteria bacterium
CGCATGGAATTAATGGCTGCTATCCAGGCCCTGGAATCACTCAAACGACCCTGTGAGGTCAGTCTGACCACGGATTCCCAGTACGTGCGCAAGGGCATAACCGAATGGCTGGCCGGTTGGAAAAAACGTAGTTGGAAAACCGCCGCGCGGAAACCGGTCAAGAACGCTGATCTCTGGCGCCGTCTTGACAGTGTAGCGGCAAAGCACCAGGTTCAATGGCATTGGGTGCGCGGGCATTCGGGGCACACAGAAAATGAAATCGCAGACCGTCTCGCCAATCGTGCTATCGATGAAATGCTGTCTACCTGAGCACAGCTGCCTTGCATCTTGAATCTTGAATCTTGTATCTTAAGCACATGCGGCAAATCGTTCTTGACACTGAAACTACCGGGCTGGAATACGCACAGGGACACCGCGTGATCGAAATCGGTTGTGTCGAAATGATCAATCGGCGGCTGACGGGCGAGCGCTATCACCAGTATCTGCAGCCGGATCGGGAAATCGATGAGGCGGCCATGGAGGTGCATGGCATCACGCAGGAATTCCTTGCCGACAAACCCCGCTTTGCAGAAATCGTTGGCGAGTTGATAGATTTCCTTAAGGGTGCCGAGCTGATCATCCATAATGCGCCTTTTGATGTGGGTTTTCTGGATAATGAACTCAGGCTGGCAGCGGGTGACTGGGGCAGTATAGGAAGCTATTGCACGATCATTGATACGCTGGTATTGGCTCGCAATCTGCACCCCGGGCAGAGAAACAGCCTGGATGCCCTGTGCCGGCGTTACTATATCGATAATTCCCAGCGTAGCCTGCATGGCGCGCTATTAGATGCCGAAATCCTGGCTGATGTCTACCGGGCGATGACTGGTGGGCAGGTGAACTTGCTTCTGGATGGGGCGGGAGAGATGGCGGCGGGGGAGCAGACGTCGATCAGGCGGCTGGACGCTCAGCGCCCGGCGCTGAAAATCATTGCCGCTGATGATCGCGAACGGGCATTACACCAGCATCATCTGGACTTGATCGATCAGGAAAGCGGCGGTCGGTGTATCTGGAAAAAACTGGAGAATAAGGCTTGAGCCTCGATTCGGCGGCCAACATTGTGCACCTCTCGGCTTCTGCCCGGCCGGTGTTGCGTGTGGGTAACCGATAGACTGTAAAGGGTAGCGATGATCGCCGCGATTAAAAAGTTCTTTGATGACAATATCTACGCCCCGGTCATTGATGGATCTTCACGGGATGATACACATGCACTGCATTTGGCCACTGCCGCCCTGATGATTGAAATGAGCCGGGCAGACTTTCATGTGGATGAGGCAGAGCTTGCAGAGATCAGCGCTGTTTTGGGCAAGCAGTTCGG
>CAZFJS010000073.1:0-9205 GCA_964519605.1 uncultured Gammaproteobacteria bacterium
CGCTGGCATCGATAGCGCGCTGATGGGTATCGAGGCCGGTAAAGGCGGGCAGCAGCGAAGGATGGATATTCAGCATGCGTCCGGCATAATGTGCCACCAGGGCAGGTGTCAAAATACGCATGAAGCCAGCCAGTACTACCAGGTCCGGTTGATAGTGATCAATTAGCTGCTGCAGGGCAGCGTCATAAGTGGTCCGTTCCGGATAGTCCCGATGCCGGAGGACCGCCGTGCTGATTTCTCCACGCCGCGCCCGCTCCAGGCCATAGGCTTCCGGCTGATTACTGATCACCACGCGGATGCGGGCCGGCAGTTCACCACCTTCGATGGCATCCATGATGGCCTGCAGGTTGCTGCCATTACCCGAGATGAGAACGACCAGGGAGATCGGAGTGCCGGTCATTGCGGCAGTTCAGGGGTTGATCAGGACTGCGGTTTCATCCGGCCGTCGTGCTTCGATGGTGCCGATCTGCCAGGCGTGTTCGCCGTTTTTCTTGAGTGCCGCCACAGCGGTGGTGGCATCCTCTGCGGCGACACAGAGCACCATGCCGATGCCACAGTTGAAGGTGCGCAGCATTTCATGCCCGGCGATATGGCCCCGGGACTGCAGCCAGTCGAAGATGGCCGGGCGCGGCCACGGGTCGATCACCGCCCGGGTATCTGCGGGCAGCACCCGGGGCAGGTTCTCGATCAGCCCGCCGCCAGTGATGTGCGCCAGGGCATGCACCGGTATTTTTGCCACCAGATCCAGCACCGACTTGACATAGATGCGGGTGGGTTTCAGCAACAGTGAGCCGATGGCTTCACCTTCCAGAGGCTCGGACAGATCAGCAGGGGTGCATTCGAGAATCTTGCGGATCAGGGAATACCCATTGGAATGCGGGCCGGATGAAGCCAGCGCGATCAGGGTGTCACCAGGCCTGACCTGGCTGCCATCGATAAGCCGGTCTTTTTCCACAACACCGACGCAGAAGCCTGCCAGGTCATAGTCTTGATCATGATAGACCCCCGGCATTTCTGCCGTTTCGCCGCCCACCAGAGCGGCGCCGGCCAATTCGCAGCCCCGGCCGATACCGGCGATTACCTGGCTGGCGACCGCCACGTCCAGTTTGCCGGTAGAGAAATAATCCAGGAAAAATAGCGGTTCCGCCCCCTGGACAATCAGGTCATTGACGCACATGGCGACCAGGTCGATGCCGATGGTGTCATGGCGGCGCAGTTCGATGGCCAGTTTCAGTTTGGTGCCGACGCCGTCGGTGCCGGCGACCAACACCGGCTGGCGGTAGCGGTCCAGGGGCAGTTCGAACAGGGCGCCGAAGCCGCCAAGACCGGCCAGCACCTCCGGGCGCATGGTGCGGCGGGCGACTGGCTTGATGCACTCCACCAGGCGGTTGCCGGCATCGATATCGACACCGGCAGTGCGGTAATCCAAAGGGGGCGTGGTTTGGGTGGTCGTGTCGGCTCGGTTATCAGGTTTCACGGTATCAATGCAGCTGCTGTTGTCATCTGTGATATGCTCCGGGCACCAATTCTAGCGTAAATTTGCTTCATATGCCCGAGCAATCAAAAATACGACTAAGAATGCGGTACAATTTACGGGTCAGCCTGACGGATATTCCTGAGTTTATGATGCATCGTAGCCGCCATTGTTTCCTGTTCCTGTGTTGTCTGTGTCTCACCAGCCTGCCCCTGCCCGCTGCCCAGGTGGGCGGTCTCTACGCTGCAGCGGTGCCGGTGACCGGGCAGACGCAGCAGGAACGCCGCAGCGCTACCCGCCAGGCTTTTGCTGAGGTGCTGGTCAAAGTGACCGGTAACCGCCAGGCGACAGCGCTGCCTCCCCTACAACAGGCGCTGCAACGCTCCCTGCACTATGTCCAGCAGTTTCGTTATCAGGTGGCGCCCGTCAGCGCGGCCGGAAATGAGCAGGAAGCCGTTCCACCTGCCCAGGAACTCTGGGTCAGTTTTGATGCCCGGGCGGTGAATCAGCTCCTCTATGACAGCGCGGTGCCAGTGTGGGGACGTGCCCGCCCGGCCACCCTGGTTTGGCTGGCGGTCGAGGATCAGGGGCGGCGCGAACTGGTGGGTGCCGATACCCGCAATGAATTGCAGATACAGCTGGAACAGGAAGCGCGCCGGCGGGGTCTGCCGCTGTTTTTCCCTCTGCTGGATCTTGAAGACCAGCGGCAGCTGCATTTTGCCGATATCTGGGGTAATTTCGGCGACGCCATTCTACAGGCTTCCAGGCGTTATCATAGTGAGGCTGTGCTGGCAGGGCGTCTTCATCATCGTGCCGATGGCCAGTGGGAGTCCCGCTGGACCTTGTATCTCGATGAAGCCGCCGCGCAATGGTCCACCCCCCAGGCTGCCACAGTCCTGGAGGTGCTGGTGGCGGGTGTCGATGGCGCTGCTTCCCGTTTGGCGGCGCGCTACGCCCAGCGCATCAACGGCGGGGTGGCAGGCAAGCGTGTGATGATTACCGTCAGGGATGTCAATACGCTGGCTGATTATGCCCGCACCTTGAAATACTTGCAGTCTCTGGATTTGGTGCGGCGGGTCCAGGTCGTTTCGGTGTCCGCTTCGCAGCTTGTCTTCCGGATAGCTATCCGTAGCAACCGCCAGGGCCTGGTTCAGGCCATTGCCTTTGGTGGTACCCTGGCGACGGTTGGCCGTGAGCCTGGTGTGCCGCCGCTGGTGGTTGCGGCGGGGACCACATCGCAGCCGGCAGCACCACCGGGGCTCAGTTATCGCCTGTTACCGTGAAAGCTGCGGACATCCCCAATCTTATTACCTTCCTGCGTATTTGCCTGGTGCCGCCAGTCGTTTGGTTGCTGTTACATGAAAACTTTTCCTATGCTTTGCTGCTGTATGTGGTGGCGGGTATTTCCGATGGTCTGGATGGCTATATTGCCAAGCGCTACCACTATGCCAGCCGCCTCGGTTCCGTTCTGGACCCCCTGGCTGACAAGTTGCTGCTGGTGGGCACTTATCTCGCGCTGGCCTGGTTGACACTTTTGCCCTGGTGGCTGGTCACCGCCGTTATTCTCCGGGATCTACTGATCGTGATGGGGGCGGTGGCCTACCATGTTCTGATCGGTCAGTATGAAATGGCGCCGACGCTGATCAGCAAGTTGAACACAGTAGCCCAGATCATTCTTGGTTTGGCCATTGTCCTCTCCATGGGTACGGTACCCTTGCCCGAATGGTTGCTGCACGGGATGATTCTGGTGGTGCTGGGTACCACGCTTGTTAGTGGCGCCGATTATGTCTGGACCTGGGGAAAACGCGCCTGCCGGGCCAGAAAACGAAGTCTGCGCTGATGAAAACCCAAATTCCCCTGGGTATCCAGTTACGCGATAGCGCAAGCTTCGATAATTTTATCCCCGGCCCCAATCGCGAGGCACTGGCGTATCTCTGGAAGCAGACGGGGCAGGAGCGTGTGCAAACCATCTACCTGTGGGGTGGTCGGGGTGCCGGCAAGTCGCACCTGCTGCAGGCGGCCTGTCATGAAATGAGCCGGTGTGCTGCGGCCAGCGCCTATATTCCCCTGCAACTGGCGGCCCAGTTGTCACCTGCAGTACTGGATGGTCTGGAGGGGCTGGCGCTGGTCTGCATTGATGATGTTCAGGCCATTGCCGGTCAGCAGGACTGGGAAACGGCGCTGTTCCACCTGATCAACCGCCTGCGTGATCAGGAGCGGCAGTTGCTGGTTTGTGGTGATCGCGCGCCGGTAGGTTTGCCCCTGCAGTTAGCCGATCTGCGTTCCCGTTTGTCATGGGGATTGGTGTTCCAGCTACAGCTGCTGGATGATGAGGACAAGGTGCGGGCCCTGCAGCGGCGGGCCCGGGACCGGGGGCTGGAGATGAGTGCCGCGGTCGCCGCCTATCTGTTGCGCCGTTGCCCGCGCGACATGGGTAGCCTGTATAGTGTGCTGGCGCGGCTGGATCATGCGGCACTGGCGGCCCAGCGACGCCTGACCATTCCCTTCATCAAAGAATTTCTCGATCTGGCGGATGGGCCTTGAATCAGGAGCCCTGGTTTGCAGTCTGATCCCGGCCTTGACGTGATAACAGGGGTTGCAGGGCGTGCCAGACATTGGCGAGCAGGATTTTCTGGGCTGCAGCGGTGGGATGGATGCCGTCCTGTTGAAAGAGGGCGCGGTCGTTTGCCATGCCTTCAAGCAGAAAGGGCAGCAGACTGACCGCATACTGTTGCGCCAGTTGCTGATAGATCCTGTTGAATTGACGGGTATAGAGCGGTCCGTAATTGGGTGGCAACCGCATGCCGAGCAGTAGCACCCGGGCGTGACGTGCCAATGTGCTCTCGATGATTGAGGCAAGGTTACGTCGCAAGACCTGCAGGGGCAGGCCGCGCAGGCCGTCATTGCCCCCCAGTTCGATAATGACAATGGCCGGTTGCCAGCGATCCAGCGTCTTGTCCAGCCGCGTTAGTGCGCCGCGCGTCGTTTCTCCGCTAATGCTGGCGTTGATCACCCGGTAGTCATAGGCATTGCGTTGCAGCTGATCCTGCAGCAGACTGACCCAGCCGGATTTTTGCGCCATGCCGTGGGCAGCGCTTAAACTGTCTCCCAGTATCAGGATGACCGGTTCCGCACCGCCAGCCCGCACCACCGATGGTAGCAACAGCAGAATTAACAGGAGTCGTGACAGCATGTCAGGGGAATCATCCGTCCCAATGATTGAAGTCTCGGGCTTGAGCAAACAGGTTTCCAGTCCGGAGGGGGAACTGGTGCTGCTCGACGCGCTTGAGTTTAGCATTTCTGCCGGCGAAGCGCTGGCGATTACCGGCCCTTCCGGTTCCGGTAAGTCCACCCTGCTGGGATTGCTGGCGGGGCTGGATCTGCCCACCAGCGGCCAGGTGCGGATTGCCGGCACGGATCTTGTCACCCTGGACGAGGATGGGCGCGCGGCCTTGCGCCGTGGCCGGATCGGCTTTGTGTTTCAGTCTTTTCAGCTGCTGGCCAATCTGACGGCCCTGGAAAATGTGATGTTGCCGCTGGAATTGGCGGATTGTCCGGATACCGCCGGGCAGGCGTGTGCCATCCTTGCCCGGGTAGGTCTGGAAGCACGTCAGGCTCATTACCCCCGACAGCTTTCCGGCGGTGAGCAGCAGCGGGTGGCGATTGCCCGGGCCTTTGCCCCGCACCCCGGCCTATTGTTCGCCGACGAGCCGACGGGCAACCTGGACAGCGCCACGGGCAACCGTATCATCGAGCTGCTGTTCGAGATCAATCGGGAGCAGGGCGCCACGCTGGTGCTGGTAACCCACGATGAACAATTGGCCGCCCGCTGCACGCGCCGTTTGCATCTGCAGGCCGGGCGGCTGGTATGAACAGCCTTGTACTGGCTGCCCGTCAGCTGCGCCGCGACTGGCGTGCCGGCGAATTGCATCTACTGGGGCTGGCTTTGGTCGTGGCAGTGGCCAGCACCACTTCGGTCGGTTTTTTCACTGACCGGGTTCAGCAGGCGCTGCGCCTGCAGGCCACGGTACTGCTGGGCGGTGATCTTCTGTTGTCGTCTTCCCGGGAAGCTGCGCCGCAGGTGCGCCAGATGGCGCGTGCGGCGGGTCTCTCGATGGCGAGTGCCGTGGAGTTTCCTTCCATGGTGATTGCCGGTGAACGCAGTCAGCTGGCTTCGGTGGCCGCGCTCAGCGCACACTATCCGCTGCGTGGCAGCCTGCGTATCGCCAGTCGCCTCTTCGGCAGCAGCCGTAAGGCCGAGGGTGTGCCGGCGCCGGGTACGGTATGGCTGGAGCCACGCCTGTTGCAGGCGCTGCAGCTGCGAGTGGGTGATATGCTGCAGTTGGGTGCCACCCGTTTCAGGGTGGCTGCCGTGCTGCTTGCGGAGCCGGCGCGGGTGTCCGGCACGCTGTTCAGCATCGCGCCCCGCCTGCTGCTGTCCCGGCAGGACCTGCAGGCTACCGGATTGATCCTGCCGGGCAGCCGCCTCCGTTACCGTCTGTTGTTCAGTGGACGGCCTGCTCAGCTCGCGCGCTTTTCTGCGACAGTCGGTGCGCTGCTGTCTCCCGGAGAACGTTTGATTGGCGTGGAAAACGCCCGGCCGGAGATCCGTTCGGCCTTGCAGCGGGCGCAGCGTTTCCTGGGGCTGGCGGCGCTGATCAGTGTCCTGCTGGCCGGCATCGCCATTGCCATGGCCACCCGTCGTTTTATCACCCGGCATCTGGATGCCTGTGCGCTGATGCGCTGCTTCGGTGCTACTGCACGGGAGATCATCTGGCTGCACCTGCTGGAGTTATTGTTGCTGGCCCTGTTGGCTGTGCTGCTGGGTTGTGCGGCGGGTTATCTGCTGCAGTTCGGTCTGGTCCACCTGCTCGGGACGCTGCTGGGTTTGCAGCTGCCATCTGCATCCTTGTTGCCAGTACTTGTCGGTACCCTGACAGCGCTGGTCAGCCTGCTGGGATTTGCCCTGCCGCCTTTACTGCATCTGCGGCGGGTGACGGCCCTGCGGGTATTGCGGCGCGAACTGGGTGCCTTAACGGCTGGAACGCTGTCCACTTATAGTGCCGGCCTGGTGGCATTCGCTGGGCTGGTGTTGTGGCAGGCAGCGGACTGGCGGCTGGGGGGCTATGTGATTGCCGGCTCAGTGTTCAGTCTGCTGTTGCTGGTTGCCGTCGCCAGACTGGTGATTCGTCTGCTGCGTATACTCCATCCCCGGCTGAGGTCGAGACTGCGGTTCGG
This sequence comes from uncultured Gammaproteobacteria bacterium, assembly GCA_964519605.1. GTDB lineage: Bacteria > Pseudomonadota > Gammaproteobacteria > SZUA-140 > SZUA-140 > CAZFJS01. The sequence continues at coordinate 6,713 of CAZFJS010000073.1, forward strand.
CCTGCTGGGCCTGGTGCGGCGTCCTGCCGGCAGCAGTCTGCAGGTTGCCGCCCTGGGTCTCGGCATGACGGTGCTGTTATTACTGGCGGTGGTGCGTGGCGATCTGCTGGACGCCTGGCAGCAACGTCTGCCTCCAGAGGCCCCTAATCATTTTTTGATCAATATCCAACCGGATCAGGTAAGCGCAGTGGGACATTTTCTGCGCGCCCAGGGAAGGGAAGCGCCCGCTTTTTTTCCTGTGGTGCGCGGCCGCTTGTTGGCGATCAACGATCATCGCATCACGCCCGAGAGCTACCAGGATGAAGCTGCCCGTAGACTGATGGCGCGGGTGTTCAATCTTTCATGGTCCGCGGTATTGCCGGCGGATAACAAAATTGTCTCTGGTCAGTGGTGGGGCGCGGCTAATCACCCGCGCGCGCTGCTCTCGGTGGAGCGGGGACTGGCCCGGACCCTGGGAATCCACCTGGGTGACACCTTGCATTTCAGGGTGGCAGGCAGAGCGCTTCAAGCCCGAGTGGCCAGCCTGCGCAGCGTTGATTGGGAAAGCATGCGGGTTAATTTCTATGTGCTGGCGTCTCCCGGTGTGCTGGCATCCTTCCCTGTCAGTTATATCAGCAGTATCTATGTGCCCGATGATCAGACAATGGCACTGTCTGCGTTGGTGCGGGCCTTTCCCAATATTACCGTGATTGATGTGGCTGCCGTTATGAAGCAGGTGCGCCAGGTGATCGACCGCGTGAGCCTGGCGGTGCAGTATGTCTTTTTGTTTAGCTTGGTGGCAGGTTTACTGGTGCTCTATGCCACGATTCAGTCCACTCTGGATGAACGTATCCGGGAAACGGCCATCATGCGCATGCTGGGCGCCAGCCGCCGCCAGTTGGTGCAGGGGCTGGTGGTGGAATTCACCACCATCGGCCTGCTGGCAGGTCTGATTGCCGCTGCTGCGGCGACAGCGCTGGGAAAGCTGCTGGCGGCGCGCGTTTTTCATCTGGCGTACGTGATGGACTATCACCTGTTACTGGCCGGTGTGCTGGCTGGAATGTTGGGCATCGGCATCAGTGGTTATCTGGGAACCCGGCGAGTGCTCCAGTGCCCGCCCTGGCAAACATTGATGGCAAGGATCTGAAATGATCCGTATGATATGGGGGTGACGGTATGATCCAGGGGCAGGCGGGAGAGCAATCATGTGGCGCACAGCAAGCTTGGTTTTGACACTGATTCTGGTGGCCTCGGCTGCAAGTGCCGGGCCTGCCCCGGCAGGGAAAATGATGGTGCTGCAGACTGCCTATCACACCACCTTCGAGGTTTATGTGGCCGGGCCTGAGCAGGCGGCTTATGGTGCCTTGCTGGTGCCGGACCGCTGGGGACTGAATCGCCGCGTCAGAGCGTGGGCCGACCGGCTGGCTGCACTGGGTTATCGGGTGATGGCCGTGGATTATTTCGATGGTCGCCGGGTACCCAGCCGTACCCTGTCTCGGGTGGTCATCAAGGCCATTGATCCGGTGTGGGTGGCCGCAGATCTCAAGGCCGCCTTCCGGGCGCTGGCGCGTCCGGGTCGCCGTATGGTGGCGGTGACCTGGGGGCGGGGCGCTGCCTTTGCCGCTCGCCAGGTGGCGACTGCAAAGGCGAGTCTCGGCGCAGTCATTGCCTATCATGAGGCGGATACGCCGGGAATCGATGAGGTCAAGCGCCTTAATTTACCATTGCTGGAGGTGGTTTCGCGGCGCAGTTTGCTGGATCCCGGGAATGCGGATAGTGATCGCAAGTCCCGCAAGGATGCCTGGCAGGCCACGGTGAAATTTCTGCATGCAAATTTCGAATTGTCCCCTCACACGGCCAGTGCCGGCAGATAGAAACTGAAGGTGGTGCCGTGGCCAACGGTACTATCGACATCGATGCGCCCGCCATGCAATTCCACGATCCGCTTGGCAATGGCCAGACCCAGTCCGGCGTGAGTCCCTTTGTCCTGGCGATTTTTCGGCAGCCGGAAAAAACGTTCGAAAATGTGTGACAGATCCTGTGCCGGGATGCCGCAACCGGTGTCATGGATACTGACGGTGATTTCACCCTGCCGGTGGCCGAGCATGATGCGGATGGTGCCGCCCGCCGGGGTGTGCCGGATAGCATTTTCCAGCAGATTTTCCAGTACTCGCTGCATCATGCCGACATCACCGCAGGCCAGAGGCAGCTGCGGGTCGCAGCACAAATGGATGTGTATGGCCTTATTGTCCGCCTGCAGTTGAAATTTCTGCGTGACATCCTGAACCAGGTCGCCCAGGGTGAAGACTTCGCTATGGGGTAATTCGTTACAGGCGTCCAGCTTGGCCAGTTCGAACAGCTCATTGATCAGGTGGCCCAGGCGGTTGCTGTGTGCCAGGGCGATTTCCAGATAGCGTTGGCGATCCTGGTCGCTCAGGCTGTCTGCCTTGAGCAGCAGCGTCTCCAGATAACCATGCAGTGAGGCCAGCGGGGTGCGCAGATCATGGGAAACAT
>CAZFJS010000074.1:0-4747 GCA_964519605.1 uncultured Gammaproteobacteria bacterium
GTATAGCGGCTGCTGATACGCACCAGGGCATTGCTGGAGATCTGTTCCCAGTAGGCGGGGTTCTCCGCGGTTTTTTCGAAAAACTCTGCCATAATCAGGGCGGCCTGATCGCCATGATTGGGCTCGATATGAAAACCGGAAATACCATCCTCGATGATCTCCAGCGGACCGCCGTAGCGAGTCGCGAAGGTCGGCAGGCCGGTACTCATGGCCTCGATAACGGTCAGGCCGAAGGCTTCAAAGAGCGCAGGCTGTATAAAAGCACCGCGGCTATCTGCCACATAACGATACAACTCGCCTGCCATATTCTTTTCCAGCTGAACGCCCAGCCAACGCACCTGTCCGTCCAGCTCGTAACGATCCATCAATTCATGCATCAGGGCGATTTGCGCCTGCTCCTCACGATCTGCAGACTGACCGGCATCCACATGGCCGGCCACCAGCAACAGATTAGCTGCTGCGCGCAGCCGCGGGCTGTTGCCGTACCATTCCAGCAGACCGGTGATATTTTTGATGTGATCCAGCCGCGCCATGGAAAACAGCAGGGGCTTGCCACGATCCTGGAGAATACCGCGGCACTCGGCACCGATATTATCACCATAGATCAGGCTCTCCAGCTCGCCATGCAGTACTGACAAGCGCTGTTCCGTCATGCTATAGGAAAAATAGATATCAGAGTTGGCGCCCGGTGAAACGATGTTGAATTTCGGATCGAACATATCCACCCCGTTGGCGACCCGGTAAAGCTTCGGCATGGTGAAACTACTGTAACTCTCGTATTGCCCGACGCTATCGGAATTTCCGGCAATCTCCTGGTAGGTACTGGTGATAATAAAATCTGCTGAATTCATGGCGATCAGATCCGCAGTGAATTGGCAGGCGAAATGGTACTGCGCTTCATTGTCCTGCCAGTACAGATCGGACATCAGGTATTTGGTTTTTTCCAGAGCATGGGCGATATTGCATTGCGTCACCCGCAAGCGGTGCGCCAGGAGGGTAGCCACCAGGTTACCATCCGAATAATTACCGATGATAAGATCGGGCTGTCCGGACAATTCGGCAAGCACTTCTTTTTCAACATCGAAAGAGAAGCGTTCCAGGTAGGGCCAGACCTCGAAGCGGGAGATCCATTGCGGCACTACCTCACCATCCGGATTGCGAAAGGGCACCCGCAGAATGCGCGCGTGTTCAGTTCCCAGGATGGGCTCAATGTGCTGATCACAGGTAGTACCTTGCGCTTCGGGGATCAGTCGGGTAACCACCAAAATCTGCGGGTCGATATCCAGGCCCTGTTCGGCTATGCGCTTGAGCATTTCCTTTTCCAGGGCGCGCACCTGATCCAGAATGTAGACCACCTGACCACCAGTGTCAGGCAATCCCAGGACGTTGTCCTGGGCGAAATAGCCATGGGGCGAAAGGATCACCAGATTGAAGATCATCGGGATACGCCCCAAAAAGCGCTCCAGATTGCCGGGATCCGGCGCCTCCAGAATATCAGTCAGCAGCGACAGGGTATCGCGCATGCGGCTGACGGTTCGCCCCCAGCCGGGCTCGAAACCCAGGTTCTGCAGAGAATGTCCCACGGCATCCCATTGTTCATCAGCGGGCTGGTGCTCCAGAAATTCTTCCGCCTTGCGCAGGCCTTTGCGCAGTTCAGAAACCGAGCTGATGCGGTTGTTCAACATCAACTGCTGCCCCTGACATTGGTGAACGGTCAGAAAATTGAGGATATGCTGTTCTCCTGAACCCAGCTCCTGAAACAACTGGCTCGACAGGCGACGGTTGAGAAACTCCACCCCCCTGCCGATGGAACGGGATTCTCGCAGTTTGGGAAACTCCCGACTGAAGGGACCGATATCGAATTCCAGCACAAAATGGTTGCTGTCTTTCAAACCATCAACCAGGCGCTCTTTGCAGGCAAAATAGCTGGAAGATTCAATATGTTCCATCTGCAGGCTTTCTGCGTGGATGCGCAAGTACTTCCAACGCGCGATATACGGCCTGATAGCAAAGTAGATCCAGGGTGACTCAATGGCTGCTTCCTGTGCTGAGCGCAACGTCCAGGCCAGCGGTGAGGCCCGGAAATCTTCCGCCGCGTGTTCTGAGCAAAAGCATTCCAGCTCATCCCAGATTTCCGAACGCAGCAAAAAAGCTTTATTTTGCCCCAGCAATCGCCGCAGCAGAACAAAACAAGTCTCACGATTCTCAATGAGATAATCCGCGACCTTGGTCACCATCGATGTAAACCCTGATTACTGTGGATCGGGTTGTGGTTCCCGAAACGAGCCCAGAAAATCATAATATTCAATCCCCTCAATAATTCCCCAGGCATAGTCGCCGTTAGCAAAATAGATGCGCTCCCGCCCCTGAAGACTATCCAGTTCAGCACTGTGGTTACCGACGACCACACCCAGTGTTTCGCCAGCCAACATTTCTTCGTCGTTACCGGAATCTCCGGCCACCAGGATATGTTCGACAGCGATACCCCACTTATCGGCAAAATAACGCAATGCTGCACCCTTGGATGCACGCACCGGCAAGATATCCAGATAGGCCTGGTGTGAATAGATCACATTGACATGCAACTTATGCTGCCGCAGGTGGCGGATGATCTCACGGATAGGCGGTGCCTTGAGAGGATCGATATAATAGCTGATCTTGAACTCGCGCTGTTCCTGACGGGGCTGCAGCCGCAACCCCGGAATATGCATCAGGACATGGTGAATTTCCTTCGGTCGCCAGCGGTAGTTGATGTGCCGAGCCCAGGTGATGTCCTGGATCAACTTGCGACCATAGTGGATCTCGCTGCCCACGGCCGTAATGAAAAAATCCGGCGGTGGCACCTGCCATTTCCGCAATACTGCCCGGGCACTTTCCAGCCGACGGCCGGTAGCCACTCCGAAGCCGATATGCGCCTTAATCTCCCGCATCTGGGCCAGCAGTGTCGCCAGGGCCTCGCCATCGCCGATCAGGGTATTATCGATATCGCAGACCAGGATGCGGTCGGAGGTGGGCAGGCGGCTTTTCAATGAACGGCTCATACCCCGGCCCTGGCGCGACTTTTTGATCACCCGATCGATGGCCTGAAGATACTTGTTGACATGGCCGGTCCATGAAAAATGACGCTGGGATCCCACCAACCCTGCCTTGGACCAGCGCTGCCACTGTCTTTTGTTGCTCAGGGCATCCACCAGCACTTCGCCCAGACGATCTACATCCAGGGGATCAATCAACACACCGTTTTTGCAGAAATTCAGAATATCGCGCGGCCCACCATCTTCGGTGGCGATCACCGGCAGGCCGCTGGCTGCGGCTTCCAGCAGCGTCAAACCGAAGGGCTCGGTCAGTGCCGGGTTAACGAACACCCCCTTACTCTTGGCCGCCAGACGGTAAAGATAGGGCACATCTTCCGGCTCATGATGCTTGGGATAGGCAATACTCCCATAAAGATCGTAGCGATCAATCATGATCATCAGTTCTGTCAGCACCCGTCGCGGGCCCTTTTCCATCTCACTGAGTTCATCGCGATTGCCGGCGATCACCACCAGATTGGCCAGTTCCCGGAGGCGGGCGTTTTCACCGAAGGCGCGCACCAGGCTGGCGATGTTCTTGCGGGGATCCGGACGTGAGAGTGATAGAATCATCGGCTTGCCGGGCTCCGCCAGAAAACAGGCAATCTGCTGATAGATTGGCGGTTTGAAGGCACCGCGCCGGGGGGGGTAAAAACGCTCCAGATCAACCCCCGGCGGAATGACGACTTTCCTGTCAGGCTGATAACTATCATAAACGCTATACTGTTCATCTACCTCCTGACGGGTACTGGCTATCACCAGCGCGGCATTGTCCAGCACCTGATCCTCCGCCTCGATGCGCTGACTGATGTGGTACTGGCGTTCGATGTTCTCTGCCCGTAGCCCCTGATCCAGCAAACGCTGTCGTTTGACATGGCCCAGGGAATGGCCTGTGAATACCAGGGGTACGCCCAGCAGGCTGGAAAGCCGGATCCCCACATAGCCGGCATCGGCATAGTGGCTGTGCAGAATGTCGGGCACCCGGCCCACCTGGCGAATATGCTTCAGGGCCTGATCGGCAAAGCTGTCCAGATAGGGCCAGAGGACTTCCTTACGCAGATAGCGGCGGGGGCCGCAGGGCAAACGAATGATGAAGGCATTGGGCGCGATCTGTTCCCGGGCTTCGGCGTAGTCCCGATCCACCTTGGGATCCACAACCTGGCGAGTCAGTATATCAATACGGGAAATGCGGGGGTGCTCGGCCAGGGCGCGCGCCAGTTCCAGCACATATTTGATCTGTCCCCCGGTATCGGCATCCCTGCCCAGCTCCAGATTATGACCGCGCATGAGCCCATGAACGCTGATCAGCAGCAGGTAGAGACCTTCGTCCTTGCTAGTCCGCAAGTTTTTCTTCTCCCCAGCTGACAAGACAGTCATGATAGAGTGCGCAATCCCGAACAGTTGCTCCCCTGATAGTACAGATCCGAGCGGCAAATTCCAGCGCCCGTTGCAGGGTATCCTGCAGAGACCAGCCACGCAACATACCCAACAGCGCCACGGCGCTGAAAGCATCACCGGCGCCCACGGTATCAACCACCTCAGCCCCCCCCAGCGGCGCCTCTTCAAGGATGTGCTCATCCGTCAGCAACATAGCCCCTGCGGCACCGCGCGTCACAATGAGCAGCGGCAAACCGTAGCGGCAACGCAAAGCCTGGGCCGCCTCTTGCAGATGAGCG
>CAZFJS010000074.1:4847-6046 GCA_964519605.1 uncultured Gammaproteobacteria bacterium
ACGACAGACAGAACCATCGCAGCATCAATAAAATCATAGGCCTGGTCGGGCACGATGGCATACTCCGGCTGGCCCTCATGCAGACTCACCTGCACCTGCCCGGTCGGATGCTGGTCATCGACCTGGATGCCGGACAGATCCATGTGCCATTCACTCATCAAGGCCTGCACTTCCGCCCCGGGGGCGTCCTGACCAATGCGACTGAGAAACAGCGGTGCGACGCCAAAACCCTGCAAATGCCAAGCGACATTGAAAGGCGCCCCACCCAGCACCCGGGCACCATCGGAAAAATTGTCAAAGAGGATTTCCCCAAAGACCAGCGGGCGTTCTTGCATGACAATCGACATGACGGGAATGGGTGTTTCCGCTTCTTGTAGCAGACCTCGCAAACATTAGCAGCTAGCACAGATTCTTGCAATTTTTTCCTGGCAGCTAATAACCGGGCGTAATATCAGTGGCAAAAATATGCTGCGCCGGGCACAAAAAAAAGCCCCGCTCAAGGCGGGGCTGATGTGCTGTATTCAGAACAAATCTGCTCGTCTTACTGCGGCACTACGTTGGTTGCACTCGGACCTTTGGGGCCACTTTCGGTATCAAAAGTTACCTGCTGTCCCTCGGTCAGTGATTTAAAGCCACTGGCCTGAATAGCGCTATGATGCACAAACACATCATCGCTACCATCAGACGGTGCGATAAACCCGAAACCCTTGCTGTCGTTAAACCACTTTACTGTACCTGTAGCCATACTGGTTACCTCTAAAAAATGAACAATGTATCAAGCTGCAGGTTGTTACTGAGAAATCACGGTTGGGCCTGCCATATTCGCCGCGCGGAACTGCCGCAATCGCCAGAATAAACTGCAACTGAAAGGGACTATATCGCATGTCTACACGATATGCCATCTGTTTTGCATCAGGAGAACAGATTTTTCTCGCCAAACAGTCCCTGCTATTTCGTGATCGTGAAGTCATCAATCCGACCTTTTACAAAGTGCCAGGCTGCCCCCCAACAAGTCATCTCAAGTGATCAAGTCGCAAACCTCCGAGCATCTACCTATAACACAGCTCAAGCACGGCAAAAAAACCCGTACAATAACCAGAAAATCAGTGGCTTATGGTGCCGCTTGCACTGCATGCAAGATGACGCGGGAAATCCAGCTCAGCCCCGTTCAAAATCCGACCGCATTGATACGCAATGAG
>CAZFJS010000074.1:6146-7631 GCA_964519605.1 uncultured Gammaproteobacteria bacterium
CAAGTTTCGAAGTGCAGACCAGGATGGTATTCCAGTGCGCCCCAGGAGCGGCCATACAATACCTCATCGGTAAAGATATTCAGGGCACTGGCAATCGGTCGACCGCCTCGTTTGGCGACAACCAGGAGCGTATGTTGTGGCAGCGTACTACCGAGACGTTGAAAGAAGTCGGCATTCAACGCCGCCGGTGAGTGATAGCGCCGCCGGGTATGGATATAACAGTGAGCAAAGAAGGCCCAGTCTTCCGGGGTGGCTTGCGCTCCGGTTAACCGGGTATAGCTGATCCCGGCGCCGGCGACCTGGCGTCGTTCCTGTTTGATCCGTTTGCGCTTGCTGTGTTTGAGCGTGGCAAGAAACTGATCGAAATTGTCGTATCCCGGATTCTGCCAGTGAAACTGGACATCCTCACGGATCATCATACCCTGCCGTTGCATTGCTGCGCGGTCGCTGTCGTTGAGGAACAGGCAATGTAATGAGGAAAGCCCTTGCTGCCGGGCGAGTTGCAGGGCAGCCTCTATCAGCAGTGTCCGTGTTTCGGCGCTGTGGCCGTTTTGTGCTGTCAGTACCCTGCTACCTGAGACCGGAGTGAAAGGAATGGCGCAGAGCAGCTTCGGGTAGTATTGCAAACCATGCTGTTGATAGGCATCGGCCCAGGCCCAGTCGAAGACGAATTCTCCGAAGGAGTGGTACTTGAGATAGCATGGCATGGCGCCGGTCAGTCGCCCCTGCTGCCAGAGAGTGAGAAATTGAGCTTGCCAACCGGTCTCTGCCGAAACACAGCCGCTGGATTCCAGCGCCAACAGGTAGGCATGTGACAGGAACGGGTCATTGCCTGCCAGTGCCTGCCACTGTTCCGCAGGGATATCGCCAGCACCATTGTGTATCTTCAGAGTCGGTTTACTCATGGCTATAGTCTAGCCTTGTTTGTTCGCGGCAGCAGCAGCTTCAGACACGAACGTAACTTATCCGGAAGGATGACAAAAGCGGGTGCTACAATATGCACGTGTGTTGTGAATCGCTGGATTTGTCCAAGGTATTTATGAAACCCTATTCCGAGGCCTGTGATAGAAACCGTGAACCGATACTAGCGGTGCTGCGGGAGCAGTTTGCCACCACTGAGAGGGTACTGGAAATTGCCAGTGGTACCGGTCAGCACGCCGTTTATTTTGCCCGTGAGTTGCCTCATTTGTGTTGGCAAACGAGTGACCTGGCGGTACATCATGCAGGCATCCGGGCCTGGCTCGACGAGGCCGGACTGGACAATGTCCGGCCACCGCTGCTGCTCGATGCCAACGCCGCGCACTGGCCGGTTGCGAGCTTCGATGGAATCTTCAATGCCAATACCATACATATTATCTCCTGGCCCGAGGTCGAGCAGCTGTTTGCCCATATTAGCCAGATCATCGAAGTGGACGGAAAGCTCTGCCTCTACGGTCCTTTCAATTATCAGGGGCGCTACACATCGCAGAGCAATGCCCGTTTCGA
>CAZFJS010000074.1:7731-9184 GCA_964519605.1 uncultured Gammaproteobacteria bacterium
GATCACCGGCTGTTCACCGACAACACCTTCACCTTCCACTTTCTGCACGACATCATTTCCATCGGTGATCAGCCAGTGGCGACTCATCAGCTTAACGGCGGTATCGCTCTCATTGGATATTTGGACGGTATATGCAAAAATCCACTGCCGCTGATCCGGCCGCGAGTGCTCGGGTATATATATGGACTTAACCTGGACGTGAATGCCATGGGTTTCGGCTTTGGAGATGAACATACTTTTAGCTGCCTATACAGTTATTGATCACAAGTAATAAAGTCCGTCGAATGCTAAGACTATAACTTATTGATAAATATTGAATCGTTATTTTAGCAAAATTCAAGCAAAGTCCGTCGTAACTGTCAGGTCTTTCAATACGTCTCAGGCTGATACGTCGGTGCCACCTCATTCAACAGGATCTGCTGTCTTAGGCTATGCTCAGCCACGAGAACGGTCGTGATAAGCCTCCGAAACGAACCGAGGCGTGCAGATCGCGTAAAACACCAAATCACTCGAACCCGTATTCTCAATCCATTGCACTGCACCAGCCGGAATGAAAACCAGATCTCCAGGATCCACCTTTTCACAAGGCAATCCTTCGATGTGCACAACACCAGAACCGCTCACTATCAGGTAGCGCTCCATAATGCCGTCCAGAACATGCGGTTGCGTTGTGACTCCAGGCTTCACCCGAGTACGCGCTATCGATACATCCTTGTCATCTGTTCGGTTCCAGAGCTCTAAGATGCTGCAACGTTCATCGGTCGAGAATTCTTCGGATTTATCTTCATGTACGATCTCTGCATACATCAGCGTCCCCTTTTTCAACCCGCCTCAGACCCCACTCATCAGCGATGGAAAATAATTCTAGCAGGCCTGCACTCGCCATGTCTGCGTGAGAGACGCTCTCTCTATTAGCATTTTTGGCCACCTCGTTTCGCTCCTCTGAGCGGGCTGACCTGCACCAGAATCAGGTAGAAAATCTTCACCGTGCCCTGGAGGATCTCCGATCTCAGGAGAGGATGCCAAAAAAAAGAATCTATAGTTCAGAATCCCTGTTCATTCAGGATGCGGTAATTCTTGCAGCCACCCTCGACTCCTTTATCACAAGCGATACCGAAAAGTTCTTTTGCTTGTTTTTTATTCTGCCTGACCCCTTGGTCTTTTCTGTACAAAACCCCGAGATTGGAACAGCCTATCACAAAGCCTCCATCACAAGCTTTCATCAGTAACGTAGTAGCCTGGGTGTAGTCCTGCTTTACTCCAAACCCGATGAGATATAAACCCCCGAGAGCTTAGCAAGACGCTGCATTATTTTTTTTACAGGAGACTCTTAATTCCTTACTTGATCATTCTCATTTGCTTTTGCATGGCTCAATCCGCTAAATGGAAGAACAAAAACAGATAGAATAATCAAATACTTTTTCATTCTTTTACCCTCATGAGCGTTATGCGA
>CAZFJS010000075.1:0-1515 GCA_964519605.1 uncultured Gammaproteobacteria bacterium
GGTGCACCATTCCTATGGTTTCGAGATTGGATCATATGATCAATCTTATTCGCTAATTATTGATCCAGTCTTGGTCTATTCGACTTACCTCGGGGGAAGCAATCATGAATTTGGTTCTGCCATTGCCGTAGATGGTTCCGGAAACGCTTATATTGCAGGTGAGACACGTTCGCTGAATTATCCCACTGCTGTTGCTTATCAAGGAAGTCTGGGTGGTGATGAAGATATTATTCTCAGTAAGATTAACCCGTCGGGAACAGCGCTGCTTTATTCAACCTATGTGGGTGGCAATAATGAGGATGAAGCCAACGGTATTGCTTTAGATACTGCCGGGAATATTTTGATTACTGGAAAAACAGAATCTGTCAACTACCCCGTTACCGTGACAGCCTATCAGTCAACCAAGATGGGCGAAGAAGATGCCTTTATAAGCAAATTTAGCAGCTCAGGTGTTCTCCTTTACTCTTCCTACTTGGGCGGTACTCATGAAGATGAGGCCTTCGCCATTACAGTCGATAGTTCGGATAATGTTTACGTGGCTGGTGTAACAGAATCGACGGATTTTCCTGTCCTGGCGGCTTATCAGTCTGCTCTTGCTGGTGATGAGGATGCATTTGTTGCAAAGCTGAATACGAATGCATCCGGTAATGCCAGCCTAATTTATGCCACTTACCTCGGTGGTAGCGATGATGATCAGGCTTATGGCATCGCAGTTGATGCATTAGGCAGAGCCTATGTTACAGGTGAAACGGAAACTTCCGGAGCAAGCTCATTTCCAATTACTGCCTCTGCATATCAATCTACGGCAGGAGGAAATGAAGATGTTTTTGTTAGCCGGATTGGTTCACTCGGAAATAGCCTGGAATATTCAACGTACCTAGGTGGAAAAAAGAAGGACATTGGCCACGCTATTGCTTTGAGTGGGCCAGGTATTGTCTATGTCACTGGTGAGACACGTTCAAAAGCACCTAATCCGTTTCCTGTCACTGCAACCGCTTTCCAGCTAACTAATGGGGGAAACCTCGATGTTTTTGTGACCAAGCTGGATATGAATGCCACGGGTGCAGCAAGTATGGTTTTTTCTACCTATTTGGGGGGGAATAACAAGGATATTGGATATGGCATCGTGGTTGATGGCGCTGGGAATGCTTATGTCACTGGACAAGCAAAATCTATCAATCCTCCATTTCCAGTTACGGCCTCGGCATTTCAATCTGCTAATGCAGGTGATGAGGATGTCTTTCTGGCCGAAATTAATAGTACAGGAGATAATTTATTATATTCTACCTATTTTGGGGGTAAGAAAAATGACATTGCCCGTGGCATTGCCATGGACAGTAGTGGTGCTGTCTATATTACTGGGCAGACACGATCAAAGGGAGCGGTTCCTTTTCCGACAACCTCTGGCGCATATCAAACCGTCAACGCGGGTGATGAGGATGCATTTGTCGTTAAATTCGGGCCTGTTCCACCACTTGCAATTACAATACTCAGTCTGGCAGATGCCACGATGGG
>CAZFJS010000075.1:1615-2827 GCA_964519605.1 uncultured Gammaproteobacteria bacterium
GTTGACGGATGCCAACCTGGTGACGACGACTCAGGCGCTGAGCATCACGGTGAATCCAGGACTGAACTGTGCCGCCACCTCGACAGGCAACAATATTGCGGTAGTCCCCTTGGTTGGGATTACAGTAACTTTCCCGGCCGTGACACTGGGTGGTAATACCTGCGCCTCACTGAGCAGCACCGGTCCTGTTGCCCCGACGGGTTACCACTTCAACGAGCCGATCCCGTATAAGGATATTACCACCACGGCTGCCTTCACGGGACCAGTCCAGGTGTGCTTCAACTTCAACTCAGCTGATTTCGTTGCTATCACAACCCTGAAGCTGTTTCACCACAACGGGACCAACTGGACGGACATCACCTCCAGCCTGAATACGACGACAAATGTGATTTGTGGTCTGACCTCCAGTTTCTTGCCCTTTGCCATTGGCGAAGAAGCTTCCACGGCCATCACGCTGACGGATTTCACAGTGAACCGCCAGGGAAGTCATGCATTGATCAATTGGACCACTAGCTCCGAGACGGACAACTGGGGATTCCGGATCCTGCGCAGTGAATTACCCAAGGGACCCTTCACGCCAATCACTTCCAGTCTGATCCCGGCCCGCGGGGGGCCCGGACTCAGCATCACCTATAGTTATACAGACCGCCAGGCGATCTCGGGCAAGACTTACTACTATCGCCTGGAGGATGTGAGCACCCAGGGCCTGGTGACGGCCCACAACACGGTTCAGCTCAACGATCCACGTGAGACAGGCACGGCACTGGCGTCAGTCAATACCCGTAGTACGACGGCCAGTCAGCCAGAGGTCCGTCGGTCGTCACCAGCACTTCGTGGGGTCACAGGCAATGCATCTCTGGTCAGCGCGCCGACGGTGGGTGGCACCTTGATCCTGTCGAGTCGATCCCAGACCGTCGCACACCAGGCAACACCGCAGCAGACGATTGCCACCCCGGTCAGCCAGCCTGTGGACTCATCGGTCCGCCCCCGGGCGGCCAGCCTTCCCCGCGACGATGGTGCAGACCCTGTTTATACCCTAGGTCAACCGGCGATCAGCAGTCCCGGGATGACCAACACCCCGAGGGAGACTGACACCCCACGGGTGAACACCCAGCCCAGCACCGCCTTCAGTGTCTCTATCCGGGATGCGCGCGGCAATGTGATCGAGGTGAATCGCCTGGCGGATCACAAGGCGGCCACCAATCCCACTGA
>CAZFJS010000075.1:2927-9094 GCA_964519605.1 uncultured Gammaproteobacteria bacterium
GAAGTCGCCATTGCCCTGAAGGATGGCAACGACGGTCTCTTCGGTCCGGGCGATACCCTGCAGTTCTACGGTCTTCCCATCCAGGACGGGGATCCAGAATTCAAATACACCGATGAGAACATCTACTGGGTCAAGGTCGGCAACCTGGGACCAATGAAACCCATGCCCGCCTGGGCCAGTGGCAATAGCGGGACAGTAGCCAGCAGCTTTCGGACGACGCACCACGCAGAACAGAGCTGGTTCTACTGGCAACAGCTCCCCAATGGGGAAGGCCTGGATCACTGGTTCTGGGGCCGCGCCTTAAGAGCCGGGAGCTCACGGGATTTCCCCTTCACCCTCCATCAGGTGGTCGACACCGGCCAGAGTGTCACCCTGCGGTTGACCCTGCAGGGCGAGACCGACCCCCCACAAAATCCTGACCATACCACCCGGGTGAGTCTGAACGGCACCCTGCTGGGTGAGATCCACTGGGATGGCCAGGTGCCCCTGAGCCATGCCTTTAGCGGCTTGTCCGCCACCCTGCTGCAGGAAGGGACCAACACCCTGAGCGTCACTGAAGTGAGTGATCCGAATATCCTCGCCGACAGTGTGTACGTCAACCACATCGAAGTGGACTATGACCGCGTCCTGGCAGCACGCAATGACCAACTGGCCTTTCAGCTCACTGGTCCCGCCAGCGTCACCGTGACGAATTTCAGCAGCAACCAGGTCCAGGTCTTCGATATCACCGATCCCGCCCAGCCCCAGCGGCTGAGCAATCCCGTGATCACGTCTGCGGGCGCGACCTTCAGTGTCCAGTTTGCCACCGCCATCCAGGGAGATCACCGCTACCTGGCGATCGCCGTACCGGCGATCATCACCCCCACCCTGTCATTCCAGAGCAACGCCCCGGATCTCCGCAATCCCGCCAATGGCGCGGATTACCTGGTGATCACCCATGACAGCCTGAGCGCCGCCGTGGCCCCCCTGGCGCAACACCGTGCTGGCCAAGGCTACCGGGTTAAAATTGTCACCACCCAGGCGATCTTCGATGCGTTTTCGGATGGCATATTCACCCCCCAGGCCATCAAGGACTTTCTCGGCTATGCCTACCACAACTGGCAGGCCCCCTCGCCTAAATTCGTGGTGCTGATCGGCGATGCAAATCTGGATTACAAGGATAATTACCATACCGGACAGATCAACCTGGTGCCCACCCACCTGGTCGAGACCGTAGCCATTGGCGAGACCCCCAGCGACAACTGGTTTGTCACTGTCGCCGGTAATGATCTGCTGCCCGACATGAACATTGGCCGCATCCCTGCCAAGACGTCCAATGATGTGCGCATCATTACCAACAAGCTGATTGCCTATGACCAGGGCATGGCCGGCGACTGGTCGAGCCGCATCCTGGTGGCCACCGGTGACCAGGATCCTCGATTTGAAAGCTTTGCCCGGGAGTGGCTGAATCATGTGCCGGCCAGTATCACCACCACGCTGATCAATCCCGGCAACAGTGATCGGAAATTTCTGCTGCGGGGCGCCTTTTCCCAGGCCCTCAATGACAAGGGGGTGGGTCTGGTGACCTATTTCGGGCATGGCCAGGTGAACCGCTGGGTGGCCTCCAATTCCGACGGGACCCCGGGTGGCGATGTGCTGGAGCTGATCAGTTCCAGGGATGCGGCCAAGCTCTCCAACTTCCGGGCCTTCCCGTTCTTTGTGGCCTTCAATTGCCTGAACGGCTTGTTTGCCGAACCCAATGAAGGTAAAGCCATCCAGTTGCCGGATGGTACAGCGATCAAATTCAGTGTCCCCCTGCCGGAGGCCCTGCTGTTTCGGGAAGATGCCGGGGCCATCGGCATGTGGAGTCCGGCGGCCTTTGCCTTTCCCTCCGAGCAGCGCTCGATTGGTGAGGAACTGTTTGCCGGCATCTATGAGAAGAAGATCACCACCCTGGGGGTCGTCACCACCCAGGCGAAGGTTAATGCAGTGGTCAAGAAGGGTATCGATGCCAATAACCTGGATGTTTTTACCTTCATAGGCGATCCAGCCACCCGCCTGGTGGTGACGGCGACCGTAACCTCTTCGACTTCCAGCAGTGGCGGTGCCCCCTCAGGTGGTGGCGGTGGTGGCATGATGGGGTTGTTCTCGCTGTTTTTTCTGGCCGCAAGGCGCTTTCAAGCCCTGATATTCCGGGCATCTTGAGGTTGTGCAAATCACCCTTTAGAAAAATGGCCGAATGTTGAATCATGTCGGTGCGAGGCCAAGCGTAGCCATTTTAGCGGTCAGGGGATATAATCCCGGATTCCGCAGTTGATCGCTTAGAGGAGTCATCAAGCTCAATATGCCTGAGAAGGTTCAGAGGTACCGTTCGTTCGCCCTGATGGTGAGCTGCCACGGCTCGTATCGCGCCTTGTATTGCGTCGCTGGTGACGTTTCGAATGGCCGCAATAGACACACCGGGCGATTCCTTCTCTTGTGCCTTGCCAGCCATGCAAGGCAAGGCACGCTACAGGCCGTTCAACTACGGAATCCAGGATAATCTGATCCCTTTGCAATTCGCGGGAAGAACATTTTATGGACCATCAAGCCGTCATCGATGACAAGCCGCTGATCATTGCCGGGCGGGCGTACCGTTCCCGGCTGTTGGTGGGTACCGGAAAATACCGGGATTTTGAGGAGACGCGCCTGGCTATCGAGGCCAGCGGTGCAGAGATCGTTACTGTGGCGATCCGCCGCACCAATATTGGTCAGCAGTCTGACGAACCCAGTCTGCTTGAGGTCATCTCGCCCGAGCGCTATACCCTGCTGCCCAACACCGCCGGTTGTTATACCGCCGCGGAGGCCATCCGCACCTGCCGCCTGGCCCGTGAGCTGCTGGATGGCCATGATCTGGTGAAGCTGGAGGTGCTGGGTGATGAGCAGACCCTGTTCCCCGATCTGGTACAGACCTATGAAGCGGCCGAGGTGCTGGTGCGGGACGGCTTCAAGGTGATGGTGTATACCAATGATGACCCCATCGCCGCCAGACGCCTGGAAGAGCTGGGCTGCATTGCAGTGATGCCCCTGGCGGCGCCCATCGGCTCCGGCCTGGGTATCCGTAACCCCTATAATATTCGCACTATCGTGGAAAACGCCGGGGTACCGGTACTGGTGGACGCCGGGGTCGGCACGGCCTCGGATGCCGCCGTGGCCATGGAGCTGGGCTGCGATGGCGTGTTGATGAATACCGCCATCGCCGGTGCCCGCCAGCCGGTGTTGATGGCGGCTGCCATGAAAGGGGCAGTGGAGGCAGGCCGCGCGGCGTATCTGGCGGGGCGTATCCCGCGCAAACGCTTTGCCAGCGCCTCCTCGCCACTGGATGGCACCTTTTTCTGAGCGGCTTCAGCTACCGCATCTAAACAATAATAGATGACCGCCCCCCGCCCATTGCGCACGGTGCGCAGCTTTGTGCGCCGCGAGGGTCGTATGACCCCTGCTCAGCGCCGTGCCTGGTCGTGCCACTGGGAACGCTATGGTGTGGTGCTGCAGGCAGGCGAGATGCTGAATCTGGAACGCCTGTTCGGTCGCTGTGCGCCGCGTATCCTGGAGATCGGCTGCGGCATGGGAGATGCTCTGCTGGCCATGGCCGGAGCGGCACCGCAGCAGGACTATCTCGGCATCGAGGTCTATCGTACCGGTCTGGGCAGTTTGATGCAGCGCCTGGTGGCGGCGGAGAGGGAGAACGTGCGGCTCATCAATGCCGATGCGCTTGAGGTTTTGCCGCGCCTGCCTGCTGCAGCCTTCGATGCGGTCCTGCTGTTTTTCCCCGATCCCTGGCCCAAGAAGCGGCATCACAAACGGCGCATCGTGCAGCCGGCGTTTATCCATCTGCTGGCTTCCCGGTTAAAGCCCGGCGGGATGCTGCATATGGTGACGGACTGGGAGGATTATGCCGGCCACATGCTGCAGGTGATGGCGCAGTGCCCGGAATTTACGAATACCGCCGGGCCGGGTGCCTTTGCCATGCGCCCGGCCTACCGCCCGCTCACCCGATTTGAACAGCGTGCCCGTCGTCTGGGTCACGAGATCAGGGAACTGGTCTTTATCAGGGCTGGCGAACCAGCAACAACAGTCCCCGGCTGCCGCTGACCCCGGTCGTCGTCATATCAATAGGGAAGGCCAGGAAGCTGCCGTCGGCGGTGGTAAAACCGGCAGCGGTGGTCAGGCCGGCCAGATTCAGACTCATGCTGCCATTCACCGCGGAGACAGTGTAGGTGCCGGTATAATTCAGGGTGCCGGTGGATGTGGTGACGGCGGTGGTGGTGCCGGCAATGGCCTGTGATGCGTCCATGGTGGCACGCTGAGAAAATAGCTCGCTTGCAGTAACACTACCAGCACCGTCGAAATTCATGGTGCCATGACGGATTTCCGAGTTCAGCAGCACGGTACCGGTGCTTGCGGTGAAGGAAGTCAGCTGCGCCACAACATTATAGGTGCCGAAGATATCTGCAACCGTTTTCCCCACAGTCTGTAAGGCCGCCACCGTCAGGCCGCGGCCTTCGCCGGCACCGCCGCCCATCATGCTGCTGCTGCCAAATCCACCGCCGCCCCCATTGCCGCCGCAGCCGGCACTGCCCATGCCCAAACCGCCACCGCCACCCATGGCGCCGCCGGCGATCCAGTTAGAAAAGGCGATTACAGTGGCCGGACCGGCCGTTGTTGCCATACTGGTGCCCTGGAGAAAATCGCCGCCGCCGCCCATGCCACCCATCATGTTGGTGGTATTGCCTAGAGGGGCGAGGATTTCATTGCCGGGCAGGACGGTATAGACGCCGGAGAGATTGTCGGCGCCGCTGATATTACTGATGGTGCCGGCCGCCAGATTGGCGGTCAGGGTGCTGCGGAAGGCATTGCTGGAAGTCATCGGACTGACCTGGGAGCTGAAACCGTTGAAGGTTGCAAGCTGGGTGGAGTCGAAATTTACCGTGGCGGTGCCGATGGCCGTGGAATAGGTTCCGCTGCCGCCCATGCCACCACCATTGGCCAGGTAGTTATTGCTCCACACCAGATTATAGTTACCGCTGACGCTGGGGTTGAGGCTGAAACCTTGGAAAGGCATGCTGTTCACTGATTTCATGGCAATGCGGATGCCGCGACCACTGCCGATGGCGTTGCCGTTGATACCGGCGATATTATCGATCAGGGGGTAGACCAGAAGATTGTTGTCAGCGGAGACGGCGCCTACCACGGCGCTGCCGCCGGCCGCGGGTTGGATAGCTATCTGGCCATTGCTGGCGGGGATGAAGGTATCGGCGAACAGCGTGTCCGGATCACAGAAGAAGGAGGCAGTGGAGAGATTACTGATAGTGATCAGGCCAAATTCGTTGCCACTGACCTTGCCGGTTGCGCTGTTGAAACCCAAGGCACCGTCCACGGCGCGGTGGTCGATGCCCGCCGAGGCGCCATTTAACTGGGGGGGCGGTACCAGGGTGGTGGTTTCCCCCAGCACGGCATAATTGTTCTGAAAAAGGGCGGTGACACTGGCCGGGGTGGCGTAACCGGCGGCTAGATTGGTCAGAGTGGCGCCTGCCTGGCTCATGATTTGGGTGACTGCGGCATCAAAAGTAGGGGCGGTGCTGACATCGATGTTCATGCCGTTGACCAGATCCAGCAGCGCCTGACTTTCTGCCACGGTATAGTCAACCAGGGAAGAGACAGGTGGCGCGGTGATCTGGTTGATGATGGTTCTGAGCACCGCCTCGGTGGCCGGGGTGATGTCGGTGTTCGCGGAAGTCACGATGGCGCGAGTGGGTGTTAGTTCAGCAGGCAAGCGGACGGCGAGGGTGCTGTCGGGTGCCAGAGTGGTGGTAAAGCTGTACGCCCCGGTGGCATCGCTGGCGGTGGTGTTCAGCACGCTGAGGACATTGCCCTGGCTGTCCAGCCGGACCAGTTCCACCGTGGCGTTAGCCACCGGCGCCAGGCCGAGCACATCAGCATAGACCTTGCTGATGAAGATGCCCAGGGTGCGGTCCCACAGATTGCCGCTCGTACGACTGGCTGTTTGCTGCGCCGGCAGCAGCACGATACCACTGATCTGGCTGGCCTTGTTGCCACCGCTGCCGCCACCGCTGCTGCAGCCGCTCAGTAGCAGGGCTGTCAGAAGGGACAGTATCAGTATCAGCTTGCTGTTTTTCATCTTCGCCGGT
>CAZFJS010000076.1:0-9054 GCA_964519605.1 uncultured Gammaproteobacteria bacterium
CCTGCTTTTTCCCGTTCCTCTCTAAGATTCACCTGGGCGCATGGCAGTTGGTCTGAAAGCGGAACCTTCGCCGCTGTACCCTGTGGCGGGAATACGTCTGGGAGCCGTCTCGGCTGGCATCAAGAAAGATGGCCGGGATGATCTGGTGCTTATCGAGATTAGCCCGGGTAGTCATGCGGCGGCTGTTTTTACCCGCAATGCTTTTTGTGCAGCGCCGGTAACGGTGGCCCGCCACCATCTAAGCGCGGCACAACCGCGTTTTTTACTGATCAATTCCGGAAATGCCAATGCCGGGACTGGTGAGCCGGGGATTCAGGACGCCTTAAGCTGTTGCGCCTTCCTGGCCGAACAGCAGGGCTGCCAGCCGGTAGAGGTGTTGCCGTTTTCCACCGGGGTGATCGGCGAGCCGCTGGCCATCGATGCTTTTCGCAGGGCTATCCCGCAGGCCTCCGCCAGTCTCGATGAGACAGGGTGGTTGCAGGCTGCGCAGGGGATTATGACCACGGATACTGTTCCCAAGGCATTTTCGGAGCGCCTGGAGATCGACGGGCAGACGGTGACACTAACCGCAATCTGCAAGGGTGCGGGGATGATCCATCCTGATATGGCAACGATGCTGGCCTTTATCGCGACGGACGCAGCGCTTGCTCCCGATACCTTGCAGGATTGTCTGCAGCGGGCGGTGGCGCAGTCATTTCATTGTATTTCAGTAGACGGTGATACCTCTACCAATGATGCCTGTGTGCTGTTGGCGACCGGTAGAAGCAGCCTGCCGTTGATCGATGATGCTGACAGTCAGCCCGGGATGCAGTTCATGCGCGCCCTTTCGCGCCTCTCTCGTCGGCTGGCGCAGGCGATCGTCCGTGATGGCGAAGGGGCGACAAAATTCATTACTATCGAGGTTTCCCAGGGATGCAGTGAGGCCGAATGTCGCCACGTTGCTTTCATCGTGGCCAATTCCCCGCTGGTCAAGACGGCCTTCTTTGCCAGCGATCCCAACTGGGGCCGTATTCTGGCGGCAGTGGGCAGAAGCGGTATCGAACACTTCGCTATCGAAAAGGTGAATATCTTCCTGGGTGAGGTATGTATCGTACACCAGGGGGGGCGGGCAGCCGAGTATCTGGAGGAGGCTGGTGCAACGGTGATGAGGCAGGCGGAAATCACTGTGCGCATTGAGCTGGGCCGTGGTTCGGCAGTTGCCCAGGTCTGGAGTTGCGATTTATCCTATGAATACGTGCGCATCAATGCTGAATATCGCACTTGAGCACTAAACGCGTTTGGCTGATATCCCCGCGGCTACTTGATTTTAGCTTCCTTGTAGACTACATGCTTGCGGACAACGGGATCATATTTCTTGATTTCCATTTTTTCCGGCATGGTCCGCTTGTTTTTGTCTGTGGTGTAGAAATGGCCCGTGCCTGCCGTTGAAACCAGTCTGATTTTCTCGCGCATTTTTCAGGTCTCCTAGATCTTTTCGCCACGTTTACGGATATCGGTCAGCACTTGGTCAATGCCCAGCTTATCGATGATACGCATGCCCTTGGAGCTGACCCGGAGGCGCACCCAGCGATTCTCGCTTTCCACCCAGAAACGATGGTTGTTGAGATTGGGCAGAAAACGCCGTTTGGTTTTGTTGTTGGCATGGGAAACGTTGTTTCCTGTGATCGGCCGTTTACCCGTTACCTGACATACCCTGGACATCGCGTCTAACCTCCAAACTGGAATATGCAAAGGGAGCCTTTATAGCAGAATTGCTGACCGCAGGCAAGCGTGCGCACTGCCCGGGGTGCTATGTGGACTTGTTCTCGGGAGCGTCCAGGCGTTGCCAGATCCGGCACTTCAGCAGGTAGAGTAGCAAGGTCAGCACTCCCAGGTAGGTCAGCACATAATAGCCCAGGGTATGTCGTTCATCGGCGTGCGGGTCAGCCGCCCAGTCCAGGAAGATTGCCGCCTCCCGGGCGGTTTTGTGAATCGCCTCGGGATCCTCGGCGGTACTGGATGCAAGGATATCCGGCATTTTGATGCCGGGGAACAGGCTGTTGTCTACGCCACCAGCCGCGGTGGTGTGAAAGCTGGTCAGCAAGGTATAAATGTAACGGGCGCCGCCTTCCCGCGCCCGGGCCATCATGGATAAATCCGGAGGCACCAGTCCAAACATGGCTTTGCGCTGCTCTGCCGGCATCAGGCTCAGCAGAGGTGCTTCCAGTGAAAGCTCGCCACGATAGCTATCCACAGCCTTTTGCGACAGACCGATGCTCCGTAGATCGCGATAATGGAGATATTGCAGATCGTGACAACCCATGCAGACGCCGACGACAGTTTCAGCACCGCGCTGCAGGATATCCGCACGATGATCGATCTCGAGGGGCTGCAGGGGCGTTTCCCCGGCGGCACACAGCGTGGTTATGGCCAGGATGCCTGGCAGCAGGATGAGGCTAGGCAAGCGACGAATCATGGCTTTTTCCTGTCGGATTCGCGGGTTGCCTCTTCCTCCATGAAGGCCAGTACGGCGGGCGGCAGGCCTTTTGCCAGCAGCCATTTCTCTTCCTTTTTGGAAACGAAGGGCAGCAAGCTGAACAGCAGGAAGTAAATGAAGGTGGCCGCCTGGCCTACCTGCATGAGGACGCCATTGGGCGGCTGGGCACCCACATAGCCCAGCACCAGGATATCGATCATGAAGAGATAGAACAGGGTTCGGTAAATGGGCCGGTAACGTGCCCCCCCAGGGATCTTGCTGCGATCCAGAAAGGGTAGGGCGGCGAAGATCAGGACGGATAAGCTCATGGCGATCACGCCGCCCAGCAGGTCAGGTATCGATCTCAGAATGGCGTAGAAGGGCAGAAAATACCACTCCGGTTCAATGTGGGACGGCGTTTTCAGGGGGTTGGCGGGAATATTATTATTGGCCTCGATAAAGAAATCCGGGTTAAAAAACACAAAATAGCAATAGATGATCAGAAACAGCCCCAGACCGTAGAGATCCTTGATGGTGAAATAGGGGTGAAAGGTGATCTGTTGATTTTTTGCCAGTTCAATCCCGGTGGGATTGCTGCTTTTGACGTAATGCAGGGCGATCAGATGGATAAATACTACGCCCATGATCAGAAAAGGAAACAGGTAATGCAGCACGAAAAAACGCGACAGAGTGTCGTCACCGATAGTAAAGCCGCCGCGCAGCCAGACGACAATCTGGTCACCAAAGAAAGGCGTGGCGCGGAACAGGTTGGTGATTACCTGCGCCCCCCAGTAGGACATCTGGCCCCAGGGCAGGAGATAGCCCATGAAGGCGGTGGCCATCAACATCAGCAACAGCACCTGGCCGCTCCACCACATCAGCTCGCGGGGCTTGTGATAGCAGGCATAGTACAGGGAGCGTGCCATGTGAATATAGATGATGGCGAAAAAGGCCGAGCCGCCGGTGGAATGCATATAGCGAATCAGCCAGCCATAATTGACTTCCCGCATAATGTGTTCTACAGAGCCGAATGCCAGTTGGGCATCCGGTTTGTAATGCATGGCCAGGAAGATACCGCTGAGGATCTGGAGCAGCAGCACGAATCCCGCCAGAAAACCGAAATTCCACCATGAACTTAGATTGCGAGGCGTCGGGTAGCCGGTGAGTTCTTTGTTGATGAAATGGGATAAAGGAAAACGCCTGTCAATCCAGTCAACCATCCTGCTCATGATATTTCCTCTGTCGGTGCGCCGGAAACAACTCGCGGTGACTTATGCCTTTTTGATGATGATCCTGGTGTCTGCCACGAATTCGTAGGGTGGCAGATCCAGATTGCGGGGTGCGGGCCCATGCAGGATCCGACCGCTGTTATCGTAGACACTGCCGTGACAGGGACATAACCAGCCTTCTTTCCTGCGGTTGGGAACGCAGCCAAGATGAGTGCAGATGCCGACGACGACCAGCCATTCCGGTTTCTGAACCCGCTTTTCATCCGGTTCCGGGTCTTTCTGGCTGCCCGTGGAGGCTTCCATGGCGCTGATCTGGTCTGCTGTTCGGTGCAGAATAAATACCGGTTTACCCTGCCAGAGGACTGTCTTTTCCTCGCCTGCAGGAATGTCACTGAGATCCACTTCCGTACTGGCCTTGGCCAGAACGTCGGCTGTGGGGTTCATACTGTTGATAAATGGCCATGAAGAGGCGGCGATCCCGGCGCCTGCCACGAAGCAGGTGGCGGTGCCAAGAAAATCTCTTCTGCCGTGATCCTGGGGCTTGTCCTGTTTGTTCTCCGACATACGGCTGGTTCCCGAGCTTGGTGTTGTACAGTGAAGCGAGGCCATGTCCATGGTGAGGTGTTGCCCCCGCTACGAACAATTCGCTTATCGGCACGGCCGCGCTATTCTTTATGATGGCGCGGCTTGCGTCAAGTATTATTATGCTGGCGCCAGGACGGGTTTTGCAGTCTTGCAGTGTTGGTGATTGGCGGTACCGGCAGCGGCGACGGCAACTTTAAGTGATGCGCTCTGTGAAGACGTCACATGAATGTCATAAAGGCTGCCTATACTGCTGTGGAATCGGGGCATACTGTTTTCCCCGCTGACATTGATTTTAAGGAGAGGAAAGCATGAAAAAGATATTTTTGGCAGCCACCCTGGTTGCTGTGGGCGGAATGATGGTGGCGTCTGCCGCTTTTGCAGGGCGCAGTATCAACGGTGCGGGTGCAACCTTCCCGTACCCGGTTTATGGCAAATGGGCGCATACCTACAACAAGAAAACCGGTGTCCGGCTGAATTATCAGTCCATCGGTTCCGGTGGCGGTATCAAACAGATCAAGGCAAGAACCGTGGACTTCGGTGCCTCTGATGCGCCGCTGAAACCCGACGTGCTGGAAAAATTCGGTCTGATGCAGTTCCCGATGATCATGGGCGGGGTGGTGCCGGTGGTGAATATTCCGGGGATCAAGGCCGGTCAGCTAAGATTGACCGCCGCCAATCTCGCGGCAATCTATCTGGGCAAGATCACCCGCTGGAATGATGCGCACATCGTGGCAGACAATCCCGGTTTATCCCTGCCGGATCAGGATATCACGGTGGTGCATCGCGCCGATGGTTCCGGGACTACCTGGATTTTCACCAATTACCTCACCAAGATCAGTGGTGAGTGGGCCGATAAGATCGGCAATGCCAAGTCGGTCATGTGGCCTGCCGGTGTGGGAGGCAAGGGTAACGAAGGGGTGGCCGCTTTCGTGAAGAAACTGAGGGGTAGCATCGGTTATGTTGAATATGCCTATGCGCTGCAGAGTCATATGGCCTATGTTCTGCTGCAGAATCGTGAGGGTCATTTCGTGGCGCCGACGGCAGAGAATTTTCAGGCGGCCGCGGCAGGTGCGGACTGGGCGCACAGCAAGGGTTATTATGTGGTGTTGACCAATCAGCCGGGCGCCAATTCCTGGCCCATCACCGGCGCTTCCTTCATCCTGATATACAAGGAACAGGCCAGGGCGCAACAGGCCCGGGAAGTGCTGAAGTTCTTCGACTGGAGCTACCGGAACGGTGGGCGGGCGGCTGCGGCACTTGATTATGTGCCGATGCCGTCAGCGGTCGTAAAAATGGTAGAGGCTACCTGGCGCAAGGTACTGCATGACCGCTCCGGTCAGGCGATCTGGCCCTAAGCGCGTAGGCTCACAGTAAGCGGAAAGGTCGGGTTTCATCCCGGCCTTTTCATTTTGTGTCGCTTTAGCAAAATTCAGTGGGCAGGCAGGGTGTTGCCCTTTCTTGGGGGTGCTTATTGCGTGTCGGTTGTACTGCGGCTAGTATTAGGTTGCAAAATATTGGATTTTTCTGGGGGGAGGGGCGCAGCGGTATGAGCGCGACGGGGAAAAAAGCGTGGGGTGATACGGTGTTTAGGGGGGTGACGCTGAGTTTTGCTGTCGGCGTCCTGGTCCTGTTCATTACCATTGTGGTGGTCTTGTGGTACGCCTCCCTGCCATCGATCCATAAATTCGGTTTTTCGTTTCTTAGCAGCAGCGCATGGAATCCTGTCAAGGATGATTTTGGTGCCGTGATCCCTGTTGTCGGCACGCTGGTCTCCACCCTGCTGGCCATGCTGTTTGCCATCCCGATCAGTATCGGCATTGCCCTGTTTCTGGCGGAACTGGCCCCTGCGTGGATAAAAACGCCATTCGGCGTCGCCATCGAGCTACTCGCCGCCATTCCCAGCATCGTTTACGGTATGTGGGGTTTGTTTGTCTTGTCACCCTTGATGGCCGATCATGTGCAACCCTGGTTGAGTGAGCATTTCGGTTTCATACCCTTATTCAGCGGCCCCCCCATGGGTATCGGTATGCTCACCGCCGGACTGGTTCTGGCCTTGATGATTGTGCCCTTTATCGCTTCGGTGACGCGGGATGTTTTTCAGATGGTGCCGTTGAATCTCAAGGAGGCTGCCTATGGCATGGGCTGCACGACCTGGGAAGTGGTGCGGGATGTCACTATTCCCTATGGCATGAAGGGTATCGTCGGTGCTGTTTTTTTGGGCATGGGGCGCGCCCTGGGTGAAACCATGGCAGTTACTTTTGTTATCGGCAATGCCTTTCATTTGTCAGTGTCGCTGTTTGCGCCGGGTAATTCTATTGCTTCCACGCTGGCCAATGAATTTACCGAGGCCGACAGCGATATCTATCTGTCCTCGCTGGTTGAGCTGGGTCTGGTGCTGTTCATGATCACCTTTGTCATTCTTGGCCTGGCCCAGCTGTGGCTCCGGCGGGGCGCACAGGCGGCGGGGCGATGATGCGCCAGCGGCGGCGGAAATTGCTGAATTACCTGGTCCTGTTAGCCTCTGGTATGGCGACCTTGATTGCCCTGGTGATGCTGGGCTGGATTCTTGGTGATGTGGCGCTGAAGGGGGTCGGGGCCATCAACTGGGATTTTTTTACTGAACTGCCCGCTCCACCCGGCGAGCAGGGCGGAGGGCTGGGGAGTGCGATTTTGGGCACTTTTTTGATGACCCTGATGGCGGCTATGATGGCAGTACCCTTCGGGCTTATGGTCGGTACCTATTTGTCCGAGTTCGGTCGTGACAGCATGATGGGGCGTATCGTACGCTACTTCTCGGATATCCTGGTTTCCGCGCCTTCCATTATCATCGGTGTCTTTGTCTATATCGTCATGGTAAAGCCGATGGGACATTTCTCCGGTTGGGCCGGGGCGGTCTCACTGGCGATCATCATGCTGCCGGTGGTCTCCCGCACAACTGAGGAAATACTGAAACTGGTGCCCCATGAATTGCGCGAGGCGGCTCTGGCGCTGGGGGCCCCCTACTGGAAGATTATGCCGCAGGTTATCTATCGTGCTGCCGTCGCCGGTATCATCACCGGCATCATGCTCGGTGTGGCACGCGTGGCGGGTGAAACGGCACCGCTGCTGTTTACGGCTTTGAACAGCCCCTATTGGATGCAAAGTATGAATGAGCCGCTGGGGAACCTCACGGTAACGCTCTTCAACTACGCCATGAGTCCCTATGATGATTGGCACACGTTGGCATGGGGCGCGGCTTTTCTTATTACTATGGCGGTGCTGGCCACGACGATTATTACGCGACTCGTACTGCATAAAAGGAGCAGGCATTGATATCGGTAGACCCCATCAATCAGGCGGCTCAGGAAAATGAGATCAAGTTATCCGTGCGGAATCTCAATTTCTTTTATGGTGACAAGCAGGTGTTGTTTGGTAATACGCTGGATCTCGCCAGGAACCGGGTGACCGCTTTCATCGGTCCTTCGGGATGTGGTAAATCTACGCACATCCGTACCTATAACCGTATGTTCGACCTTTACAAGGGACACCGGGCGGAGGGCGAGATCCTCATGGATGGCGTCAATATCATTGATGCAAAGATCCCGGCGCTGACATTACGCCGGAGGGTGGGTATGATTTTTCAGAAACCAACACCTTTCCCGATGTCCATTTTCGATAATATCGCCTATGGTCTGAAGCTGCATACCAGTCTGCGTGCTAACGCCATGGCTGAAAAGGTGGAAGGGGCCCTGCGCGATGCGGCACTATGGGAAGAAGTGAAGGATATGCTGAACAAACCGGGTACTGCGCTGTCCGGGGGGCAGCAGCAGCGTCTGTGCATTGCCCGGGCCCTGGCGGTGCAGCCGGAGGTCATTCTGATGGATGAACCCTGCTCGGCGCTGGATCCCATTGCCACTGCCAAGATCGAGGCCCTAATCGATGAACTGAAAGAGAAATTCACGATTATTATCGTGACTCACAATATGCAGCAGGCGGCGCGGGTGTCGGATTTTACGGCATTCTTTTTTATGGGGAAGCTGATCGAGTTTGGCGAAACGAATACCCTGTTTACATCGCCTGTGGAGCAGCAGACAGAAGATTACATTACCGGACGCTTCGGCTGATGAGGAGAGAAACATGCCAGAACATACCCTGACGCGCTTTGATGCGGAGTTGGCGGACCTCAAATCGCTGCAGGTTGCTATGATCAAGATTGTCCGCAGGAATATCAAGCAGAGCCTGCAGGCTCTGCGCGAGGGCGACCTTGAACTGGCGGCCAGGGTGATCAAGCAGGATGAGGCCGCTAATGCGCTGGAGGTGCAGGCGGACGAGGCGGCGCGCGCGCTGATTGTACGCCATCAACCGGCGGCCTCGGATTTGCGTTTTGTATTTGCCGCCACAAAAATCGTTACCGATCTGGAGCGTATGAGTGATCTGGCCGCCAATATTGCCCAGGATGTGCTGCGCATGAAAGAACAGCAGCCACAGAGTTTGGGGGCGATCCCTGATATGCAGGACCTGATTCTCGATCAGCTGAAGAGTGTCAGAGATGCCTACCTGAACCGTGATACCCATCTGGCACAGGCTGTGATTGAACACGATCAACGTATCAACGAGGCCTTCGCCAATACGCAGCGGGTCATGTTGACCTACATGGCAGAGAATCCGGGCGCCCTCAGCCAGTACATGGCGCTGATCAATATCGCCAAGGTACTGGAGCGCATTGGTGACCATATTACCAATATCGCTGAAATGGTCATTTATACCGTTATCGGTCACGAGGTCCGCCATATTGACCGCGGCAAA
>CAZFJS010000077.1:0-8934 GCA_964519605.1 uncultured Gammaproteobacteria bacterium
GTGATATCATCGACTCACCCGGCGTGCGCGATTTCGGACTCTGGCATATCGACCCTGACCTGCTGCAGGAAGGTTTCCGGGAATTTCGCCCGTTTCTCGGTCACTGCCGCTTCCGTAACTGCCATCATCTGAATGAACCCGGCTGTGCCATCAACGCCGCACAGGCCGCAGGACAGATCGCCACCGCCCGCCTGGCGCGCTACCGGCAGATCAGAGGTTCACTGGGGTGAAGCGAAGCGCACGATGTATAGTGCGCCATATTATGGAGATATAGATACCACCTTAGAAATTCTCTTTTTTCATTAGCCCTTATAGTGCAGATCCAACGATTTCTGATATCTTTCCTTCTTCAAAGGAAATAGTGGCTCATTATCTTGGTGATTCTTTAAAGCGCTCAAATGTATTGACGTTAATTTCCCCAACACTGCCCACTCATGGCTCATTTTTTCTATTTCACCTATTTTCTCCGCATCTAATGTATTTAAGACATCGGAAATATAGCTCGCCAATCTTGGCGATAATTTTGCGTCATACTTCTCCAAGTAACGTAGCGCTTTAATCGAATTACCTAGCGGGTTTGGATTTGGCAGTAAGTTGATATCCAGAATGCCGCCTCTTACTCGCTTAAGATAATCATCTCCAGCAAATATCTTTTTTGATTTAAGCTCATACCCGATAGCATCCCAATCAAAAAAAGTAGTGTTGCACAGGTCCTCGAATGTTTTTACTTCTACATAACCATGTTTTGCAGCCCAAGTATCCTCTAACCTCCAGAGATCAATAGACCACTTGGATAGCTGAATACGATAGCCACCATATTTATTCTTAATATACTTGTAACTTTCTAAATGCCCCTCAAATGCAGCCCATTTATCCGTTTTAATAACAATATCAACATCTGATGCGAAACCTTCATTGCCTACCAGGCATAAATCTCTAAGTACCCCACCAAACAGAGCTACAGAACCGTATTGATTAAAATCATCCAGGGCAGCCCTAATTTCTGCTTTCCCATAAGCTTCGGAAGAGAGAAAGCGGTGAACTCTCTTCCTTAATTGAGAAATATTTTCGACAACTTTAATGTTCATGATATTGTGTTAATTCACTGTATATCGAAATAGCATAAGAGTCCGTCATGCCAGACATCATATCCGTTAATAGCTGCATCTCTTTATACCGAACAGGCATATCGTTCTCATCATTTTCAAATACCCTTCGGTAGTTTTCCGAGATACGATTATAGGCATAGGCAGCAAAGGGAGTTTTCCTTTTCGATCCCAATTCATCCAATTTCTTGCGTTGGGCGATTGCATCCCAAAAGAAATCCATAAGCCCTCGAATCGTATTGTAGCCAGTTAGCTCAACTTCCAACACACCTCTATGGGCATAGGCATGCTCTTTATCAAACTTCTTTAAGTTTTCACATAATTTTCTTGAGTTGCTAACAGCTAATAGATCAGACCTGAGATTCCCAGCCATTATAAGGGCATGATTCTCCATAAACGCAGCCCTGACATCACCTATCATTTGACCGATTGCATATACCCTGAACATCTGCATTGATATTTCATTCAGTTCTGCCGGTGACAATCTTGTATCCCTATACAATCTGTGTTTCTTACAAGATAAGTCCCTGACAGAACTCATCGCCTTGTCGCCATTTTCATGGTGTTCCAAAAAAGACATAAGGTCTGAGAATGATACCAACCTCTTCTTAACTGCATCTTCTGCGTCCAAAACTGCATAGGCAATATCATCGCAGGCTTCCATAATAAATGTTAGCGGGTGTCTAATTCCCTCGTTTAGGCCAGTCGTTTCCCAAACCTCCTTAACAATGGATTTCTCGGACTGAAAATAACCATGTTTCTTTCGTGCAACATCTTTGTCTCTATCTTCTTTCTTACTTGGCACGCCATCTGAGCCTGTGGGGTACTTCATTAAAGCGGCTAATGTCGCATAAGTGAGATTCAAGCCATAGTCATCGTTAATCAATTGCAACCGGGCAAGAAGTCTTATGGTCTGTGCATTTCCTTCAAACTTGAGAAAGTCCTGTTTCATCGGGGCAGTAAGCGATTTATCTTCCCATTTTCTCGGGTTGTCCTCGAACCAGGACTGGATCGCATACTCCCCTTGATGCCCGAATGGTGGGTTCCCAAGATCATGAGCCAATCCAATTGCTGCTAATAAAGACGGGATATCTCGCTGTGCCTTTAGTCCTTCTGGTATGATATTCTCATCGAACGCAAGCGAAACACCTACACTTCTTGCCAAATTTGACACTTCATGCGAATGTGTCAGGCGATTCCGTACGCTATCATTTCTCTCTAGCGGGAATACTTGAGTTTTATCAGCAAGCCTGCGCACCGGCGTGGAAAAAAGTATGCGATCATAATCACGTTCTATTTCTGTGCGCGCTTCTCTTCTACTTGTACCTTTTCCCTTGCTATCCTTTCCGCACTTTTCCTTATCTTTTCTTCTCTCGCTATTTAATAATTTAGCCCAATCCATAAAGCTATCCTCCAGCCATCCATGTTATTGATCGAAATAGCCTCCACGCATACTGGCTTGTTATATCACCGCTTGCAACTTCACTTCCTTGCCTACCGGCTCCACATAATTCATGGTGCCATGGCTTGGATTTTTAACCTTATAAACGTGGACGATCCCGACCCCCTGTAATACCTGAATATCTTTCGCGACCGCCTCGGGCCGACGATGCACCATGCGGGCAATACTTTTATAAGTGCCGGGATTCTCCCTGATCGCTTTCACCAGACGTATACGGGTCACTGTCAGCACTTGTGCCAAATCATCTGCGTTTTCAAAGGTGAGGGTTACTCTGCCTTTGACAGGCTTAGCCGCATCAATATGCTTGGCGATCGCTCTGCCACGAGTAAAGAATTCTTCTGTTGTTCCTGTTTTAACTGTAATACTCATCGCGAAGCTCCCTTACTTCTATCTCGAATCTTTCTTCCAAAGCCGTAAAACTGACGAAACTTACAGGCTCCATCTTACCCATATAGTGCCGATGATGATGGCCGTGGTGGTTGTCATAACCCAATACACGACCATTATCTTTCGAGCAAATCATCGGGTCGATATAGGCCAATGCGTAACTAAGCACATTACCCTGCTCATCCAGATCGATTTTTCGGGTCAGGTGAATCCCCCGCCTTCGATCCAGGCAGTGCCGTTCGAAAATATGATTGGAGTCATCTTTGTACCGCTTGTCCCTTTGCGATTTCCTGACCACCAGATCTACCTTTTATTTTTTGATCTGCTAGTATAACAAGCGGTTTCATGCGGGAGAAGCTTGAATCGCGGTAGCAATCCCTAATGGTCTCAATACACCCCGTCTCTCAACTCCATCAGGATTGAAATAGGTAATTCTTGGATTATTACTTACAGGACTGGGCATAAATTCAGGGGAAGGTGGCAGAAGGATCGCCACCGCCCGCCTGGCGCGCTACCGGCAGATCAGAGGTTCACTGGGGTGAAGCGAAGCGCACGATGTGTAGCGCCCGGGAGAGCTGCTCGCTGTTCTGCAGTACATCCGCCAGAGTGTAGCCATCCAGCACCGCCATGAAGCTGCGGGTGGCCTGGTGCAGGGCGCCTTTCAGGGCGCAGATAGGGGTGATGGGACAGCCGTCGCTGCTGTTGTCGAAGCACTCGACAATATTAAAATTGACCTCGGTATGGCGCACGACATTGCCGATATTGATCTGCTCCGGACTGCCAGCCAGCCGCATGCCCCCCCCCTTTCCGCGGGTAGTCTTGATAAAGCCGTGATTGGCCAGATTATGGACTACCTTTACCAGGTGATTGCGCGAAATGCCATAGTGATCGGCGATTTCCGTGATGGTGGACAGTTCTTCTCTCTTGACGCCCAGGTAAACCAGTACCCGCAGGGAATAATCAGTATAAAGTGTCAGCTGCATCGGTCAGGTACGCTTTTTCAGAATTTAAAGATGCATTGCATTTGCATATTACACCTTTCTACCTGCCAGGGCTAGTTCCTGCCAAAGATCACGGCACTCATGCTCCCTGCTCAGGTTCCACCAGCAGGGCGCCGGTGATGATCACCAGCGCCCGCACAATGAGTATGCCCCGCGCCTGATTATGATGTTCTGAACGACTTGTACTGCTGCCCTTCAATATGCCGCGAGCTGTCTGGATCTGTAAAAAATAGAGCAGGTACAAGGTGATAATCAGTATTACATGCATCCAGATCAGGAAGGAGAAAATCTCCTCTTCATCGAACAGGCGGCGCCCCCACTCCCGATTCATGTAGAGATATACCGGAAAAAACAGGTCCGACACCATGATCGTCACCATCACGGTCATATGCAGGTAGCGGACACGCGAGAAAAAGAACGCCGCCACCATCAGGAGGTAGCTTAAGGCCGCGTAGATCACTGTTGCCGCCAACATGCTCAGCGAGCCTCCTGTGAATCCGCGTCAAAACCAGGATAGCGACCTGTCACATCATGCCCAACCGCCTGTCCCTGCGCCGCGCTGTTCTTTTCATCGTCAGACGCGGCTATCACAGTGCCTTGCGCCCCAGCATGGCATGGGACAAGGTATTGGCGTCCAGATATTCCAGTTCTCCGCCGAAAGGCACACCGCAGGCGATCCGGCTTGCCCTGATGCCGTGACGGCGGGCAATTTCAGCAATATAGTGGGCTGTCGCCTCGCCCTCCACCGTGGGATTGGTGGCCAGAACCACTTCGTTTACCTGGCCCGCGGCAAAACGCGCCACCAAATGATCCAGCCCCAGATCTTCGGGCCCAACACCATCCAGCGGTGACAGGTGTCCCATCAGAACGAAATAATGCCCCCGGTAGGCCGTGGACTGCTCCATGGCGTGAACATCGGAAGGGGTTTCAACGATGCACAGCAAGGACTGATCCCGCCGCTCGTCAGCGCAGATGGGGCAGAGGCTGATTTCGCTCAGTACACGACACTGGCTGCAATGGCCGATTTTCTCCATCGCCTCAAGCAGAATACTGGCCAGGCGCCTGCCACCCTCCCGGTCCCGCTCCAGCAGATGATAACTCATGCGTCGCGCCGACTTGGGCCCCACGCCAGGCAGACAGCGTAAGGCCTCCACCAGCTGCTTGATCAGGGGGCTGTCAGCCATGGGCTCGTCTGTCGTTGCTGCACAAGGCCTGATCGCTAAAACGGCAGCTTCATGCCCGGCGGCAGCGGCAGACCACTGGCCATACCCGACATGCGATCCTTGGTCTCCTGGTCCACCTTGCGTACGGCATCATTGATGGCGGCCGCCACCAGATCCTCCAGCATTTCCTTATCATCCTGCATCAGACTGTCATCGATCTGCACCCGGCGAACATCATGCCGACCGGTCATAATCACCGTTACCATGCCACCGCCGGCCTGGCCGCTGACCTCCAGATTGGCTAACTCTTCCTGGGCCTTCTGCATGTCTGCCTGCATTTGCTGGGCCTGTTTCATCAAGTTACCAAGTCCACCCTTCATTGTGTTTTTCCTCCTGCTTAAATGCTAAAATTGTTACACCAGCGACATCACGACTCCAGTGGTTGCACGGTCTCCGGGATAATCTGTGCATCAAACGCTTCCTGCAGGATCTTGACCTCGCTGTCCTCCTGGATAGCGGCAACGGCGGCCTGCTGGCGATCACGGGCCACCCGGGTCCGGCTGGCTGCCGGGGTCTCCTCTTCGGGCAGGCCGGATACGATTTCAAGTTTCAGCGGGGCAGCGAAATAATCCTGCAGGGCCTTCTCCAGTTGCCTTTCCCGTTGCGTGTTCAGGAAATGGGCATGGGCGTGATCCAAAGTCAGACGAATCCCGCTCGCATCCCGCTGCTGCAGCACACAGTTGCCAGCCAGTTCGCGCAGGATGCCGGTCAGTTTCAGTGCCGCAATAATATCGTTCCAGTTCCCGGCAGCCTCCCCGCCATGAACAGCGCTGCGCTGCGCCGGCACAACAGGCGCCGGCGGTGCGGTCTGCACCACCGGCTGCCGCGGAGATGTGACCGGCACCGACTGGTCTACCTTGCCGACCGCAAGCGTATCAGCCGGCGGAGGCACACCCGTCTCCTCCAGCGGCCGGAAAACCAGCATCCGCAGCATGACCATTTCAAAGCCACTGCGCGCATCAGGCACCAGGGGCAAGTCACGACGCCCCAGGAGTGCAATCTGGTAATACAACTGGATCGCCTCCGGGCTGCATTGTTCCGCCAGAGCCAGCATATGTTCCCGATCCCCTTGACTGTCGTCCAGTGCCGCCGGCACATGCTGGGCCAGGGCGATACGATGCAGGGTGGCAATGACTTCATTAAGCAATTCCACGAATTCGCAGCTGTGTTCCGCAGCCCGCTGAATGACCGCCAGCAGCGCATCACCGTCACCGGCCAGCAGGGCCTGAAGCAGATCGATCACAAACTGCTGGTCGATGCTGCCCAGCATCGTACGAACATCACCCTCGCAGACCTTGCCACCACCGTAAGCGATCGCCTGATCCAGCAGACTCAGCGCATCCCGCATACTGCCATCGGCAACCCGGGCAATATGACGCACGGCCGCCGACTCTGCGGCAATACCTTCCTGCTGGAGCACCCGCTCCAGATATCCGGCAATCAGTGTGAGTGACAAACGTTTCAGGTTGAACTGCAGACAGCGGGACAGAATGGTCACCGGCAGGCGCTGCGGATCCGTGGTCGCCAGCAGGAACTTGATATGGGGTGGCGGTTCTTCCAGGGTTTTCAACAGGGCATTGAAACTGTGCTTGGAGAGCATGTGCACCTCATCGATGAGATACACCTTATAACGCCCCCGCACCGGGGCATACTGGACATTTTCCAGCAGCTCGCGGGTATCCTCCACCTTGGTACGCGAAGCCGCATCCACTTCGATGAGATCAACAAAACGCCCTTCATCGATTTCCCGACAGGCGGCACATTCACCACAGGGCTGCGAGCTCACACCTGCCTCGCAATTCAGTGATTTGGCCAGAATCCGGGCAATAGTGGTCTTACCCACCCCCCGGGTGCCCGTGAATAGAAAGGCATGGTGGAGGCGGTCATGGTCAAGCGCATTGACCAGCGCCCGCAGGACGTGCTCCTGCCCCGCCATCTCAGCGAATGTTCGCGGCCGCCATTTGCGCGCCAGAACCTGATAGCTCATCTATGACCCTAATGACACAAGAATAATGGCGGCGGCCTGCACCCGCCACACCCCGGCACACAGATTCGCTGCTACCGCTGCTCCCTTCCGGGCCTGACGGGGTTTACAACTTGCCGTTGCGGGGGGACCGGCGCAAGCCACCAATGACTGAGCACTGGAAAGAGCGCTCCAGGCGCATTATCCCTGATTCTCCACCATCTTGCCAGATTATATTCCACCTGATATTCAATATGTTCCGCTCAGCCCTTCAACATATCATTTGCGCTGAGGATCTCCAGCGTATTGGAAACACCCTGCCGATAAGGGGCATCCCTCAGCAGAATGACGACATCCCCTCCGGCGATACAGCCATGCGCAATCAGGCGAACCATCGCCTGCCTGATATGCACGCGATAATCCCCGCCATACTCAGGCAAGGCGATGGGATGCACACCACGGTACAAGGTCATGCGCCCACGCACGCCGGCATCCGCTGTCAACGCATACAGCGGGATAGCGGTGCAACTGCTCGCTCGTGACATCCATAAAGGTGCCTGGCCCCGCTCCGTAAGAACCAGAATCGCCTTGACCTCGGCATAAGCCGCCGCATACATGGCCGCCATGGCGATGGCCTCATCCGGTAAGGAACAAGGTGTTTTCACCTGCGCCATGCTGCAGGCATCCGGTTGCGCCTCTGCCTGCGCTGCAATTTCCGCCATCTTTTCAATCACCTCTACCGGAAAATCTCCGCTGGCTGTTTCTGCCGATAACATCAGTGCATCAGTCCCCAAAGAAACCGCATTGGCAACATCAAAGACTTCCGCGCGTGTCGGCACAGGGTTCGAAATCATCGACTCCATCATCTGCGTAGCGGTGATCACCGGCACCCTCTGCCGTCGGGCCTGGCTGATGATCTGCTTCTGGATAGCGGGTAAACGGGCATCGCCGACTTCAACCCCCAGATCCCCCCGGGCAATCATGACCGCATCGGCAACCTGAATGATGTCATCCAGATTCACCAGGGCTGCCCGGCGCTCGATCTTGGCGATCAGGCCTGCACGGCTACCCAGCGCCTTCAGACAGCCGCGCGCCGCGCTG
Source organism: uncultured Gammaproteobacteria bacterium (assembly GCA_964519605.1). Lineage (GTDB taxonomy): Bacteria > Pseudomonadota > Gammaproteobacteria > SZUA-140 > SZUA-140 > CAZFJS01. Next base: position 8,244 of record CAZFJS010000077.1, read on the forward strand.
ATATCCTCTGGGCAGGAGACAAAAGAAACGGCAAAATAATCCGGATCGGCGCCACGCACGGCCGCCTGCATATAGGCTCTGTCCTGGCCGCTGAACGCCGGCGTCACCGGACCGCCGCCGGAAACACTGACCCCCTTGTGGTCTGACAATACGCCACCACTGATCACCCGACAGACGATCCGACTTGCCGTCACTTTATCCACGACCAGCTGAATTCTGCCATCATCAAGCAACAAACGACTCCCCCGAGTAATACCTCGGGACAGGATATGAGGGTTAACCCCGACGCGTTGTACATCACCTTCTTTGGTGCCACAGGCCGTATCAAGAATAAACGACTGCCCCACTGCCAGTGCAACCCTGCCCTGCCGAAAGCCACCGATACGCAATTTTGCCCCGGGAAGATCAAAGATCTGGCCAACCGTCTTTTCCCCAACAGCCAGCTCACGCACCAAACGGGCGCAACTGCAGTGAGCGTCAATGTGCCCATGCGACAGATTATGCCGCACCAGATCGATACCGCCAGCAATCATGGCACGGATCACCGGCGCAGCAGATGAGGCAGGTCCCAGCGTAGCGATAATTTTCGTTTGTCTCCTCACGCGTCTGCCGCCTGTTTATTTCTGGTCATTATAAATAGGTCGCATCAGCACCGGAGACCCTGCAGCGCCGCCATCCTGACATCATCAGC
>CAZFJS010000078.1:0-8933 GCA_964519605.1 uncultured Gammaproteobacteria bacterium
GGTTAAAGGGCGCATAGAGTGCCCGCAGCAGTTCCGTGGTGCGCGGGTTATCTGTGCCGATGATGATGCGGTCGGGTTTCATGAAATCATCCACAGCCGCACCTTCCTTGAGAAACTCAGGATTGGAAACCACATCGAATTCTACAGTTTTGCTGCGCCTGGCGAGTTCATCGTGGATGACCGCGCGGACTGTGTCGGCAGTCCCGACCGGCACCGTCGATTTGTTGACAATAATCCGGTAATCTGTCATTTGTTGGCCAATGCTGCGAGCCACATCCTGTACATACTGCAGATCCGCTGAACCGTCTTCATCCGGCGGCGTGCCGACGGCGATGAACTGAAACAGGCCATGGGCGACACCGTGGGCGATATCGGTCGTGAAATTCAGGCGTCCGGCACGCAGATTGTCGGCGACCAGGTCTCCCAGCCCGGGCTCGAAGATGGGGATGCGGCCCTCCTGCAGCAGGGCGATTTTTTCTGCGTCAATGTCGACACACAGTACCTCATTGCCTACCTCGGCGAGGCAGGCACCCGTCACCAGGCCAACATAGCCGGAACCAAAGATTGTGATATTCATAATGTCTGCCTGTTCTTGCGGGGTGCAGCTGCTCGTTTACGGCCGGTAGCATAATTTATCAGTTACCAAAAGGCCAACGTTTTTGTGTGTGGGCTAATGCAGCTAAACTTTAATTTGTTCATAACGATAACTAAACTAACGGAAGCCGATAGCGAAACTTTAGGGCGCGCGACGTGGGCTCAAGCGGATACGCTGATTTTGTCACAATAATGCGCTAATATGCGCGCTGGTCCCACTGCTGGCGGGGATGGAATCGATCCCGCCATAGGAAAAGTGATCCAGGGGATCTTTTGTGGTGGACCGCAAGGTTTTCACTACGAGACCAAATTTCATGATACGCATATTCAGACATTATATTCCCGGTTCCTACTTGCTGTTGGGCCTGGTTGAAACCATCGTGTTGATCGCCTCGATCTACGGCGGGGTTTTTATTCGTCTGGAAGGGGATGTGGTGGGTGCTGCGGAAACCTTCTCCCTGTTCCCCACAGCGTTGACTTTCGCTCTGGTCATGATCACTACCATGACAGCCATGGGCCTGTATGCACGCCACCTTCGGGAGGGGCTGCGGGGGATGGTATGGCGCATTGCGGGTGCCTTTGGGCTGGGCTTCCTGGCGATGAGTATCATTTTCTACCTGTTCCCGGATCTCTCATTATGGCGCGGCGCTTTTGGTCTGTCCTGGCTCCTGGGGTTGGCCGGCGTTGTATTGACCCGCTACCTGTTTCTGAAGCTGGTGGATCAGGCGGCACTGAAACGCCGTATTCTGGTGCTGGGCAGCGGCCACAAGGCGGCACTGATTAACCGCCTGCTGCGGCGCAGGGCCGATCGACGCGGTTTCGAGATTGTGATCTATGTCCATTTTGACGGTGAACCGGAAGGTGTCAAGAGCTGCCTGACACCTCATGACAGGAGTCTGTTGGCGATGGTGGAGCAGTATGAGGTGGACGAAATCATCGTCGCCCTGGATGATCGCCGCAATCGTTTCCCCATGGAAGAAATCGTGGATTGCCGGATGGCGGGAGTGGAAGTGATCGATTTGATGACTTTTTTTGAGCGCCAGACCTGTAAATTACCGCTGGATCTGCTCCAGCCGAGCTGGCTGGCCTACTCGGACGGTTTCCGTTTCAGTGCCTTCAGAATCTACACCAAGCGTCTGTTTGATATCGGCATCAGCTTGCTGATCCTGTGCCTCACCTGGCCGCTGATGTTGCTTACGGTCCTGGCCATTCTGTTTGATAGCCGGGGGCGGGGCGGCGTACTTTACCGTCAGGAACGGGTAGGCCAGAACGGTAAGCCATTTTCCCTGCTTAAATTCCGCAGTATGCAGACCGATGCGGAAAAGGACGGCATTGCCCAGTGGGCGCAGAAAAACGACAGCCGGATCACGCGGGTGGGTCGCTTGATCCGCCGGACACGTATTGATGAGCTGCCGCAGGTTTTTAATGTGCTTAATGGCGATATGAGTTTCGTGGGGCCACGTCCCGAACGGCCGGTATTCGTTGAAAAACTGGGGCAGAACATCCCTTATTTTTTCCAGCGGCACCGGGTCAAGCCGGGGATCACCGGGTGGGCCCAGATCTGTTATCCCTATGGGGCCTCGGATAAGGATGCCGGTGAGAAATTGCAATACGACTTGTACTATGTCAAAAACTACAGTCTGTTTCTGGATTTGATGATTCTGTTTCAGACTGCTCAAGTGGTGATCTGGGGTAAGGGTGCTCGCTAGGACCTGTTTGCGAGCATTGCGGCCATGAGCAATATCGGTATTGTCAGCTATGCCATTGCTGCAGGCGCCTTCCTGATCCTGTCATTACTGCTGATTACCAGTTGGCGGGGGCGCCTGCAGGGGGCAATGCTGGTATCCGCTGCAGTGATGACCCTGATCTGGGCGACACTGGCTGCCCTGCAGGCGACGGACCATCAGGGGTCGCCGGTATTGTATGTCTTCGAGACCTTGCGCAATGCCCTGTGGTACCTGTTTCTGCTGAAATTGCTGGGGCCGGATGATGCGGGGGGGTGGTTAGGCAGGCGCTTGCGAAAATATTTCCTGCTGGTTTGTGGTGTGGTCCTGTTACAGCTGGTTATCGTGATCATTACTGCCCTCGATAACCAGATGGGCTCCCTTGCGGTGCAGCTGAATTCTCCTGTTTTTGGTTTTATGTTGCAGGCCATCCTTGGGCTGATACTGGTGGAGCAGTTGTTTCGCAACACCCGACCCGATCAACGCTGGGCGATCAAGTTTTTGTGTCTGGGGGTCGGCGGGATGTTTGCCTATGATTTCTACCTGTATGCGGATGCGCTGCTGTTCCGGCAGGTCAGTATACCGGTTTGGGATGCCCGAGGGATGGTGGTTGCCCTGGTAGCACCTCTGGTTGCGGTGTCGGCAGCGCGTAACCCCCGCTGGTCTCTGGATGTATTTGTTTCCCGCAGTTTTATTTTTCATACCACGGCTTTGCTGGGCACCGGCATTTATCTGCTGATCATGGCAGCAGGGGGCTACTATATTCGGCTCTACGGCGGAGACTGGGGCTTTGTGGTCCAGATGCTGTTTTTTTTCGGTGCCGCCGTTTTACTGCTGGCCATCATGTTTTCCGGGCAGGCCCGGGCCCGCCTGAAGATTTTCCTCAGCAAGCATTTTTATAATTATAAATATGACTATCGGGAGGAATGGCTCAGGTTCATCGACAAACTGTCTTCCGGAGCGCCTCTGGAGCACTGGCGTGAACAAGCCATACATGCATTGGCCGATATTGTTGATAGCCCCGGTGGCATCCTGTGGATGAAGCAGGAGACGGGGCACTATGAACCCGTTGCTCACAGCGCGCTTGCGGATGAGGGTGCGGACAGGCTTGCTGCAGATCAGTCCTTGATCCATTTTTTGCAGGACAAAGGGCAGGTGATTAATTTCCAGGAGTATCAGAATAGCCCGGAAATTTATCCAGGGCTGGTGCTGCCGGCAGGCTTTTGCAACCTGTCGCAGGCCTGGTTGCTGATTCCCCTGCTGATGCATACCGAACTGTTGGGCTTTATGGTGTTGGCCTGTCCGCGGGCGCCGCGATCGATCAACTGGGAGGACAATGATCTGCTCAGGACGGCAGGACGGCAGGTGGCCGCCTATCTGGCTCAGCTTGAGGCGAGTCAGGCCTTGATCAACGTGCGGCAATTCGAGGCTGCCAACCGCCTGTCCGCCTATGTGATGCATGATATCAAGAATCTTGTCGCCCAGCTCTCTCTGATGGTGTCCAATGCCGCCCGGCACAGGGATAATCCGGCCTTCATTGATGATATGATCGCGACCGTGGAGAATTCCGTAAATAAAATGAACCGTTTGCTGGACAAGTTGCGTGCAGGAGAAGAGAGTCAGAGTGACGTGGCCGCGCTTGATCTGGTAGCCTTGCTGCACGAAGCAGTGAAAACCATGTCAGCAGGTAGCCCGGCACCCGTATTGAGCGGAGATATTCCGCGGTTAACGGTGCGCGCGGACTGGGACCGGCTCTGTGCTGTAATCGGTCATGTGATCCGTAATGCGCAGGATGCCACCCGCGCCGATGGTTTTATTCGGCTCAGTTTGCAGCGCAGCGGAGGCGAGGTGCAGATTGCCGTTGAGGATAACGGTAGAGGGATGAATAGTGCTTTTACCAAAGAACGCTTGTTCAGACCCTTTGACTCCACCAAAGGCAGCGCCGGTATGGGGATCGGGGCCTATGAATGTCGTGAATATGTCAGGGAATTGGGTGGTGAGGTTCAGGTGAAGAGTTGCCCAGGGAAGGGGACGGTTTTTCAGATCAGACTACCATTGGTGGTGGATGGCGGGCCGCAGTTGGAAACAGATGGGGAAGTCTCGTGAGTGACCACAAGGGATGAGATGGGGAGCGTGCTGATTTGAAGCAGCCTAAGAAATCATTATTGATTGTTGAAGATGACGCCGGTCTGCGCCGCCAGCTCTGCTGGGGGCTGGAGGATTATGAAGTGACTGAGGCTGCTGATCGGGAGGCGGCCCTGGCTGCCATACAGCAGCAGCTATTTCCCGTAGTGACTCTGGATCTGGGTTTGCCGCCGGATGCCGACGGTGTCAACGAGGGCTTTGCCACCCTGGAGCAGCTGCTGATCCTCAGGCCGGATGCCAAGGTGATTGTGGTGACCGGCCGGGGTGACCATGCCCACGCTGTCCGCGCTATCGGCCTGGGGGCCTATGATTTCTATCAGAAGCCCCTCGATATCGAAGTACTTAAGCTGATTGTGGCGCGCGCGCACCACCTCTATGCCCTGGAAGAAGAAAACAGGCGTCTGATGCAGCAGGACAGCGCATCGCCGCTACAGGGTGTTGTCGCTGCCAGCCCCCAGATGCTCAAAGTTTGCCGCATGGTGGAGAAGGTGGGGCCTGCAGATGTCACGACCCTGCTGCTGGGAGACAGCGGTACCGGCAAGGAGGTGCTGGCCCATGCGCTGCATGCATTATCCGCCCGGTCAGATCAGCGTTTTGTGGCGATTAACTGTGCCGCTATCCCTGATAATTTGCTGGAAAGTGAACTGTTCGGCTATGAGAAAGGGGCCTTTACAGGGGCATCGAAGCAGAAACAGGGGAAAATCGAATATGCGGATAGTGGCACCCTGTTTCTCGATGAAATCGGCGATCTTTCCCAGCCGTTGCAGGCAAAACTGCTGCGCTTTATCCAGGAAAGGGTGATTGAACGACTGGGTGGGAATGCCGAAATTCCGGTCGATGTCCGGGTGATCTGTGCCACCAATCAGGACCTTGATCGGCTGATGCAGGAAGGCACGTTCCGGGAGGATCTGTATTATCGCATCAGCGAGCTTAGCATTCATATTCCGCCATTGAGGCAGCGAGATGGCGATATTCTGCTGTTGGCCCGGACTTTTCTTGATAACTATGCCCGGGTTAACAAGCGGCGCATCAAGGGTTTTAGCACGGCTGCCATGGCCGCCATGGAGGCCTATGAGTGGCCCGGTAATGTGCGCGAACTGGAAAACAAGATTAAACGTGCCGTGATCCTTGCAGACGGTGAGAAGATTGATGTGGCTGCGCTCGGGATCCTCGCCGCGGAAGAAGAGAATTTCACCTTGAATCTCCAGGAAGCACGAGAGCAGGCTGAGTTGCTTAGTTTGCAACGCGCTTTAGGGCACTGTAATGGCAATGTTTCCAGGGCCGCCGAGTTACTGGGCATCAGCCGCCCCACTTGTTACAGCCTGTTGTCCAAATATGGTTTAAAGTGATGACTCTGACCCGAGTTTTTTTATTTTCCCCTTGAGGAAATCTACGTGATTGTATCCAGAGAAAAAACCCCTATGACAGCAGCTCTGATCATCAGTCTGCTAGTGTTTCTGCTGAGCTTGTCTGGCTGCGGCAAGACCCATTTGACCGAGGCTGAACATCTGCAGCGCGCCAAGAGCTATCAGGCCAAGGGTGAGCTTAACGCTGCTATCATAGAACTAAAGAATACGCTACAGCAGAATGCCAATAACCGCGAGGCGCGCCTGTTGCTGGGAAGGCAATACCTGGTGGTGGGGGATGGCCCGTCGGCCGAAAAGGAATTGCGGCGCGCACTTAAACTGGGCGCGCCGCCGGAAAAGATCAGTGCACTGCTGGCTCAGGCGCTGCTGCTGCAGGGGAAATATCAGCAGCTTTTGCGTGAATTCAAGCCCGGGGAAGCCAGTGATCCCGATGAGCGGGCCACCATTCTGGTGGTTCAGGGAGAGGCTCTCCTCAGCCTGCGAAAAGAAAAAAAGGCGGCAGCACTGCTGGCGGAAGCGGCGAAGATCCAGCCGGATAACGCCGTTGTCAAACTGGGCCTGGCAAAGCTCGCTGTTTTCCAGGGGGCTATCAAGCGGGCAGCGGTGCTTGCCGGACAGGCGGCGGCAGCCGATCCCGGCCTGCTGGAGGCCGCTAATCTCCAGGGCCTGCTGGCGCTGCAGCAGCGGCATTATGACGAGGCCGGCCAGGCTTACCAGGCGGTGCTCAAGCGGGTGCCCAAGAACCCGCTGAGTATGACAGAGCTGGAGGCGCGTATTGGTCTGGTTAGATTGCAGTTGGCACAGAAAAACTACCCGCAGGCACAACAAGCCATCAGTTATCTGCTGAAACACGCACCCGGCCATCCCATACCACAGTATTATCAGGGCCTGCTGGCCTACCAGCAGAAACATATCGATGTCGCGCAGGATTATCTGCAACGCGTATTGAAGCGTCTGCCCGGGCATCTGCCCAGCTTGCTGCTGATGGGCTCAGTGGACTATGCCAAGGGAAATTACGAGCAGGCGGCAAGCTATTTGAGCCGTTATCTCGGGAAAAATCCCGCGAGCCTTCAGGCGCAGAAATTGCTGGCAGCCGTGCAAATGAAGTTAAAGCAGCCGGGTATGGCAGTGAAAACCCTGGAGGATTCGGCCCGTAAATCCGGGGATGCCCAGTTGCTGGCGATGGTGGGACAGGCAGCGGTGCTGGGCGGGGATATTGAGAAGGGCAAAAGTCTTCTGAAAAAAGCGGTGGCAGCCAGTCCCGACGAGCCGGCAATCAGAGCCACACTGGCCAAGGTCTATATGCAGGGTGGCGAGTATGATCAGGCCATTAAAGAGCTGGGGAAAATTTCCGGAGGACATGCCAAACAGGCAAAGATCCTGATGGTCATCGCTCATCTGCGTAAGAAGGAGTTCAGCCAGGCACGGAAGTTAGCTGTGAGCCTGGCTAAGCAGTCACCGGATGATCCTGCATTGCAAACCTTGGCCGGCGGTGTCTTTCTGGTGGCCAAGGACACGCAAGCAGCGCGGGACTATTTCAACAAGGCCATCGGGCTGGACAAACGTTTTATCCCGCCCCGGTTGAATCTGGCGCGTATGGCCCTGGCGGAAAAGAATCTGAGCGGCGCTCGTAAACAGCTGCAGGACGTTTTGTCTATTGATCCCAGGAATCTTGCCGCCATGTTGGCCATGGCCAAGATTGCCGAGCAACAGGGTAATCTCAACAAGGCCCTGGCTTGGGTGAAGAAAGCGCAGACAGCCCGGCCGGAGGCCTTGCTGCCGCATCTGATGCTGGGCCGGTATTATCTGCAGACCGGTGATGTCAAGAATGCCCTGGATACTGCACGTCAGGCTGCAGCTACCCTACAAGGGGACAATTCCGCAGTACTTATTCTGCTAGGACAGGCGCAGTTGCGTTCGGGCAAAACGGAGGCCGCCCTGGAAAGCTATCAAAAACTGGTAGATAAATTTCCTCAGAATCCGACGGTCTATTTTGACCTTGCCAATGTCCAGGTGATTCTCAAGCGCTTTGGTGAGGCCAAGGCTGCGCTTGAGCAAGCCTTGAAACTCAAGCCGGATTATCTTCGCGCCCGGGCCGCACTGGTGCAGGTTGAATTTCAGGCAGGCCACAAGGGTGCAGCACTGAAGCTAGCCAGGGAAATCCAGAAAAAATATGCCAAATTGCCTCTTGGTTATATGTTGGCAGGCGATATTCGTTTCAGTGAGCAAAAATACCGCCAGGCACAACAGGCCTATCAAAAGGCCCTGAAGAAGCAGCCCAGCGCGGTTCTGGTTAATAAACTCGCCATGGCCTACCAGCAAGCCCATGAGGACAAAAAAGCGGTAGGTGTATTGCAGTCCTGGCTGAAAAAACATCCAGACGATCAGTCCATGCGTTTGCGTCTGGCGCTCTTCTATCAGCAGATGGGGACCCCGGAGGAGGCGGTAATACAGTATCAGCGTATGCTGAAAAAGAACTCCGAGAACGTGGTGGTGCTAAACAACCTGGCCCTGCTCAGTCTCAAAGACCAGCCCGACAAGGCCCTGGCCTATGCGGAACAAGCGCACCGACTGGCACCCGAGAGCCCTGCGGTAGGAGACACCCTGGGCTGGATACTGGTGCAGCAGGGGCGTGATGTGGCCCGGGGTGTCAAACTGTTGCGCAAGGCTGCGGACCAGGCATCCAGGGTGGCCGAGATTCGTTATCACCTGGCTGCCGGTCTGGCAAAAACAGGTCAAAACGCTGAGGCGAAGAAGCTGCTTAAGGCACTGCTTGCTTCAGGCAAGCCTTTTGAGGGTCGTAAGGCGGCAGAACAACTGTTAATCCGCCTTTGAGTGATGCTTGTGATGGTCCTACAGACAAAAAAAACCCCGGTGCAACAACACCGGGGTTTGCAGCAACTGAAAATATTCTACTTCACTTAGCTACAGGCGCTCAGCGGGCCGCAGCCCTTTCTCCTGGCCCCAAATGCCAGGCCGATCAGGCCGATGCCCAGCAGTGCGATGGTAGCGGGTTCAGGAACGGTAACATGGTAGTCAAAGCTTGTGACCTGACCCAGGCCATCATGGGTGATCGCCGCCACCAGCGTCAACGAGAACGGGT
>CAZFJS010000079.1:0-2664 GCA_964519605.1 uncultured Gammaproteobacteria bacterium
ACGCCGGAGGCCCCGGCCATGAAGATCATTGCCTGCAGGTCGCGGAGAAACTGCCGGCCGCCGGCAATGCGGATTTCCGCCCGGGGCAGCATATAGCGGAATACTGCGATGTTGTTGAGAATCTCCAGCGGACTCATGGGGGTGCGGCTTTCGAAGGGCGTGCCCGTCTGGGGCGAGAGGAAATTCAGTGGGACCGACTCCACGCCCAGTTCGCGCAGGCTTTCCGCCAGTTCGATGCGTTGGTCGAGGCTTTCCCCCATGCCCAGAATGCCGCCGGCGCAGACCCGCAGGCCGGCCTCTCTGGCATGGCGTATGGTATCGATATTTTCCTGATAGCTGTGGGTGGTGCAAACCTGGTCAAAATAACTGGCTGCCGTTTCCAGGTTATGGTGATAATTTTCCAGCCCCATCTCTTTCAGCCGCCGGGCGGAATGCTGGTCCAGTACCCCCAGGCTGGCGCAGCGGCCGATATCGGAGTGCTGTGCCATGGTGGCAAAATAATCAGAGAGCTGTTGGTATTCCGCCTCCGAGCGCAGACCCCAGCCTTTGGAGACCACGCCGAAATCACTGGCGCCCCACGCCCGGGCGCGGCGCGCCTGTTCGGTCAGTTTTTCGGCAGGGATATATTGATACACTGGTGCCGCGGTCTGGTAATGCCCGCTCTGGGCGCAAAAACTGCAATTCTCGGAACAGTTTCCGGAGCGGACATTGGCGATGGCGCATACTTCAACGGCGTTGCCACGGAACTGGCGCCGGATTCTGTCTGCGCCGGCCATCAGCCAGGAGAGGGGGGCATCGTCCAGGCGGATCATCCAGCAGCCTTCCTCCGGCGTCATTGCGCCCCCTTCGAGCACCCGCATGGTAATGCTGTCAATACGCTGGTATGTTGTGTCGGACATCATCAGGCTCCACAAGCTGGTGAAAAGTTGCGAATATGAGGGCTGTCGACATGGCTGTCAACTCTATGCTTGCAAGGATGGTCAACGACTGTATAAAAAATATACAGAATGGCCTGTTCCCAGGGATCTGTCTGCTCTGCGGTGATGCTTGTGCCGCTACGCTGTCTCTGTGTGACGGCTGTCTGGCTGACCTGCCCTACCAGAATGACTGTTGCCGCCGTTGTGCAGCACCCTTGCCGGTGGCCGGTGTCTGTGGCCAGTGTCTGCGACATCCTCCTGCTTTTGAGACCGTGGTGAGCCTGTTCGATTATCTGTCTCCTGTGGACAGTCTGATCCTGGGGCTCAAATTTCATGGCAAACTGGCCGCTGCGCGACTATTAGGAGATCTATTGGCTGAGCGATTAAAGCGCACAGTGGCTCATCTTCCCGAGTGTATCATTCCGGTGCCTTTGCACCCGGCGCGGCTGCGCGGCCGTGGCTATAATCAGGCGCTGGAGCTGGCCCGGCCACTGGCCAGGGTGCTCAGACTTCCCCTTGATGTTGGCAGTTGCCGGCGGCTTGTCGCGACGGCGGAGCAGTCAACCCTGGATGCCCGGAAGCGGCGACGGAACGTCCAGGGGGTTTTCAGCGTTGCCGCGGATTTCGGTGCCAGGCATGTGGCCATCGTGGACGATGTGATGACGACAGGACACACCGTTGAGGCACTGTCCTGCGCCTTGCTTGCCCATGGGGTGACGCGTGTCGATGTTTGGGTCTGTGCCCGGGCCATCTTAGCATCGCCTTGAGTGCGCTGAGATATACACCCGCTTGGGATGATTAGGCAACTGTGGTAGATTCTCCGCCTTGAGCCGGCCGGTTGTGCGCAGAACCGGCGGTAATCCGGGTTTATCTCTCAAGGGGGGCTTATGCTGTTCCGATATTTTGTCTTCATATTATTGTCTGCAGCGGGTGGGGTGGTGTCTGCGCAGTCCTTTGATATCAATCTGAACAATGATGCGGCAGAATTTAATCTGAATGCACCCTTGTCCAGTGGTTTGCAGTTGAGCGGGACTGAAATGAACTTTGGTTTTCTCTATACCAAAGACGACGATTATATGGGGATGGTGGGGCTACAAGTGATGGGTTCGACGGGTAGCGGCTCTCCAGGGCTGAGTGCCGGTCTGGGGGTCAAGGCCTTTGGCGGCAATACGGACAACAATAATGATTTTGTCGCGATTACCCTGGGCGGGCTGGTCAGCTATTCCCCCCCGGCGTTTGAGCGTCTGAACCTTGATGTCTATCTCAATTACTCGCCTGATATCGTTACCTTTCTGGATGCCAACAATTTTATCTATTACGGTGCCCGGATCGGCTATAAGATCCTCGAGCAGGCCAGTGTCTATTTGGGCTATCGTGAGGTTCGTATCGATCCTTCCCATGGATCCCATGAAACCATTGATAATGGTGGGCATATTGGGGTGGAGATCTTTTTTTAGTATAATGCGAAGTTCATCACACAATTTCGGCGAGAAAAGATGAGCCTGTATGCCCTGAAACCCTATCCTGTCGCTACATCTCACCGCAATCTGGTGGTTATCAGCCCCCATGGCGCCCACCGGGGTCGCGGGGTTCCCACAGCAGGAGATGAGAGCCTGCCGCCCCCGGTGCGCGGTGGGCGTGGCCAGATACCGGTGGAGAGCGTGATCGAGGGTGAGGTGCTCAAGCCGGTGTTCAGGGCCGGAAAGGGTGTCGGGGATCAGTTTGTGAGCCGCCTGTTGCTGTCCGG
>CAZFJS010000079.1:2764-8828 GCA_964519605.1 uncultured Gammaproteobacteria bacterium
CGGCGCTTGATCAAGGTGCAGCATGATTACCCCGGGCAGGCGGTTTTGCTGGAATTCTGGCGGGTGACCCGCTATCAGGGGTGTCCCTGGGGCAGGGAGGGACAGACCATCCGCTGGTTTCCCCGTTATCAGCTTGTCCAATTGCCCTTTCCTGCCGGCAATCTCCCGCTTATCAGAGCGCTACAGTTGCCGCCCGTTTATCTGATTAGCCCTGAGATGGCCCGGCCTGATGATTATCTATCGGCTTTTCAACGGATTATCCAGGCCGGAGTTCCATTGGTGCAATTGCGGGCAAAACATCTTGCTGCTGAGGCCTACGCGGTTCTGGCGCAGCAGCTTATCGCGCTGAGCAGGGGGACAGGCACCCGGCTGTTGCTTAATTGTGAGCCGGAGGAAGCGGCGCGGTTGGATGCCGATGGTGTGCACCTGAGCAGCCGCCGGTTACTGGCACTGTCGCATAGACCCTGTTGGGGTGAGGCTAAGGTAGTCGGGGCATCGTGTCACAGCGACGAGGAAGTGGCTCATGCGCGCCGGCTGGGACTGGATTTCATTGCAATCTCGCCGGTTTTGCCTACCAGGAGCCATCCCGGTGCTGACAGTCTGGGATGGCGGCGGTTTAGTGCACTGGCAGAGGAGGCCGCAGTGCCCGTCTATGCCCTGGGAGGTATGAGCTTAAGGGATATTGAGCAGGCTCAGGCTTGTGGCGCCTGGGGAATTGCTGCTATCAGCGCCTTCTGTGAACCCGGGGTGCTGGAGGCCTGCATGCAGATGCCATTTCAGCTGTAATCATCATTGTCGCCCGTTTTGGGCAGCTGTTCGCCGGGGATAGCGTGCTCTTCGTTTGCCCAGCGCCCCAGGTCAATCAGCCGGCAGCGTTCAGAGCAGAACGGTCGCCAGACCTGGGCTGCTGTCCATTCAACGATGGCGCCGCAACTGGGGCATTGTACATGCATGTTCACAGCGCGCAGCAGGCCAGCAGGAATTCCACCTTGCCGTCAGTCTGAACGGGTCTTGTTTCCCGGTTTATTGCCATGAAGCGGATGGTGAAGCGGTGTTTGCCGCCGCTGATTTCGGCAAAACAGGTGGCTTCCAGCGGTAGCTGCACGCGCACCAGCTGAAAGGGTACGCTGGTGTCCAGCGATTGCTGATAAAACCCACTGTCCGCAACTGCCTTGCTACCTGGGGCGCTTTCCCTGATTTGTGCCAGCACCAGCTCGATTGCCTGGCGGATGGTGGTAAATTCCGCCAGCCAGGTTCGCAGGTCTTCCAGGCGCTGCGTGTGCCCGTGTTGCAACCAGTAGTGATAGGCGGGCAGATCGAAATCGCAGGTACCGCCGGGGATGCTGCTGCGCTGTCTCACACTGCCAAGAAATTCATTGTCGCGTAGCAGCTGGCCGATCTGTCCTTGCTGGAGATGGAGTTTGTCCAGCAATAAATCCATATTATCCAGGCTTTGACTGAGTTTCTGTTTATCGATGCCGGGTATTTTTTCCAGCGGCGCCAGGTTGGCGGTCTGGCGTTCGAGTTCCTTGATAATCTCGGTTTTGAGGTCACTGCGGGCAAAGATATTGAGAATATCGATGAGACTGCCCAGCGTGGCACGGCTATCCCAGGGTGAGGCGCCCTGCAGGGTGTGATCCGCCTGATGAAACAGGTGCTCAAGCCTGAGAAACGTGCGCACCCGCTCATTCAGGGGCTGCTCGTATGTGGTCGTTTCCATGTGCCTGCATCAAGGATGATAATAACCCCGCCATTGTCCACGACTGGCCGGACGATAGCAAATTGCTACTGGCTTTCGATTCAGAGGTCTTTAGCGGGTTTTTCTTGGCGGTCTGCGGCAGGCCTGGCAGCCATTTCCAGATATTTCCGGTGCAGTGCCTCCACCTGACTGCGCAAAGCGGCTCGTCCATCGTTATTGACAATAAAATCATCCGCTATCGCGAGGCGTTGCTCCCGGCTTGCCTGTGATTGCGCAATAGCTGCGAATTCGCCGGTGGAGAGGCCATCGCGTGTCATGGTTCTCTGACGCTGTAATTCCGGCAGACTGTCGATGACCAGTATCCGTTCGACGGGGGCATCAGCCCGGGTTTCCGCCAGCAGGGGGATGCATACGATGCAATAGGGGGCATCAAGCCGGTTGATCCGCCGGCGCATTTCCTGATAGATGAGGGGGTGGAGAATCGCTTCCAGGGCATGCCGTTGCTGTGGCTTGTTGAAAATAATCTGTCGTAGCGCAGCGCGATCCAGTTCTCCCTGCCGGGTGAGTATTGCCGGGCCGAAGCGGTCAAGGATTGCCTTGAGGGCGGGACTTCCCGGGGTGACGAGCTCGCGGGCGATCTCGTCCGCGTCGATGATGGGTGTTCCGAGCGCCGCGAAATAACGGGCCACAGTGCTTTTGCCGCTACCGATGCCGCCTGTCAGTCCAATGATCAACACGATGGGATGGCTTTGCGTTCCGGGTGATGACGCCCGCCCGCTGTCCTCTGCTTTATGATCTGCTGTCAGATTTAATGCGAGATCCCCATCCATGTCAAATAGGCAGTGGTAATTTCCTGCCCCCATAACAGGGTGATCCAACCGGCGATAGCAAGATAGGGGCCGAAAGGGATGGGGATATTTCGATCCCTGCCACGCAGGATCATCAGCCCGATACCGATGACTGCGCCGACGACGGATGACAACAGAATAATAGGCAGAATGGCCTGCCAACCCAGCCAGGCGCCCAGCATGGCCAACAGCTTGAAGTCGCCGTAACCCATGCCCTCCTTGCCAGTGAAGAGTTTGAATAACTGGTAGACGCTCCACAGGCTGAGATAGCCGGCCAGGGCGCCGATGATGGCGGTATGGCTGTCAGTAAAAAGTCCGAACAGGCTGATAGTGAGCCCCAGCCAGATGAATGGCTGGGTAATGTTATCAGGCAACAGCTGGTGATCGAAATCAATGACGCTCAGGGCGATTAACGCCCAGGTGAGCAATAAGGCGGCCAGGCAGGCTCCGCTGAAACCGAAATGCCAGGCGACCATGAGGGAAAGCGCTGCGGTCAGGGCCTCGGTGAGGGGGTAGCGGGGTGAGATACGCGTTCCGCAACCGGTGCATTTTCCGCGCAGCAGGAGATAACTGAGCAGCGGGATATTTTCCAGCGGAGTAATTTTGTGCTGACAACGGGGGCAGTGAGATGCCGGAGCGATCAGATCAAAGCGTTCCGGATCCGGTGCTGTTTCCCCGCTGGTAGGTTCCTGTTCCAGCAGCGCCTTGCATTGCGTCTGCCATTCCCGTTCCATCATCACCGGTAGTCGCAGGATCACGACATTGAGAAAACTACCCACCAGCAGCCCGAGGAGGCCCGCGAGCAAGATGGTGGCCGCGGTATTGGCTTGTAAATAATGTATCAGTTCCATTGAGTCTTCATGAGGAGCAGCATGCCATTCGAAGCATGGCAATGATGCCCCGTCGTTATCCTTAAACCACCTGGCCCATCTTGAAGATCGGCAGGTACATGGCGATCACCAGGCCACCGATAACGACCCCCAGGAAGGCCATAATAATGGGTTCCAGTAGACTGCTGAGGCCATCGACCGCATCATCTACCTCCTGCTCATAAAAATCGGCGACTTTGGCCAGCATGCTGTCGATAGAGCCAGCCTCTTCGCCGATGGCGACCATCTGTACGACCATGTTGGGAAACAGGTTGGTCATGCGCATGGATTGATTCAGGGGAGAGCCGGTGGAAATCTCATCCCGCATGCGCAGAATACCTTCACTGTAAACAATATTGCCAGCCGCGCCGGCCACGGTGGTCATAGCCTCAACCAGGGGGACACCGGCAGCGAACATGGTGGACAGGGTGCGTGCAAAGCGCGCGATGGCGGCCTTGGTCAGGAGGCTGCCGAAGATGGGCAGTTTGAGTGAAACCCTGTCCAGGGCATGATTGAATTTTTGCGAACGTCGCTTGCCCTCTATGAAGGCATAGATACCGATACCGATGCCACCGAAGATGGCCCACCACCATTGCTGGAACGCCTTCGAGAGGGCAACGACGAACAGGGTCATGGCGGGCAGATCGGCACCGAAACCGCTGAACATCTCCTGGAATTGCGGGATGACGAAAATCAGGAGGATGGCGGTGACAATGAAAGCGACGACGATGACTGCGATGGGATAAAACATGGCCTTCTTGATCTTGCTCTTGATGGCCTCGGTTTTTTCCTTGTAAGTGGCGATTTTGTCCAGCAGGGTATCCAGAATACCGGCCTGCTCCCCGGCATTGACCAGGTTGCAATACAGCTCATCGAAATAATAGGCATGTTTTCCCAGCGCGTCGGCCAGGGGGTTGCCTGCCTCCACGTCGCCCTTGATAGTCATGATGAGATCCTGCATGGCAGGGTTTTCGTGCCCTTTGCCAATGATATCAAAAGACTGTACCAGGGGGACGCCCGCAGACATCATGGTGGACATCTGACGGCTGAAGATGGCGATGTCACCCGGGGTGATTCTTTTCCCCTTGTTTCCGAACAGCGGCTTGGATTTTTTCTTGACCTTGGTGGGTACGATACCCTTGCGTCGCAATTCGGCCCTGGCAAGTGCAGCACTAACACTACGGGTCTCTCCCTTGATTTTAGCGCCTTTCCTGTCCTTGCCTTCCCAGATGAAAATATTCTGCTGCTGTGTTTTGGTTGCCATAGCGCTACTCTGTGATCACCCTGTTGAGTTCTTCAAGACTGAGAATACCCTGCTTTACCTTCAGCAGGCCCGATTGATGCAGGTCGTTGATACCCTCTTTTTTTGCCTGATCGGCCAGATCGATCGCATTGCCATCGGTCATGATGATACGCCCCATTTCCTCCGAGATGGGCATGACCTGGTAGATGCCCACGCGGCCTTTGTAACCATCGGTGCATTGATCGCAGCCCACGGCTTTGTATATTGTCAGTCCGGCAGTTAACTCCGCTTCCGAGAAGCCTTCCTTCAAAAGGGCCTCCGGTGGGATATCATGGGCTACCTTGCAGTGGATGCAGAGGCGCCGTCCCAGACGCTGGGCGATCACCAGGGTGACAGCTGAGGCAATATTAAAGGGTGCGACGCCCATATTAACCAGGCGGGTCAGGGTTTGCGGGGCCGTATTGGTATGCAGTGTGGATAATACCATATGACCGGTCTGCGCCGCCTTGATGGCGATGTCTCCTGTTTCCTTGTCACGAATTTCACCCACCATAATAATATCCGGATCCTGGCGGAGAAAGGATTTTAAGGCTTTGGAAAAAGTCAGGCCAGCCCGGGGGTTCACGTTGACCTGGTTAACACCCGGAAGATTGATTTCAGCTGGATCTTCCGCGGTAGAGATGTTCCTGTCTTCGGTGTTGAGAATGTTCAGGCCGGTATACAGGGAAACGGTTTTACCACTACCGGTGGGGCCGGTGACCAGGATCATGCCATAGGGTTTGTGCAGCGCCTCCAGGTAAAGCCGCTTTTGATCTTCTTCATAGCCCAGGGCATCGATACCCAGTTGGGCGCTACTCGGGTCCAGAATACGCATGACGATTTTTTCACCGAACAGCGTCGGGCAGGTGCTGACGCGAAAATCGATGGCGCGTTTCTTGGATAGTTTCATTTTCATCCGGCCGTCCTGGGGTACCCGGCGCTCAGAGATGTCCAGCTGCGACATCACCTTGATACGGGCAGCAATTTTGGTAGCCAGGGCGGTGGGTGGGGAGGCCATTTCCTTGAGAATGCCATCGACGCGGAAACGTACCCGGTAGGTATATTCATAAGGTTCGAAGTGCAGGTCCGAGGCGCCTTTGTTGATGGCATCCAGCAATACTTTATTGACGAAACGCACAATGGGGGTGTCGTCGATTTCGGAGTCCCGCTCTTCTGCGCCATCACCGCTTTCATCCCCACCGGTGATTTCCAGATCATCGAGATCGGAATCTTCCAGGCCCGCGAGGGCGGTGACATTCTCGCTCTCTTCCAGGATGAGCTCGATGATTTTAGCGAGTTTGTCGTCTTCAACCAGGATGGGTTCGGCATTGGCGCCGACATTGAATTTGATCTCGTCCAGGGCCTG
>CAZFJS010000080.1:0-3137 GCA_964519605.1 uncultured Gammaproteobacteria bacterium
ACCATCATCTGCGCATGATCCGGCAGCGCAGTGAAGAAATGAATTTCATTCAATTACGGCGCATCGAGCTCGAAAATACCCTGCTGTCGCTCATTGATATCCCCGGTGATGCAAAACGTCGGATCGAGAAAATCAAGGATCTGAGCAAAAAACAACGCGCCCGTCTGCTCAGGACAACAGAGAAAGCACTGACAGAACAGCGGGATCATTATCTACGACCCTTGATCAAGGCCTATGATGTCTATTTCGATGATCTGCTAATGCCGCTGGATGAACATGAGCGGCAGCTTGTCAGCCTGGCCAGCGAGTTCCGTAATTATATCGATCAGCGCATCCTGTGGGTGCAAAGCACACACCCGTTTTCTTCGCAGGACCTCATGGACACCTGGCGGGCTGGTGCCTGGCTGCTGAACCCAGCCGCCTGGTTGAACCTGCTGGAACATGCGCTGGACAGTCTGCGTGCGCACCCCCTGCCCCTGGGGCTGGCGTTACTGCCGGTTATCGCGCTTGCCTGGCAGAAAAAGAAGATGCTCCAGCTACTCGATGAAACGGGTCAACAGGCCAAACGAAAATTCAAGGCACGCTTCTATCACACCCTGCTGGCAATAGTGCTCACCCTCCTGGTGGCAGGCAACGGACCGTTGCTGATCTGGCTCATCGCCTGGCAGCTCGGCCATATTGCCGATTCCCCCTTCGCCAGTGCGGTGGCGGCCGGCCTGGAACGCCTTGCCCTGTTATTGTTCCTGGGCCGCCTGTTGCTGGTGATTGTCCGTGACCGAGGCCTGGCTGCTGCTCATTTTGGCTGGCGGGCAGCGAATATTGCCTTGATCAGAAAAGAGGTCTCATGGCTCCTGCCGGTTATCCTGCCACTTAGCTATATCATTGCCAGCCTGGAGCTGCAGTCATTTGAGTCTCATCGCGATTCCCTGGCACGGCTGGCCTTCATCGCCATCATGGGCATTAGCAGCGCTGTGCTGATCAGACTGTTCAGACCGCACCGCAACAGGCTTGACCTGGCGCCCCACAGCCGGCGCAATCTCTGGCGGGGCAAACTGAAGCTCGGCTGGTTCCTGCTGTTGCTGCTGATCCCCCTGTCCCTGATAGTCATGGCCGCCATGGGCTATTTCTACACCGCCATCCAGCTGGAGAGAGATGTCTTTAAAAGTGTGCTGTTTATTCTCGCGGCGATATTGCTGAAAGAAACGGTTATGCGCTGGCTGGAGCTGAGTCGCCGCAGACTGGCGATCGAACAGGCGCGTAAAAAACAGGCCGTTCTCACCAAAGCCAGAGAAGAGGCTGCGGACAGCCACGCCGCCATACCGGCAACGGCCGATATATTGTCGGATGAAAATCTGATCGACGTCATCACCATCAGCGGCCAGACCAGAAAACTGGTCAAGGGCCTGTTTGTCAGCGCCCTGATCGTTGGCCTGATCCTTATCTGGCGGGATGTCCTGCCTGCCTTCAGTTTCCTGACAGAAATCAAGCTCTGGGAACACTTTGTCACTACCACCGGGAGTGCAGCCGGCACTCCCGGTCAGTCCATCCAGCAGCTGGTACCCATCTCCCTGGCAGATCTCCTGATCGCCTTGCTGGCACTTATCATCACCTTTCTGGTCAGCAAAAACCTGCCCGGGTTGCTGGAAATCGCCGTCCTGCAATACCTGCCTTTTGCACCGGGCGGGCGTTACGCTATCACGACCCTGGTGCGCTACAGCGTGGTACTCCTTGGCCTGCTCTACGCCTTTGATACCATCGGCATCGGCTGGAATCAGGTGCAGTGGCTGGCAGCCGCCATCACCGTCGGTCTGGGCTTCGGACTACAGGAAATTTTCGCCAATTTCGTCTCCGGATTAATCATCCTGTTCGAACGTCCTATCCGGGTAGGTGATACGGTCACCGTGGGCGAGATCGTCGGCAAAGTGACCCGCATCCAGATGAGAGCGACCACCATTACCGGCTGGGATCGCAAAGAGCTGGTCATCCCCAACAAAGAATTCGTTACCGGGCAGATCATCAACTGGTCGCTGTCGGACAAAATCCTGCGCCTCTCGATCCAGGTAGGTATTGCCTACGGTTCCGATACCGTGCTGGCCACCCGGCTGCTGTATGATATCGCCCGCAGGCATCCGGCCGTCCTCGATGAACCGGAACCCGCAGTTTCTTTCAAAAATTTTGGCGATAGCAGCCTTGATTTCGAGTTGCGGGCCTTCATCGCGGACCCGGATGAGCTGTTCAATATCAATCATGATCTTCATATGGCCATCGACCGCGCTTTCCGCGACCATGGTATTGAGATCGCCTTCCCGCAGCGCGACCTGCATATCCGCTCTATTGATGACCAGCTACTGGGACCCTGGCAGCAAAACCGGGACAACCACCCGGCGCCGCATCCCTGAGGACAATAGCTTCAGTGCTCCTGGTGAACAGGCGCTTTTGCGCCACGCTGTTTGGGCCAGCGGCGCTTGACGCACAACCACTCCTGTGGCCGTTCACGAATCCAGGACTCGAACAGGGCATTCAGGCTACGGGTCAGCTGAAGGGCCTTCTCCTGCGTTGTCAGTCCGTCATCCGCCACCTGCAGCGGCGGATAAAAAGTCGCCCGAAAATGGGCATCCTTCAGACGTTCGATGCGCACCGGCACCAGATCACAGTGATATTTCAGCGCCAGTCGGGCTGGACTGTCTGTGGTGCTGGCATCGACCCCGAAAAAGGGCACCGCCTTGCCGCGCTCCACCCGCTGGTCAGGAAGGATCACCAGAGCACCATTGGCGGCGAGCACCCGGTAGAGCTGGCGAATCCCCGCATCCTTGCGCACATAACGGCCACGGATGGCACGCCGCATCCGCTGCATCATCCATTCGACAAAGGGGTTCTGCTGGGGACTGTATACCGCGGTCGCGGGGATACCGGCGCGAATAATCGGTGAACCGGGAATCTCCCAGTTGGCCAGGTGCGCCGTAGCGAAAATGACGGGCTTGCCCGCATTGACGTAGGGACTAAGATATTCCTCCCCGGCCACCCTGATGCGGCGCTCTGCCTGGCGGTGGATAATGCAGTCCAGGTGCGGATATTCTGCAAAGGTAGCGCCAAAATTAGCCCAGATACCGCGGGCGATCTCCAGGCGTTCCGCCGCC
>CAZFJS010000080.1:3237-6553 GCA_964519605.1 uncultured Gammaproteobacteria bacterium
CTGACCCGCTCAATGTGATTATTAATCGCTATATCAATCTGGAAATCATCAAGCCGCTGGCCCTGATCAGCCTGATCCTGGTGGTGATCTTCACCAGCTTCAGCTCTGCGGCCTATCTGGCTGATGCCGCACATGGCCTGCTGACCGGTGCCACGGTGATCAAGCTTACCCTGCTGAAGACCGTGATCGGTCTGGAGGCCCTGTTACCCACGGCCCTGTATCTTGCCATTGTCGTCGGCCTGGGACGACTGTACAGCGATTCGGAGATGACGGTCCTGTCGGCCACCGGTTTCAGCGAACTCCAACTGGTCAAGGCCATTCTGCCGCTGGCCGTGGTGGTCGCGGTGATCGTCGGCCTGTTGACCCTCTATATCCGTCCCTGGGCCTATCAGGCCAGCTACCGCATCCAGGCCCGCTCCCTGGCCCAACTGGATATCAACAAGCTGGAAGCCGGACGCTTCTACCCGCTGGGGCAGACCAAAAGCGTGTTGTTTGCCGCCGGTATCAGCCGCAAGAATAACCGCCTTGAACAGGTGTTTTTCCAGGACAGGCAGGGCAAGCGCAGCCGGGTGATTCGTGCCCGTGAGGCCTACTTCACGGCTTCGGCAGAAGAAACCGTGCCGGTGATGATCTTCGTTGATGGTTACGCCTATGATATGAACAATGATACTTCACCCCTTAGTCTCTCGTTCAAGATTTTAAAGCTGTCGATCAGCAACTTCTCCAGCGGCGGACAGGGCTACAAGCGCAAGGCGGTCTCGCTGGCCCGCCTGCGCCATTCCACCAACACTGGCGACATCGCCGAATATCAGTGGCGCCTGTCCATGCCGCTGATTACCATCATCCTCGGTCTGCTGGCCATTCCCCTGAGCCGCAGCCGACCGCGTCAGGGCCGCTACGCCAAATTGTTCGCCGCCCTGCTGATATACGCCCTCTATTACAATCTGGCCAGCCTCGGCCGCACCTGGGTCGATCAGGGCCGGGTTGCCGCTATCCCGGGCATCTGGTGGGCACACCTCATCCCGCTCACCATCCTCTTCCTGATGCTGTCCCATCCCTACCTCAAACACCGCTGGGGCACCAGTAAACGTGCTTCCCTGCCTGCCAGCGCTGAACCATGAAACTGCTGGACCGCTACCTGTCACGCAGTATCCTTGCCGGTTGCCTGGGCGTCCTGCTTATCCTGCTGGCGATCTTCAGTTTTATCGACCTGGTGCAGCAGCTCGATGATGTGGGCAAGGGCAACTATCACACCGGAGATGCCTTCCGCTACATCTTATTCAGCATACCGGCACGCATCCTGGATATCGCGCCCATCGCCACCCTGATCGGCAGCATCGTTTCCCTGGGCATGCTGAACAAGAACAGTGAGTTGACTGCTATCCGCGCCAGCGGGGTCTCTATCCGTCAAATCACCCTCTCCGCGATGAAAACCGGCATTTTTTTGATGCTGACGATGATCGTACTGAGTGAATTTATTGCCCCGCCGATCCAGAAATATGCCGAAAAAATGCGCATGATGGCCACCTCCACCTCGGGCAATCTCCTGGAAGGACAGGGCTTCTGGTCACGTGACGGACAGCGTTATCTCAACATCCGGCAACTGCTGCATGGCCGTATTCCCAGTGACATCGAGATTTTCGAATTCGATGATCAGCGCCGGCTGGTCCGTTATCTGCGCGCGGCCCATGCCAACACCGACAACCCGCAGCATTGGCGCCTGCAACAGGTCTCCATCAGTCGCTTCAAGGCCAAGCGGGTCACCAGACAGCAGATGGCCACCCTGTCCTGGCAGCCCTTCCCCGCGCTGAGCCAGCTGGGACAGATCGAATTGCCCGCCAGAAGCCTGGCGCCCTATAACCTGTACCAATACATTGAATATCAGCGGAGCGCCGGAGAAAATACCCAGCGCTATGAACTCATGCTCTGGCAGAAGGTGATGCTGCCCTTTAGTCTGGGGGCGCTGATGCTGCTGGCATTGCCCTTCACATTCGGCTCCCTGCGCAGCGCCAGTTTCGGTCTGCGCCTCGTCATGGGCATCGTCTCCGGGCTGATCTATACCCTGGCCAACCAACTGCTGGGTAATCTGGGACTGCTGCTGGAGTTGAATCCGGCACTGGTCGCCATCGCGCCCGTGGTGGCAGTGATCATCATCAGCCTGTTGCTGTTGCGACGGACCTGCTGAGGCCAGAGCACGGCAGCCGCAGTACTTGCCGTTGCCGTTCGACAAAACAGTGCCGTCCGGGTTCATAAGCCCGCGCCGCCATCTCTACACACCAGCCCTGAGATGCCCTGTAAAAACGGTACAAATGGTACTGCGCCCTGCGCCCCACCTTAAGCCCCAGCGCTGAGGCCGAAGGTACCCCCAACACCGGAATGGCGCCCCGGGGTGTTTCCAGGGATGCCTGACTGGAATCATGTGCATGCCCGTGAAGGATCATCTCCACCCCGCGCCGACGCACGATCTCGCAGAGTGCCGCCCCATCGGTGAGCCGCTTGCGCCAGGCAATGCTGTGCGGCAGCGGGGGATGATGGATCAGCAGGACACGGCATAGACCCAGTCCCCCGGTGGTCGCCAGCAGTTGATCCAACAGCCCCAACTGGGTGGCACCCACCGTCCCGGTTGCCAGGAGGGGCGGCATGGGCCGGGCGCTGGAGACACCGATCAGGGCCAGTGGCCCGCGTATCCGCAGACTGGGGAAACAGGGACTGGCCGTATCCCCCTCAGCCGGACCGTCGCTACACATATAATCTTTCCACAGGGCAAAACTGCGCTGCCAGGGCACCGCCACATAGGCATCGTGGTTGCCGGGCACGATGCTCAGCCGCCCAGGATCACCCAGGCGCTGCAGCCACTGGCGCACTTCCCGAAATTCCTCCGGCAAACCCAGATGTGTCATATCACCGGTAATGGCGATCTGCTCGGGCTGTTGTGCCCGCAGGTCCTCCAGAAGCGCCTCCAGCACCTCCGAACGATGCTCATGGCGCCGATGCTTGCGCCAGGACAGATAACCCAGCAGGCGCTTGTTCAGCAGGTCCCGCAGCCTGACGGCGTTCAGCGAGCTGAGGTGAGGATCCGATAAATGCGCCAGCGTATAACTGCCTGCGCCAATCTGGCAAGCGGGATTGTTTTTTGCCTGCTGCATATATTCCAGTATACGATATGCGGCTGAAAATAGCTGATACCCCAACTTGAATCCACCACCGACATGACTGCTGTGATCCACACCGGGCCGGACAATGGCCCGCTGCGCCCGGGCCAGGCCCTGCGCGTCGCCCTGCTGAGCAATCCCGCCAGCGGCAGGAACCGTCAGGG
>CAZFJS010000080.1:6653-8764 GCA_964519605.1 uncultured Gammaproteobacteria bacterium
TGGGCCCGGGCCGTAGACCCGAAGGTGACACTGCGACAACGCGCCCCGCTACGGGTCCAGACCGGCCCGGACGAGCCCCCGCAGTACGGCATGTTCTTCGGCGCCGGGGCGATTATCGGTGGCATCGAGTATTGTCACCGGAAAATCCTGCGCCCCGGCATGCGTGATGGCTTCGGCCCTGCGTTATGCACCCTGCGCATGCTCATCGCCCTGGCGCGCGGCGACCGGCGCTATGTGGCACCCGTCAATACCCGCATCACCAGCCGTCCTGCACTGACTCATGATGGCCAGACCCGGGATTATTTTATCCTCATGGCCAGCGCACTGGAACGACTGTTCCTCGGCAGCCACCCGTACTGGGGTGATAACCAGGGCGCATTCCACTACACTGCCATCCAATCCCATGCGCGACATGCCCTCTGGACCATCCCCGCTATTTTCTGGGGAAGGGGTGCTCGCCGCGCCACCGCCGCCAACGGCTACTGGAGCCGTAAGCTGGATGGGCTGCAACTGGAAATGAGCGGGACGTTCACCATTGACGGTGAACTGTATCCGCTGGCTGGCAAACCCGGCCCGCTACAGATATCCAGTGCCGCACCCACCCGTTTTCTATGCTTCTAATGATGAACCCCGGACAGCCATGATCCCGCCCCCCACCCTGACAACACTACTCCGCAAATACAGTGCCCATGAACCGGCGCCGGCATTGTGTGCGCTACGGGACAGCCTGTTGTCGCGCTACGGAGACAGTCTGCAGGCCATTCTTTACTATGGTTCCTGCTTGCGCGGTGGCGACCCCTTCGATGGTCTGGTGGATTTTTATGTCATCGTCGACCGTTACCGGCATGCCTATGACAAACGTCTGCCGGCCTGGGCCAATGCCCTGCTGCCCCCCAATGTCTTCTACCTGGAAAAGACCCTGCCGGAGGGTACGGTGCGCTGCAAGTATGCCGTCCTCTCCCTGCGGGACCTGGCCCGGGGTACCTGTACCTGCTGCTTTCACTCCTATATCTGGGCACGTTTTGCACAACCTATGGGCATTCTCTATTCCCGCAGTGAAGATAGCGCCCGGATTCTGTACCGCGACCTGGCACGTGCGGTCACCACCTTCATCCGCCGGGTCATTCCGCGCCTGCCGGAACGCTTCACCATCGCCGATCTCTGGCAGCAGGGGCTGGCCCTCACTTACCGCGCGGAACTGCGGGTAGAAAAAGGCCACCGTGGTCTGGCGATACACCAACATCATGCGGACTATTATCAGGCGGCCACGGCAGCCGTTCTGGAAAGTCTTCCGCAGATCACCGTCGAACACCGTGCCGATGGTGACTGCTACCGGGCGCAGCTGACAAGCTGGCAACGCCGCGTCAACGGTTTCGCCTGGGGGCTGCGCATCTTTCAGGGAAAACTATTGTCTCTCTTGCGCCTCCTGAAGGCCTTCTTCACTTTCGAAGGGGGGCTTGACTACATCATCTGGAAACTGGAGCGTCACTCCGGTGTGAGCATCGAAGTCACCCCGCGCCTGCGGCGCTATCCCCTGATCTTCATCTGGGGCCTGATGTGGCGCCTTTACCGGCAGGGGGTGTTTCGCTGATGCCCCCCCAGATCTGGCTGCTGCTGGGACACAAGGCAGGGGACAATGCCCAGGTGCTGGCCCTGGCAGAAGCGCTGGGCTGGCCCTATCAAAGTCAGCGCCTGGCCTATCGCAAAACCGAACTGCTGACTAATCTGCTGCTGGGCCCCACCCTGGCCGGTCTGCAAAAAAAATGCGCCAGTCCACTGAGAGCACCCTGGCCCGATCTGATCATCACCGCCGGACGGCGCAACGAACCCGTCGCCCGCTGGGTCCAGGCCCACAGCGACAAAAGCACGCGCATCGTTCACATTGGTCGACCCTGGGCCCGACCGGAACGCTTCGATCTGATCATCACCACGCCGCAGTATCAACTGCCTGCAGCACCCAATGTCCTCTGCAACAGCCTGCCATTACACCGTATCACCAGAACGCGCCTGCAACAGGCCGCCGCCGCATGGCGGCCACGTCTGGATCACCTGCCGACGCCTCGCCTGGCCCTGATGGTAGGCGGCGACAGTGGCCCCTATATGCTTAACCG
>CAZFJS010000081.1:0-3921 GCA_964519605.1 uncultured Gammaproteobacteria bacterium
GGCCGTTCAACTGCGGAATCTATGATGATTGTTCTGGAGGATATCCAGCGTGTCTTTTCCGTGGGAGACCAGCAGGTACATGCCCTGCGGGACATCAATTTGCAAATCAAGGCGGGTGAGTATGCCTCTATCATGGGGCCCTCGGGTTCTGGTAAGTCTACTCTGCTTAATCTGTTGGGTCTGCTCGATCATGCCGACAGTGGCAGCTATCATCTCAACGGAGAAGATGTCACCACCCTCAGTGACAGTGCGCTGGCCCAGCGCCGGCGCGATGAGATCGGTTTTGTCTTTCAGTTTTTTTACCTGGTGCCACGCCTGAGTGCGGCGCAAAATGTTGAATTACCTTTAGTCCTTGCCGGTGTCGATCCCTCGCTGCGTCGTGAGAAAGTACAGGCTACGCTCGCCGCCATGGGTATCAGTGACCGTGCCGATCACCGCCCGGACCAGCTCTCCGGCGGCCAACGCCAGCGGGTTGCCATCGCCCGCGCTACCATTATGGCGCCCCGGCTGCTGCTGGCTGATGAGCCCACTGGAAACCTGGACCGTGCCTCTGGCCACGAGGTGGTGGAAATCCTCGAAGGACTTAATCAAGGTGGCATTACACTGCTGGTGGTGACGCATGATCCGGAACTGGGAGCGCGCGCTCACCGCAAGCTGCGCATGCTGGATGGCGCCATCATTGCCGATAGCGACGGCGGGCAGGCTTTGTGAGACTCCGCGACCTTACTGGCTTCGCTTACACCTCCCTGCGCGGGGCCCCCACCCGCACGGTTTTGCTGCTGCTGGCGATGGCCATTGGTGTGGCCGCGGTGGTGGTGCTTACCTCATTGGGCGAAGCGGCGCGGCGTTACGTGGTGGGTGAGTTTGCTTCCCTGGGCACCAATCTGGTGATTGTGCTGCCAGGGCATTCGGAGACTGCCGGCATCTCGCCGGCGATGTTTCTGGGCGACACCCCCCGTGACCTGACGCTGCAGGACGCTGTGACGCTGAGCCGTTCCTCCCTCATCCGCCGCGTGGCGCCGTTGAACGTGGGTGCGGCTACCTTGTCCTGGCGGGGCCTCGATCGTGAGGTGCCCATCCTTGGTGGTACTGCATCGCTGTTGGCGCTTCGCCACTGGACGCTGGCTGCTGGCCGCTTTCTGCCAGGTGGAGACGTGGACCGCGCCACTCCGGTGTGTGTCATCGGCGCCAAGGTCCGGCGTGAGTTGTTCGGCAATCGGCAGGCGCTGGGAGAGTGGGTGCGCATCGGCGATCGGCGCTTTCGGGTGATTGGGGTGCTGGCTTCCGAAGGGCGCTCCATCGGGGTGGATGTGGAGGAAGTTGTGATCGTGCCGGTGGCCTCGGCCCAGCACATGTTCAATACCGAGTCGCTGTTCCGCATTCTGGTGGAGGCCAATAACCGCGAGGCGATCCCGCAGGTGATCGCCTTTATCACCCG
This sequence comes from uncultured Gammaproteobacteria bacterium, assembly GCA_964519605.1. GTDB lineage: Bacteria > Pseudomonadota > Gammaproteobacteria > SZUA-140 > SZUA-140 > CAZFJS01. The sequence goes on from CAZFJS010000081.1 coordinate 1,439, forward strand.
CACCCTGCGAGACCGCCACCAGGGGGTGGAGGATGTCACGGTGATTACCCAGGATGCGGTGCTTGCCACCTTTGACAAAATCTTGCGCGCTCTCACGCTCACGGTGGCGGGCATTGCCGCCATCAGCCTGGGGGTGGCGGGCATTCTCACCATGAACGTGATGCTGGTGGCGGTCTCGCAGCGTACCACCGAGATCGGCCTGCTCAAAGCGCTCGGGGCCCCGGCGCGGCAGATTGTGGGGCTGTTCCTCGCCGAGGCCATGTTGTTGTCTCTGTTTGGCGCCGGTGTGGGACTGGTGGTGGGGATCTCTGGTAGCGCATTGATCGGCTATTTCTACCCGGTTCTGCCTATGGGCGCGCCCTGGTGGGCTATTCTGGGTGCTGTCAGTGTAGCGCTGGGAACCGGCTTGCTGTTCTCCCTGCTGCCGGCGCGACGGGCGGCGCGTTTGGATCCCGTTCAGTCTCTAGCAAGGCGCTGAGACGATGCGCGGTCGCGATCTCGCCCGTCTTTCCCTGTTCTCCATCGTCACGCACCGGCTGCGGAGTGTCCTGACGGTGCTGGGCATCGCCGTGGGTATCGGTGCCGTGGTGTTGCTCACTTCCATTGGCGAGGGCATCCACCGCTTCGTGCTCAATGAGTTCACCCAGTTCGGCACGACCCTGGTGGCCGTCAATCCAGGCAAGACCACGACTATGGGCACACCGCTGGGTATTCTTGGTACGGTGCGGCCGTTGAGCATTGATGACGCCGAGGCCCTGCGACGGGTGCCCAATGCCCGGGCGGTGGTGGCCGGGGTGTGGGGCAACGCCGAAGTAGAGGCCGGCAAGCGCCATCGGCGCAGTAACGTCTACGGGGTAGGTGCCGACATGCCCATGGCTTTCCGCATGCAGGTGCAGCTGGGACGCTTTCTGCCTCACGACGATCCCCGCTCGCCACGGCCCTTCGCGGTGCTGGGCATTAGGCTGCGCCAGGAGCTGTTCGGTGCTGGCAATCCTCTGGGGGAGGGCATTCGCGTGGGCGGTGACCGCTATCGCGTGATCGGCGTGATGGCGCGTAAGGGCGAGGTGCTGGGTATGGATTTCGACGATACCGTGTACATCCCCACCGCACGCGCGATGGCGCTGTTCAACCGCGAAGGGCTCATGGAGATTGATCTGCTCTACCGGGAGCATGCCGATGTCGACGAGGTGGTGGCGGGTATCAAGCGCATCCTCATCAACCGTCACGGTAGCGAGGATTTCACCATTACCACCCAACAGCAAATGTTGGATGTGCTAGGCAAGGTGCTCAATGTGCTCACCTTTGCAGTGGCTGCGCTGGGGGGTATTTCATTGGTAGTGGGTGGCATCGGTGTGCTTACCATCATGAGTATCGCTGTCAATGAACGCCGCAGCGAGATCGGCTTGTTGCGGGCATTGGGTGCCGGGCAGGGGCAGGTGCTTATGCTGTTCCTGGCCGAGGCGGCCGTGCTGGCTGGCATCGGTGGTCTGGCTGGTTTGCTGCTGGGTTCCGGTGGTGCGGAATTACTGCGCCTGAGCTTGCCCGATCTGCCGGTGCACACAACCTGGTTGTACGTGGTGCTGGCGGAAGTACTGGCGGTAGGCATCGGCCTGCTTGCCGGAGTGATTCCGGCACGGCGCGCGGCACGTCTTGATCCGGTGGAAGCCTTGCGTACGGAATAGTGTGGGGTCTTGGGTTCCAGAGCCGATATTGACCTTACTGTCTGCAGTAGTGGTCAATAAGGTCTGGTCTTGCATGCTACGAAAAGAACATGCAAGACCAGCTTTCTAAGAACTTAGCGTGATGTGATCATAACGGCGTTGTCTTGTTGCCGCAGGCGCAGCAAGCCCAGAATCAGCAGCCCGGTGCCCAGCAGCATGAACGTGGCGGGTTCAGGAACGGCGCTCATGCGGACACGGATATCCATGCCCACGTGGGGATTATTGGGGTACCAGCCATTGGCATTTTGGTTATCGAAGCCATCGGCTCCCCACAAGGTCAGGATGCCGCTGTCGGGATCAAATGAGTTGGGGTCGCTGCCAGGGGTTGAGTTTCCGGTGCCATTGCAGCAGACGTCGCCCGGCATAAAACCAATGGTGGTATTGATTAGCGTTGTTGTCGGGCTGGCAAAAACAATGTCCAGTGTTCCCGGTGAGGCCAGGTAGCGACTGCCGAAGTTCAGTATGCCTTTCAGAGTGAAATTCATATTGGCAATGCCGGTTTCAGACGGGTCGACCACCAGGGTGGCATCAAACTGGCCATTGGCATCGTTATAGGTTCAGGAAATCACATCAGTGATGCTGCCACGGCTGTGGCCGCTCATAACGCTGCTACCGGAGGCATCATGAAAGCCGGAGTAGCCGAAGCTGCCGTCAGACCCGCTCAGGACTTCTCGATGTTCCATAAGCTCGCATGGGCTGGCACCAGGCAAATGGATGAGAGCAGTATGGTTTTGGCAAGAAAACGGAAAAAACTAATAAATT
>CAZFJS010000081.1:4021-5531 GCA_964519605.1 uncultured Gammaproteobacteria bacterium
TCGGGCTAGAAAAACCTAGGATAACCTACCTGGCTCCTCCGGCATGCTAGTTTGGCCGGAAGCGGATCGCACAGGCATATCAGTAATATAAAGCACATGCAGTCAAGGCATGTCGACAACAGGAGAGGGAAGGCAGATGACATTGGGACGATTCAGGTTTTACACTTCAGCAGTTTTTCTTGTATTTCAGGCACTGGCAATCGCACTATTCTCTTTTAACGCTACGGCGGCGGGGCCTGTGTTACGGGGGAAGCAGGTCCATCCTGGTATGGAGTTTGTCTACTCGGCGAATCAGGCGGCGGATGATCTCAGCGTCTACCGGGTCGATAAAGTCAGCGGCAGGCTCATTGAGGTGCCCGGCTCGCCATACAAAACCGGTGTCTTTCCCGTTTCAGTGGCGGTTACACCGGATGGTGCTTTTGTCTATGTCGCGAATCAGGGTGCCAACAGTGTTTCGGCTTTCCACCTGGACCGCCACTCTGGGCGGTTGCAGGCAGTGGGTGGTTCGCCTTTTACCGCAGGTCGTTACCCGGATGCCGTGACCGTCAGCCCTGATGGTCGCTTCGCTTATGTCACCAATGAGGATGACAATAGCGTCTCGGCTTACCTGATCGATCCTGATACGGGTAAATTGACCCCCAGCGGGGAATCAGCGCGTACCGGCGATCATCCCATCTCGGTGACGATTTCCCCCAATGGGCGTTTTGCCTTTGTGTCCAATTTCAATTCCAACACCGTCAGCAGTTATCAGGTCGATAAAAAAACCGGGGCGCTGATGCCTGCCGGCATACCGGTACCTACAGATGAGAATCCCATCTATATCAAGGTGACGCCGGACAACCGTTTTATTTTCGTGGCCAATTACGGTGCGGTGACGGTGTCGGTCTTCAGTGTCGACAGGCGCAGCGGTGTCCTGACAAAGGTCAGCGGATCCCCCTTTCTTGCGGGTGCCAAACCTTATTCGGTCACCGTTGATGGTAGTGGTCGCTTCGTCTATGTGGCTAACTGGGGCAGTCATGATGTTTCTGCCTTTCGACTGGACCGGCGCAGCGGTGCCCTCACAGAGATCGCTGGCTCACCCTATAAAACCGAATGGTATCCCTATGCGGTTATCGTGGACCCCCAGTCAAATTATGTCTATGTAGCCAACAACGCCAGCGGTAATATTTCCGCCTATGCCATTGATCATAGCAACGGTAGTCTGAGCAGTGTTAAGGGGACGCCCTATCTTGCTGATCTGGGGCCTTATTCGCTGGCGATCAGTGTCGTGAGATGATTGCCGTGCCCGAAGGCGGCATCCGCCCCGGCTGAACGTAAGCGCCAGCCTGCTATAATATCCTGCGATGATCTTTCCCGGGCTACCATCGACGCAGGATGACTTGCGCGCAGCCATCAGCCGGGACTGGCTGATGGATGAGGCGGCCTGTCTCGACAGGCTATTGCCGCTGGCAAGCTGCGCAGCGGAAAGCAGGCAGCGGGTTGAGTCCCGGGCGGCCAGGCTGGTCAGGGC
>CAZFJS010000081.1:5631-6773 GCA_964519605.1 uncultured Gammaproteobacteria bacterium
TGGCGTTGGTGCAGGCGATGCGTATTATCGGGCGTCAGTTCGTTATAGGACGCACCATAGAAGAGGCACTGCAACGCAGCCGTGAAGCCGGGGCGGATAACGATCTCTATTCCTTCGACATGCTCGGGGAGGCGGCGCTGGGCAGGCAGGATGCCGAAGCCTATTTTCAGGCCTATGGCCAGGCCATCGAAGTGCTTGCCCGTCATCCACGTCATCCGGGGCAAGTGCTCACCAATGACAGTATTTCCGTGAAGCTGTCGGCGCTGCATCCCCGTTATGAGTTCGCCCAGCGTGCACGGGTGCTGGCGGAATTGACACCTCGCCTGCTGGTGCTGGCGCAGCAGGCGATGGCTGCTGGCATTAGCCTGACCATCGATGCCGAGGAAGCGGCATTGCTGGATTTGTCGCTGGATCTGTTTCAGCGTCTATACTGCCATGAGAGTCTGCGCGGCTGGGAGGGACTGGGCCTGGCAGTGCAAGCCTATCAGAAGCGGGCGCTGGCGGTGATTGACTGGCTGGCGGCGCTGGCCCGCAAAGGAGGGCGGCGGATTCCCGTCCGTCTGGTCAAGGGCGCTTACTGGGACAGCGAGATCAAACGCGCTCAGTTGTTGGGTCTGACGGCTTATCCGGTCTTCACCCGCAAGATGGCTACCGATGTGTCCTATCTGGCCTGCGCGCGCCGTATCCTGGCGGCCGGGGCGTATTTTTATCCCCAGTTTGCCAGCCATAATGCCCACACGGTGGCCAGTGTGCTGGAGATGGTGGGTAAGGCTCAACTGGTGGAGTTTCAACGTCTTTACGGTATGGGGGAGGCGCTCTATGACGAACTCATGGGCATAGTGAATCGGCCCATTGTCTGCCGGGTTTATGCCCCGGTGGGCAGCCATGAAGTACTGTTGCCCTACCTGGTGCGGCGCCTGCTGGAGAACGGTGCCAATACCTCATTTGTTAACCGCATCGCAGACGATGCCATTCCCGTTGCCCGGGTGATTGCTGATCCGGTGGAGCAGATTGCCGCGCTGCATACGCTGCCGAATCCACGGATTCCATTGCCACGGGACCTCTATGGCGCCGCCCGCCGCAATGCCAGCGGGATCAATCTGGATGATGGCGCCAGTCTGCGTCTGTTGGCGGAGCAGCTG
>CAZFJS010000081.1:6873-8756 GCA_964519605.1 uncultured Gammaproteobacteria bacterium
CGCACGCTGCCGGATGCGGTGGCAGAGCTGCGCGAGGCGGTAGATTATTGCCGTTATTACGCCGGGCTTGCCCGCGCGCAGTGCGGGCAGACGCAGCCCCTGGCGGGCCCGGTGGGGGAGCGTAACGAACTGCTGTTGCAGGGGCGCGGGCCCTTTGTCTGCATCAGTCCCTGGAACTTCCCTTTGGCCATTTTCACCGGCCAGGTTGTCGCGGCGCTGGTCGCCGGCAATACCGTGGTGGCCAAGCCGGCGCATCAGACCCCGCTGATGGCTGCTTGCGTCACGACCCTGTTACATGAGGCCGGTGTGCCTCCGGAGGTGCTGCATCTGCTGCCAGGACCGGGTAAGACGGTGGGCATGCGCCTGGTCGAGGATCAGCGTATTGCCGGAGTGATCTTCACCGGGTCAACGGCGACGGCACACACTATTAATCGGGCACTGGCCCGGCATTCAGGACGCATTCCGGTGCTGATTGCGGAAACCGGCGGTTTGAATTGCATGATCGTGGACAGCTCGGCACTCCCGGAGCAGGTGGTCATGGATGCCGTGCAGTCCGCCTTCAACAGTGCCGGGCAGCGCTGCTCCGCCTTACGGGTGTTGTTTTTGCAGGAGGAGATCGCTGACCGCATCATAGCACGCCTTCAGGGAGCGATGGCCGAGCTATCCGTGGGGGATCCGGCGTTGCTGGCCACGGATATCGGTCCGTTGATCGATGAGCCGGCCCGGCTTGCCTTACAGCACCATGTGCAGCGCATGCGCCGGGAAGCTTGCCTGCTCTATGAGGGGAAACTACCAGCAGCAACGGCCTCAGGTGTATTTTTCGCGCCGCACTTGTTTGCTATCGAAGACTTAAAGCAATTGCCGGGTGAGGTGTTTGGTCCTGTGTTGCATGTGATCCGCTATTCATCTCTTGATCTGGATCAGGTGATCAGCGCCGTCAACGACAGTGGCTACGGTCTGACGCTGGGGATTCAAAGCCGTGTTGACGCGACTATCCGCTATATCCAGAGCCGTGTCCGGGTGGGTAATCTCTATGTCAACCGCAACATGATCGGTGCAACCGTGGGGGTACAGCCTTTTGGCGGGGAAGGGCTGTCCGGAACTGGGCCCAAGGCCGGCGGGCCGCATTATCTGTTGCGCTTGATGACCGAGCGGACCTGCACTGTAAATACTGCCGCACTGGGTGGTGACCCGGCACTGCTATCGCTGCCGACGGATTAGCCTGGGTAGCGGCACTATCGTAAATCTGCGTTCCCTTAATCTTATAGTTTGAGATGCTGAAACTTCTAACGGAAAAATTGCTGGCATCAAGCATCGCCGCCATCAGCCTGCCGGGTAAATGTTACCGGTGGGGGCTTCATGCCCAGTCCAGTGGTTGCCTTAACGATATCCTGCGCTTCCTTCCTACCCTTGCTCAATGCCTCTTCAACGGCCATATCCGGTTGCAATACGCGCGGTGCAGGTGTTGACTCGGGTGGGTTCATAGGGTTGTCGTTTCGCAGATACAGTGTCTGTGTCGGATAGGCATACTCCACGTCGAGACGTTTGGCCAACCGCAAACAGTCCAGCAAAAAGCGGTGTCGTTCGCGCAGTTCGGTGCTCCAGTCCGGTACTTTCCAGAAAACATAGACCAGCACCTCCAGGGCGGAGGCGCCGAACTCGTTGAAATAAATATGATAGTAATCCTTGCGCATATAAGGGTGCAGTCGCACCAGCTCCCGTAGACCTTCACAAAAGGCCTCAATACGTTCCGGCGGCGTATCATAGGCCAGTGACAGCATGGTTTTCATCCGCCGGTAACGGCGGTTACCCATATTATCCACACTGGCAGTAATGAGTGTTGAGTTGGGGACGGAAACCAGGGAATTATAGAAAGTTCGGAT
>CAZFJS010000082.1:0-5106 GCA_964519605.1 uncultured Gammaproteobacteria bacterium
TTTCTTTCATGGTGGTTATTGTTTCATCCTTAGTCCATTTTCAGTCATAATGTCCAGATTCATTATGTTACTCGTTTTTATGTCAACCATGATAATGAAAATGCCTCACTTGGTAGTGCGCCTGGTGTTGGTTGTGCTTCTTCTCCTGCTATCAGCCGCTTGTAATAACGGGGCTGACTATGCCGGACACAAATATGTGAAACTGGAAGTATGGCTGCATTCAGGGCAGGAAAGCGAACGCCGGGTACTGCAGGAACAGGTGGCGCGCTTTAATTCCTCGCAGTATGAAATCCGTGTGAATGCGGTTATTTTACCTGAAGGCACCTACAATGCGCGCATCCGGGCTGCTGCTCGCCAGGGAAAATTTCCCGACATACTCGAATTCAACGGCCCGCAGGTCTATCCCTATATCGAGCGCAACAAACTGATCCCGCTGGACAAGCTGCTGACAGACAATACCCGCGATGATCTGCTACCTTCTGTGCTCAGACAAAGCATGTTTCAGGGGCGAATTTATTTGCTCGCCCCACATGATTCGACACTGGTACTGTATGGACGACGCAGTAAGTTGCTTAAGGCTGGCATCCGTATACCCGCATCACCGGCTGATGCATGGACCAGCCAGGAATTCACCCGTTTGTTAGGATTACTCGCAACCCAGAATAAGAGCAATAAGGTACTGGATCTCAAATTGAATCGCCATGGTGAATGGCTGACCTACGCCTTTGCTCCAGTACTCTGGTCAGCCGGCGGGGCCTTGATCCATCCGCAAGATTATCGCTATGCAACGGGTGTGCTCAACAGTGCTGCATCTATCGCTGCCATGAAGACATTACAGTCATGGATTACGCAAGGATATGTAGATCCCAATAATGATGACCACGCCTTCGTCAATGACAGGGTGGCCTTGTCCTGGGCTGATCAGCGCGAGTATCCTCGTTATCACCGTGCTGCGGGTGATGACCTGGTGATTCTGCCATTACCTGATTTTGGCCGGGGTTCCCGTAGTGGACATGGCGGCTGGGGGTGGAGCGTGAGTACCAATTGCCAACATACACGAGCGGCGATGCGTTTTCTCGAGTTTCTGTTTCGTCCGGATGAAGTATTAGCAATGGCTGACGCGAGTGGTATGGTACCGGCAACCCACAGCGCGATTGCGCAATCACCACGCTACAGGACAGGGGGTGCCCTGAACCTCTTTGTACGCCAACTGCAATCAACTGCAGTGTCCCGGCCGCAATCGGCCGCCTATGCGGTGATTACAACGTCTTTCCAACAGGCATTTATCACCATTAGTCATGGTGGTAATGTGAAAATGGCCCTGGACAAAGCGGCAGCACATATCGATCAATCTATTAAAAAAGATCAGGCACGCCTACCCATGGACAAGCGCAATCGTGCCATGATTCATCTTCAGCACCGACACCAGACTCCGAGCGTACACTCCTGATTCCTCGCGGATCCATAGTGACCACTGACTTAAAGAAAAACCTAAACTGTCCGATAAGCTGTACAACAGCAGCAAGGAATAGTTTCAAGCCTGTTAGCATGAACGACAATCACAGCCTTTGGTGCACATTGAACAGTGGAGGAAATGTTGGCCGTTACCGGCCTGTTGCTCGTTTTAATGGGTGCCGACCCAAACCGTTATGATAACGCTTCTGTCATACACTCACATATAACTATCAGCACAGAATGATGGAGAATTGTATCCAATGCAGCCTCAGGATCTGATTAAAGGCTCAATACGGCTAATATCTTTACCTGAAATATTCATTAAAATTAATGAGATGGTAGATGATCCCGCGAGCTCTGCTTCTGATGTGGGCAAGGTGATCAGTCAGGATCCCGCCTTGACCGCACGCTTGCTGAAAATCGCTAATAGCCCACTGTATGGATTTCCATCAAAAATCGATACGGTTTCGCGTTCTATCACGATCATCGGCATGCGAGGTATCCGGGATTTGGTGCTGGCCTCATCGACGATTGAGGTGCTTTCCAGATTTTCCTCGGAATTGATTGACATGCAATATTACTGGCGGCACAGCATCTGCTGCGCTGTGTATGCGCGCTTGCTGGCAATTCAATGTAATGCCCTTCATATTGAACCGTACTTTGTGGCCGGCCTGCTGCATGATATCGGACAACTGATTATCCTGCGCAAACTGCCGGAGATGGCCAGAGAGGCGCACCTGCGCGCCGCTGACGATGGTTTACCGCTTTTCCAGGTGGAGCAGGAAGTCATTGGTTTTGACCATGCCAGTGTCGGTGCGGAATTACTGCGCTTCTGGCGTCTGCCCGCAAATATTCTCGATGCTGTCGCCTGCCATCATCGACCGGGACAGGCGCAGGAATCACCCATGTCCGCAGCCATCGTACACATTGCTAACTGCATTGCCGCCGACATCCATCCTCTGGTTGCACAGGATGGCCGACAATCAGCATCCCCAGAAAACTCACCCGTGGTAGATCCTGCCGCCTGGACGATTACCGGGCTATCCAGCGAAGTAGTGGATAACATCCGTGATGAGGCCGATCTGCAATTCAGAGCCATGCAGCAGGTGCTATTGGGTGAGGCGGCCTAACAGGCTGTTGAAAAAATGCTCATTTACTCCCCTGTAAACTGCGCTTTCTCGCCATTTTTTACCTTGTCTCAGCCTGGCCGGAGACTTTTTTAACAGCCTGCCAGGGCACTATCTTTTCAGAATTTGTACTGTTCCGGTTATAATTGATAATCGTCACGATATGGGTGCGCGGTTTTACCAAGGCCCTTTGACACCGGGGTGCCCAAGCACCGGCCAAACAGGGATACTGTGGCGTATACTTTTGCCAGCAGCCGGAAAATAACAATGGAGAACAGTCCTATGAGCAACCATGTCTATAAAATCATCGAACTGACGGGATCATCCAGCAACACCATACAGGAAGCGATAGAAAATGCAGTAACACGTGCATCCAAGACGATTCATAATATGCGTTGGTTGGAAGTCACCGATACGCGCGGGCATATTGAGGATGGTCGGATTGCCCACTGGCAAGTAACCGTCAAAGTGGGTTTCACACTTAACGACTAAAGCGCCGATAACCGCGCCCCGGAGAACGTAATCAACCGCGTATCGCAGGTTCCCATATATCATCCATTCCCTGCCTGCGTCACTGGGTCTGTGTTGTCCCGGAAATCTATGTCCCCCTCCGGGGCATAGCCGGTCATCACGAGGCCTTTCCGACTTAAGGAACCTCTGATCAATTCATGATCGCGTATCTTGCGACTGAAATATCCAGCTTCTTCATTACGAATCTTCGCAATAGCCCGCTATTACGTGCGATTAGATCACCATCTACTTCATCCAGAATTAATCAGCGGTTCCTTAAGGTTTCTTCATGTGCTTACCGATACAGTGGTTAAGGGTTCACAATTTCCCCTGGTAAATGGACGCAATTCAATAACATATGATGAAAATATTCCGCAAACCACAGGTGGATTTCAGCTGTAAGCGTTTTCTTGTCATAGACGATATCAGCGATATGCGCAGCATGTTCAGGCAGATGGTGGAATCCTATGGTGTTCGTGAAGTGGATACCGTTGCCAATGGTCGGGATGCCCTGGAGGCTATGGCGAGAAAACAATACGATGTCGTGCTCTGCGACTATAACCTGGGCGACGGTCAGGATGGTCAGCAGGTACTCGAAGAGGCCAGGCAACGAAAGCTCATCCGTTTCTCCACCGTATTTATGATGATCACCGCGGAAAATACCCTACAGATGGTCATGGGGGCAGTGGAATATCAACCGGATGATTATCTGTCCAAACCATTCAACAAACACACGATGCGGCAACGGCTGGAGCGGATTATTGCCAGAAAAAGTGATTTTGAGGAAATAGAACGGGCTGTCAGAAAAAATAACCTGGCCGAGGCGCTGCGCCTCTGTGATGAGCGCATCAAGAACAAGCCCAGAAATATCGCCGAATTCTGGAAGCTGAAAGGCGATCTGCACCTGCAGACAGGAGGACTGGAGGCAGCGGAAGCACTATATCGGGAAGTGCTCGCGGAGCGTAGCCTGCCCTGGGCCACCATGGGTCTGGCTAAGGTGTGTTTTCTGCAAGGGCAATATGAACAGGCCAGGGAGATCTTTCAGGAAATTATCGCAGAAAATGCCAACCATATGGATGCCCATGACTGGTTGGCGAAAACACTCGTCAAGTTACATGAACCGGAAGCTGCACAAGCGGTGCTTGAAGAAGCCGTACGACTGTCACCAAAGGCGATATTGCGCCAGATGGCCCTCGGGGACCTGGCATTAAAGAAAAAAGATTTCGCTACCGCTGAGCGTACCTTCAAGAAAGCGACCACCCTGGGCCGGCATTCGGTGTATAAAACACCGTTGAATTACGCCAAACAAGCTCGGGCCATGAGTCATACTCGCAGCAAAAAAGATGCACTGAGAGTGCTAAAAAGAATGCGCCAGGCCTTTCCCGGTGACCAGCAAGCAGCCCTGACAGCTGCCCTGGCGGAGCATGAAATTCTTCTGGCACAGGAACATAAGGAAGATGCCGAGCGTGCTTATGAACAGGCACAGCACTTGTTTGATCAGATCGGCTCTCAGGTGGATGCCGTCCTCATTCTCGAGATGTCAAAGGCCTGCATTCGCAGTGGTGACCAGGCACAGGGTAGTGCGTTGATAAAAAACCTCGTGTGGAATCACCATGAAGATGCCGAATTACTGGAACAGGTGCAAGATGCCTTTTCTGAGGTTGGCATGGAGGAAGAAGGTAGACAGCTGATTTCAGAGGGGCGCGACAAGGTTGTCAAATTGAATAATCAGGGCGTACGGCTGGTTCAGGAAGGACAGTTGGTCGAGGCGATTAGCCTTTTTGAAGTGGCGCTGGAGGATATGCCCGCCAATAAAACCATCAACAGTAATACCGCATCTGTGTTGATCAAATACATGGAATGTCACGGCCGGGATGATCATTACCTCTGTCTGGCACGCAAATGTCTGGATGTCGCCAAGGCCGACTCACCGACAGAGGCCAGTTTGATACGACTCCAGGAACGCCTGGGAAAATTGATCAAGTCCGATGCCGCCGCCTGATTCCAACATCGG
>CAZFJS010000082.1:5206-8703 GCA_964519605.1 uncultured Gammaproteobacteria bacterium
GATCTGATTATGGGCGTCCTTGGCAATGCACTGCACAATGCCATCCGCCATGCTGATAGCCGTCTGTTGCTTGGCGCATCAGTATGCGCCGGTGAACTGCAGATCCGGATTAATGATGACGGGGAGGGTTTTCCCGCCACCGTGCTGGCATCCACGACATCATCCGGACATGGTGTGAATTTCACTGATAGCAACACCGGGCTGGGGCTGTATTTTTGTACCCTGATCGCCGGCTTGCACAGCCATCGCGGCCGCACGGGAGGCATCTGCCTCAGCAATGGCGGGCCACTGGGTGGCGGGTGCTTCAGTCTGGTACTGCCCTAGCCGCCTCGTATAACTGATCGCTTTTGGCGGCCATAATAAAATCATTGCGGTGCAGTCCCTTGATTTTATGAGACCACCAGGTCACGGTCACCTTGCCCCATTCAGTCAGCAGATCCGGATGGTGGCCCTCCGCCTCGGCGATTTCACCTACCTTATTGGTAAATGCCAGTGCCTCGACAAAGTTGCGAAACTGATAGCATCGCCGCAGTTTCTGGATACCCTCCTGCTCAATAATCTGCCATTCCGGGATCTGGGGCTTAAGTAGCCTGATTTCCTCAGCCGTTACAGTTGGCGCACCGCGCCGGCAGGCCTCACATTTGTCTGTATAAAGTTTGTCCACTACAATCTCCTCGGATGACTAAGCCAAACAGATCATAAACCGGTCGCTGGCAGTAAACAACGACACAATAACCGTTGATATTACCTGGAATTCACAGCCTGGCAGCATAGCCTGGATAAGGAAAGATATGACCACAGTGAGCGCTTTGCCGGCAGAGGCACTGTATAGCCTTTGCGACCCCCGCCAGTTCGACTTTGAGACCACGGCAGAACTGGAGGACTTGCAGGAAATCATGGGGCAGGCACGCGCCATCGAGGCCCTGCATTTCGGTGTGGGCATCAGAAGAGACGGCTATAACCTGTTTGTGTTGGGTCCATCCGGCATCGGAAAATATACCGTCGTGCGCCAGTACCTGGAGCAGAAGGCGAGCACTGGGAAAACTCCGGACGACTGGTGTTATGTCAATAATTTCTCCCAGCCCCATAAACCCCATGCCTTTCGTCTGCCTGCAGGCAAGGCGCGCATACTGCGCCAGGATATGGAAAACCTGGTGAACGAACTGCAATCGACGATTCCAGCTGCCTTCGAGAGTGAGGAATACCAGGCCCGGGTGCGTGAAATCGAGGAGGCGTACAAGGAACACCGGGAAAATGCCCTTAATGAGCTGGCAAAGGAATCAGAAGAACAGGGAGTGGCGCTGCTAAGAACCCCGGGTGGTTTTGCCTTTGCCCCGCGACGCGATGGCGAGGTGATCAAGCCAGAAGTTTACGAAAAATTGTCGGCTGAGGAAAAACAGCAGATTGAGACCTCTGTGACGGCGCTGCAGAAAAAGCTGGGGGAAATTCTCCAGCATACGCCACAGTGGCAACGGGAAGCGCGGGAGAAGATCAAGGCGCTGGATCATGAGATAGGCTTGTATGCGGTAGGCAGCCTCATTGAGGAACTGCACCAGAAATATACCGACCTGGACAGAGTAGTCCGCTACCTGGAGAACGTCCAGGCGGATGTGATGGATCATCTGGGTGAATTTCGCAGCCCGCAGGAGATGCCAACGGTGTTGGGTGTGCCTGCGGACGAACGGCCGAGCTTGCGCCGCTACGAGGTCAATGTGCTGGTGGATCATAGTGACACCCAGGGAATGCCGGTGATCTATGAGGACAGCCCGGTTTACCAGAATCTGGTGGGACGGGTGGAACATTTGGCTCAGATGGGGGCCCTGGTGACAGATTTTACGCTTATCAAACCGGGAGCCCTGCATCTCGCCAATGACGGTTATCTCATTCTGGATGCCAACAAGGTACTCACCCAACCCTATGCCTGGGAGGGCTTGAAACGCGTCTTGAAGTCAGGTGAGATTCGCATTCAGTCATTGGGTCAGATCTATAGTCTGGTCAGTACGGTTTCCCTGGAACCGGAAGCCATTCCCATGGATCTCAAGGTTGTGCTGCTGGGTGACCGGACACTGTATTATCTGTTGATGGCCTATGACGATGAATTTCCGGAACTCTTTAAGGTCACGGCGGATTTCGAAGATGATATTATCCGCAGCGCTGAAAACCATCAGCTCTATGCCCGGCTGATAGGCACCATTGCCCATCGGGAACGGCTGTTGCCCATCGACCGTTATGCCGTGGCACGGATTATCGAGCATAGTGCCCGCCTGGCTGAGGATGCCGAGAAGCTCTCGACTCGCCTGCTGGATATTGCCGACCTGCTGCGTGAAGCCGACTACTGGGCGCGCGATAATCACCACGAATATGTCGCCCGTGAAGATGTGCAGCAGGCCATCGATACCCAGATCCGCCGCGCCGACCGCTTGCGCGAACGAGTCTACGAGGACATTCGTCGAGGTACTATCCTGATCGACACGGAGGGTAAAAGGGTAGGGCAAATTAATGGGTTATCCGTGATTGAGCTGGGGGATTTTTCCTTCGGCCAACCGACGCGGATTACCGCCACCACCCGCCTGGGCGAAGGGGAATTGATCGATATTGAAAGAGAAGTGGAGCTGGGGGGTGCGATCCATTCCAAAGGTGTCCTTATCCTCTCATCTTTTCTTGCTGCCCGTTATGCCCGTAATCAACCGCTGTCACTGGCGGCCAGCCTGGTATTCGAACAGTCCTATGGCATGGTGGAAGGCGACAGCGCTTCAGTCGGGGAGTTGTGCGCCTTGCTGTCTTCGCTTACCGATACCGCCGCCAGGCAATGGTTGGCGGTAACCGGTTCCATTAACCAGCATGGCGAGGTACAGGCCATTGGTGGTGTCAACGACAAAATTGAAGGCTTCTTTGATATCTGCCAGTTACGCGGACCCACCAACAGGCAGGGTGTGTTGATTCCGGCAGCAAACGTCAAACACCTGATGCTGCGTCATGACATTGTCAGCGCTGTTGGGGAGGGCCGATTTCATATCTATCCCATCGCCACAATTGATGAAGCAATAGAACTATTGACGGGCATGCCGGCGGGAAAAATAGATGCCGCAGGAAATTTTCCGCCGGGTACGCTCAATCGCAAGGCTGCGGATCGTTTGCATGAACTGGCTGAAATCCGTCATGAATTCTCCAGAAGCGCGGCCGAGCATGAGGACGCCTGAGAATCCGCCGGATAGCGGGATCAGGCGCATCCTGGTCGTACTAGATACGCCGGACCGCAGTATGGAAACCATTGACTGCGCCGCCATACTGGCGTTCCGCCTGCAGGCGGAATTGACCGGTCTGTTCATCGAGGACGTCAACCTCCTGAGACTGGCCGCGTTGCCCTTTGCCCATGAACTGCCCTGTGCTTCGCTACCGGAACGGCGACTGGACCAGGCGGTTATGGAGCGGACACTCAAAGCACAGGCGGCGGCAATCAGACAATGCCTGGCCACGAGCGCCACCCGGGCCAATAT
>CAZFJS010000083.1:0-1524 GCA_964519605.1 uncultured Gammaproteobacteria bacterium
AAGCCGGCTACGGCCCATATCAGCCGAGTGGTGATAGAGGAGCAGGGTGAAGAGCTGGAGATCGTGCGTCACAGTATGCCCTACGGGCGGGTGACAGGTGATTCCGGACTGTTTTTTCTTGCCTACAGCCATGATCTCAGGATTTTCGACCGCATGCTGGCGCGTATGTATGGTCTTGCAGATGACGGTCTTGCAGATCATCTGCTGGATTATACCCAGGCACAAAGTGGTGCCTATTTCTTTGCCCCTGCGCTGGCCTTGCTGCAAGCGCTGCCCGACCACCATGACTGCTGAATAAGCGCATGGATTATCTGTTGCTGGCCGCGTTATGGTCCGGATGGTGTGTGTTACACAGTGCATTGGCCTCTGTGAAGGTGAATACTGCCCTGCGGGCGCGCCTGGGGGCGCATTTTCGCTATTACCGCTTATTTTATAATCTCTTCGCTGTGCTCAGCCTGGTTCCGGTTGTGCTTTATTCCAGCCAGTTGAAAGGGACACCTTTTTTTGTCTGGAGCGGATTCTGGCAGCTGTTGCAGTGGTCGATGATTGTTGTTGCCCTGCTGATGTTTTATCTTCCCCTGCGCCGTTACGACATGGACCAGTTTCTGGGGCTCCGGCAGATTCGCAGCGGGTTGAGCCATGCTGCCCTGAGTATGGCAGGCACGCTGAACAGCGGTGGCATACTCGGCTGTGTGCGTCACCCCTGGTACAGCGCTGGTATTTTGCTAATCTGGGCACGCGATCTGGATATAAGCGTATTGCTGGTCAATGTGATCCTGAGCGCTTATTTGATTATCGGCGCCTTTATCGAGGAAAAGAAATTGCTTGCCGAGCAGGGTGACGAATACCGGCAATATTCCCGGCGGGTGCCGATGTTCATCCCTTACCGCTGTTTTTTTAACAGACACACAGGAGTAGATGATCAATAAGCCGGGCACTTATATCCTGTTGTTTCGCTCCACCAGTCAGCGACAGCTAAAGATCGGCAAACTGGGAGTTCTTAAACTGAGGGCGGGTTATTATCTCTATGTTGGCAGTGCCTTTGGACCTGGGGGTATCAGGGCGCGTCTGGCACATCATCGGAAGAGGGCAGAGCGGCTCCACTGGCACGTCGATTATCTGCGCCAGGTGCTGGAACCGGTGGAATACTGGTATACCTATGACCCGCGCCATAGAGAACATCTTTGGGCGGGTGTGATGGCCGACTTGCCGGGGCTGGAGCTGGCAAAGCAGGGTTTCGGCGCTTCGGATTGTCGCTGTGCCAGTCACTTGTTTTATTGTGGCACTCGGCCGAACTACCAGCTATTCAGGGCAGGTCTCAGACATGCACAGCCGGATCACGCGTCCTGCGATCAGGTGTTGCTAGAGAATGGGCGATAAGCTGTAAGCGGTTTTGACGGCTGGATATTTGACCAGTAGCGTGGGTGACACAGTTGTTGGCCGGTTGCGCCACTGCAGGATATCGTAATAACTGCGGATATTTTCCACATAGCGTTGTGCCTCGATGCCGCGGGCGTAGCCGTG
>CAZFJS010000083.1:1624-3124 GCA_964519605.1 uncultured Gammaproteobacteria bacterium
GGTTTGATCCGGTTGCGGAAACCCATGTCGGCAGCCGTGGAACGCGTCAGCATCATGATGCCACGTACTCCGGTGGGGGAGATCGCCCGGTGATTCCAGTGTGATTCCTGGTAGCCGATAGCCGCGAGCAGGCGCCAGTCCAGATTATTTTTCCGCGCCGCCTGTTTAAAATGGGAGAGATAGCGGGGCAGACGTTTATCGATATGGCGGCTAAAGATCCGCTTACCGACATAATTGAGTTTTTGGGTATACAGGTAATGGCGCTCCTTCAATTGCGCCAGTTGGCCGTTTGCGCTGATAAGTGCAAAAAATTTAACCGCTTCCTGATACAGACTGCTATCACCGCCTTTGGGGAAGGCCCAGGCCAATTGTTGGGGTTCGCTGAGATTGAAGGCCACCCGTAGTTCAGGATAAAAGTGCTGATACAGGCGGATTTCGTTGGAATCCGCTACTGTGTAATCCAGACTTTTATTCCAGACTCTGGTGAGTAATTCGGAGATGCCCGTGTGTTTGCTGGCCTGCCAGTGCAATCCGGGTATGGTGGCGCTGAGCTTGCGCAATCTTGCTGCGTGACTGCTACCCGCAACCACTTTAACCAGGCCATTGGTGAGATCGCTGGTCTTATGCGGTCTTGGTCTACCGCTGCGGTAAACCAGCTGTTGGGTGATGTTCTGATAGGGCGGGCCAAAATGGACTTGCTTTTTCCGTGCAGCGGTAACTGTCAGACCGGCGGCCGCCAGGTGAGCATTACGGCGGGCGACAGTGGGTAGAATATCGTTAAAATTCTCAACGGTAACAATCTTCAGGCGGACACCCAGATAGTCGGCAAACTGATTGGCGAGTTCATACTCAAATCCCGCCGGTCCATTGGGACCTTCGTAGTAGGTCGTCGGGCTGTTGCGGGTCACCACGACCAGTTCACCCTGCTGGCGGATCTGATCCAGGACGCTGGGTTGCTGGACATGACGGGTGATCAAGGGCACTGCGGAGAAACCCAGCAGCAACACGCTCACACTGACCAGAGACTTCAAATATATAGGCTGGCGCATGACAAGGACTTACCCATCTGTAAACTATTTAAGGTACAATGCACGGGCTGGTAGCCCGCGATCGTCCTGAAGACAGTCCGTTGCCAGATATCCGGAGAGGTACCGAAGCGGTCATACCGGCACCGACTCGAAATCGGTTGGGGGCTTTACCGCCCCACGCGGGTTCGAATCCCGCCCTCTCCGCCAAATTTCCTATACTCGGTATCCTGCACTTCTCACTCAAGAGGCGCTGATATCATGCTAATTATAAATGATTTTTGTCTGTAAAGCGAGCGCTTGCGTCATATTTATGGCGGATTGTCTGGTGTAGGTTTAAAGGTCTGCATTGATGACAGGCGTTTCAATTCGTCAGCCAGCCAGTTGGGATCGACAGCGGCATCTGTTTCCACGCTGATCATGTGCCGCTGTTCGGCAGAAGAGAGGGGTTTCTGGTTTTTCAGTTGTTGTTCCA
>CAZFJS010000083.1:3224-5340 GCA_964519605.1 uncultured Gammaproteobacteria bacterium
CCCGTTTTTTCATAGAGCAGCTGCGCAATGCTTGTTTTTCCCGAGCCCGATAACCCATGAGTGATGATTAAGACAGGGTTTTTTTCCTGGGTGTACTGTTGGGCCAGCCTGAGATAATGGCGACATTCCGTCAACGCTTGCTGTCCGGCTGTGCTATTTCGCTCCTGTTGCTGCAGGCGTATGGCGGCCACTTTGGCGCGCACCATGGCTCGATAGGCCAGGTAAAAGGGTAGCAGGGGGAGGGCCTCATAATCGCCACTGTAGTGGAGATAGCTGTTGAGAAAGCATGCGGATAGGGCGGTTTGTCCGTGGTTGTCCAGATCCATTACCAGAAAGGCGGCATCGCTGATGACGTCGATCCAGCGCAGTCGTTCATTGAACTCCAGACAGTCAAAAACTACCGGTTCATCCCGGTAACGGGTGATATTGGCCAGGTGCAAGTCGCCGTGACATTCCCGGATATGGCCGCTGGCCTTGCGTGCTGAAAATAGCGGCGTCAATCGGTTTTTCATCGTATCGAACCACTGCTGTAGCGAATCCAGAAGGGGGCGGTCGCTGTCCTCCATAAGGGGTTTCAATTGGTCAAAATTTTCCGCCACAGGTCGCCATACGGCGGTGGGTGTGCCGTAGTCACTGTCTGCAGGGGCGCTGTCGGTAGATTGATGAAATATGGCAATCATCCGTGCCAGCCGTTCAATATCTTCGGCGGGCAGTGTATGACGCGCCAGCAGGTGATCCCACTGCATGTCCGGGTTGAACTGGACCATTTTGACTGCATATTCCAGGGCTTCTCCAGGGCCATTCAATGAAGGGTGGGCTGGACTGCCGGTGATAGACACGACTTCCAGATAGAGCTGCGCTGCCAGCCTGCGGTTGAGGCGGAGCTCTTCCTGGCAGTAAAAGTGGCGTTTATTCAGGGTAGAAAAGTCCAGGAAGCCGAGGTCAACAGGTTTTTTTATTTTATAGGCATAGGTGCCGGTTAGCAGTACCCAGGAAATATGGGTTTCGATGAGCTCGAATTTTTCTACATGATGATCGTATAGGCTGGCATTCTGCAAGGCCCTGATCAAGGGATTATCCTGGGGGAGCGTCATGGGTCAATAAATCCTTTTCCTGGCTGAGGCCTTGCCGAGTCAGTGAATCCGTGCCCGGGCTGTTACTTCTGTTAGAGGGTAATGATAGAATAAACAAGATGATGAACTAGTGCCAGTTTCAGGAGCCCCTGAGTGAGTGTCTATGCCGTTGATAAACTGATTACTGAAGCCCGCAAACTGGCGGCGGATTACCGGCGTGCAACCGGTAAACCGCTGGGCGGTGTCAGCAGTGAAATTTGCCAGCATGATGCCGCTCGGCTGCTGGATCTGGAAATCTGCGATTCCCGGGCAGGGGGTTATGATGCCATTGGCCGGGGAAGTCGCAGCGGCAAGAAGATCCAGATCAAGGGACGGGCAATTTTCGATGAACGCAAATCGGGTTACCGTATCGGCCAGTTGAAGACCGATCAGGAATGGGACAGTGTGATGTTAGTCCTGATGGATGAGAATCTCGAACCTTTCGAAATTTATGAAGCGGAACGTGCAGCGATCATGGCGGATCTGGAACAAGCAAAGGAGAGCCGGCGCAGTACGCGTGGGGCGATGTCAGTAGCCAAGTTCAAGAATCTCGCGCGTCTCGTGTGGAGCCTGGATGCGGCTGGTCGAGACGATGGGCCCGGGAAGCGCAGTCAGAAGGCCCCTTGAGTGCCCTCGGCAAGGGATTCGGGACATCCGTGCAGCGCATATTGGGTTTAAGCGAAGACTTGCGGCCGTGTTGAGAACCCGGGCACACTGATGATGGAAATTGCCTCCTTACTGGATAAAGAGGGCCCTATTGCCGCCTGCCTGCCGGGATTTGTCCCTCGCCGGCAGCAGCAGACAATGGCCCAGACGATTGCGACGGCACTGGATGAATCTCAGGTGCTGGTCACCGAGGCCGGTACCGGTACCGGAAAAACCCTTGCCTATCTGGTGCCCGCACTGCTGTCGGGAAAAAAGATTATTGTCTCTACGGCCACCAAGACGCTCCAGGAACAACTGTACCAGCGCGATATCCCCCTGGTGCGTGCGGCGCTCTCGCT
>CAZFJS010000083.1:5440-8654 GCA_964519605.1 uncultured Gammaproteobacteria bacterium
ATTAATCATCACCTGCTGTTTTCCGACATGATGCTTAAGGAGGAAGGTTTCGGGGAACTGCTACCGGGTGCCGATGGCTTTATTCTTGATGAGGCGCATCAGCTGCCGGAGATTGCTGGCCGTTTTTTCGGTACGGCGGTCAGTGGCCATCAATTTACCGAACTGGTAAGGGATGTGGTCAAGGCATTCCATCTGGAGGCCCGCGATACGCCGGCGCTTGCCGATTGTGCGGCGGAGCTGGAAAAGGGTGTGCGCGATTTTCGTTTGGCGCTCGGCAGTGCGGGGCAACGCACTGCCTGGCGAACTGTCTGCGCATTGTCGTCAGTACAACAACAAACTGCCGCGCTTCAGGACAGGTTGCAGCAATTGCAGTCTGTTCTCAAGGACAGTGCAGTGCGTAGCAAGGGTCTGGAGAATTGCTGGCAGCGCAGTATGAACCTGGAGGCAGGCTTGCGACGCTTTACTACGGCTGAGAATGGAGAAGAGATTACCTGGTATGAAACCAGCAAACGGAGTTTCGTGCTGCACGCGACGCCGATGGATATCGCCGCTACCTTTCGTGACTGTATGGCGCGTTATCGTAGCGCCTGGGTGTTCACCTCGGCGACGTTGGCAGTGGGCGAACATTTTGATCACTTTAGCAGTCGGCTGGGAATCGCGGAGGCGATAACAGCACGTTGGGAAAGCCCCTTCGATTACCGCCGCAATGCCCTGTTGTACCTCCCCGAAGGGATGCCTCAGCCAGGAATGGAGACTTATACTGCAGCGGTAGTGAAGGCCGCGGTGCCGGTTCTCAAGGCCAGCGGCGGGCGGGCATTTCTACTTTTCACCAGCCATCGCGCCTTACAGCAGGCCGCTGTTTTATTGCAGCAGGCCCTGGATTATCCCTTGCTGGTTCAGGGACGGGCGCCCCGTGGCGAGCTGTTGCAGCAGTTTCGCAGTCTCCAGCATGCAGTATTGCTGGGCGCCGGAAGTTTTTGGGAGGGCGTTGATGTGCGCGGTCCGAAGCTGTCCTGCGTCATTATCGATAAGTTGCCTTTCGCATCACCGGATGACCCTGTTTTTCAGGCCCGTGCCACCGCGCTCCGTAGCCAGGGTGGTAATCCCTTCAGCAGTTATCAGTTGCCGGCCGCAGTCATCAGCCTGAAACAGGGCGTGGGGCGCCTGATCCGGGATGTACATGACCGGGGGGTGCTGGTATTGTGCGATCCACGCTTGTTAGGCCGCTCCTATGGTAAGGTTTTTCTCAATAATCTGCCGCCGATGAAAATGACGCGCACCATTGACGAGGTGGCGCAGTTTTTTGCTGCAGAGCAGGCTGCGGAAGAGATCACGGAGCCCGGTTGAACGCTGCTTTATGACACACAGAAGCCATGAAACTGATTGCCCTTGATGCTTCCACCGAGGCCTGTTCAGCCGCCCTGCTGATAGATGGTGCGGTGATCGAACGCTATGAACTTGCCCCGCGCCGACATGCCGAGTTGCTCCTGCCCATGCTGGAATCCCTGCTGCAGGAGGCGGATCTGAAGCTCGGTCAGCTGGAGGTGCTGGCTTTCGGCCGCGGACCAGGGGCCTTTACCGGTCTTCGTCTGGCAGCCGGCATAGCCCAGGGAATCGCCTTTGGCGCCGGCCTGCCAGTTGTCCCGGTATCCACGCTGGCAGCCCTGGCTCAGGGCATTTACCGCGAGCAGGGGGCTGAGCGGGTGTTAGCCGGGATCGATGCCCGAATGGCGGAAGTTTACTGGGGCGCCTATCGCCTGAATGCCGACGGCTATATGGTGCTGGTCGGTGCGGAAACCGTTTGTGTACCTGAGCAGGTGATGATTCCCGATGAAGGGGGATGGACCGGTACCGGCACTGCCTGGCTGAGCTATGAGTCTATATTGACAGACAGGATGAAGCCTTGTTTGTCGGGGTACTGTGGCAAGCGTTACCCCCGTGCCCGTGATATTGCACTACTTGCTGAAAGGGCCAGTGGCGATGGTACCATGCTCAGTGCTGAGGAGGCTTTGCCGGTTTATCTGCGGGATAATGTGGTGGGCCGGCCAGAGGCCGGCAAGGGTGACAAACAATTGTGAAGGAGTTTCACCATGTATGTGGTCATGAATAGAATCCCCGTCAACCCGGAATTCCGCGAGGATTTTGAGGAGCGCTTCAGGAATCGCCAGGGTCTTGTGGAACAGGCTCCCGGATTCATCCGCAACCTGATTCTGCGGCCGGCAGGTGAGAGTAGCGAATATCATATTGTTATGACGCTGTGGCAAAGCCAGCAGGATTTTGAGGACTGGACCCATAGTGAGTCCTTCGTCCGTGCCCATGAAAAGGCACGACGGACACCGGTGGAAATGTACAAAGGCAGAAATATTCTGGAGCTGTATGAAGTGGTGAGCGATTCGGAAAGCCACTGAGGGTGCTTGCTGATGCTGAGGGTCCTGCAATTCAGCGATACTCACCTCTTTGCCGACCCGGCGCAGCGTTGCTATGGCATTAATCCTGATGCCAGTCTGCAAAAAATTCTCGCCTTTGCCCGGGGCAGGGAGGCGTCTGCACGCCTGGCCATAGTCACGGGGGATCTGGTTCATGATGGTTCCGCCGCAGCCTATGCGCGTTTCCAGCACTACTTTTCCCTCATGAAAAAACCGGTCTACTGCCTGCCGGGCAATCATGATGATCGGAACATGATGCGTGACCATCTGGCCGGGGGCAGGGTGCGACAGCAGTCCCTGGTGGTGTGCGATGGCTGGCTGCTGATACTGCTGGACTCCACGGTGGCGGGCGCCGTGGGTGGTCATCTTGACCAGACGGTGCTGGATTTTATCGACCGGACACTGACCTGCTATCCTCGTCACCATGTCCTGATTGCCCTGCATCACCCGCCGTATCCCTGTGGTTGTGACTGGCTGGATCAGGGTTTGTTGCTGGATAATCCCGAGGCCTTGTTTGCCTTGATGCATATCCACGGCACTGTGCGCTGCCTCCTCTGGGGACATATCCATCAGGTCTTTGACCAGTTCGATGGGGGCGTTCGTCTGCTGGGTACACCGTCGACCATGGCTCAGTTCAAGGCCTCCTCCCGGGAGTTCGCCATTGATGACAGTGCCCCGGCCTATCGCTGGCTGAATCTTCATGAGGATGGCAGCCTGGATACCGGCATTGTGCGCCTGCCGGACTGTGATATCCCTGCGTGTCGCTAAGGGCATGCCGGGTACCGCAG
>CAZFJS010000084.1:0-2146 GCA_964519605.1 uncultured Gammaproteobacteria bacterium
TCAAGGTCTATCAGACCCGCTTCATTCCGTTGTATTATGGGCTGACCCGGCACAAATCCCATGCCGCCATGAAACTGGTTACTGTGGGCAGTGATGAAAAGATCGTCGGTTGTCATGTGATTGGACAAGGCGCCGATGAGATGCTGCAGGGTTTTGCAGTGGCCATGCGCATGGGTGCCTGCAAAAGGGATCTGGACCATACTGTGGCGATTCATCCCACCAGTGCCGAGGAGATGGTGACCCTGGGATAGATATGAACATCAGAAGCTACAACAACAAGCAGCCAAATATCGCCGCTTCGGCCTATGTCGACGAGGCCGCTGTGGTCATCGGTGATGTCACCATCGAAGCAGAGGCTTCCCTGTGGCCTATGGTCGTGGCGCGCGGAGATGTTCAATCTATTCACATCGGTGCCCGCAGCAATATTCAGGACGGCACCATCCTGCACGTCACCGGCGATAATCAATTCAGTCCCGGTGGTTTCCCCCTCAGCATCGGCACCGATGTCACGGTGGGCCATGGCGTGATCCTGCACGCCTGCACCATCGCTGACCAGGTACTGGTCGGTATGGGCGCCACGGTTCTCGACGGCGCACTCATTCACCCCCAGGTCATGATCGGCGCCGGGTCTCTGGTCCCGCCCGGCAAGGCACTGGACAGCGGTTATCTCTATCTGGGCAGCCCGGTCAGACAGGTGCGTAAACTGCGAGCGGAGGAACTCGATTATCTGGAGTTTTCAGCGCAGCACTATGTCAAGCTGCAAAAGCAACACCGGACGACAACGTAGCACTGATTGTAAAACAGCCTGGAAAAGTATTGATGTCCCGCCTGCTTGTCGCCCTGCACAATCCAGATGAAGGCTCCACCGGCTAAAACCGGTGGTTTCGTGTTACGGCTAAAATCTGGGTTGCTCGGCCATAGCCCCGATTACCCCCTCGCCCACCGGGAGAGGGCTGGGGTGAGGGCTTTACTGATCCTCTTTTTTCTCTTGCCGGCCTTACCCAAGCTCCCGCTCATCTTCATGCGCGTGCTCCTGATCCGGTAGCGCGGTCAATTGATCCGCCGGGCTCACAGGCGACAGCGTCGCTGTCGGCAGACCTGGATTAACTGAGGATGTAGTAGGTATAGCGGATGTGGAGGGTGCAGCACTAAGCGTCAGCACGCCCTGCAGTAATTGTTGAAAAACATCAGTGACCGCCGGGATCACCGCCTGTCGGGCCGGTGTCGGCGCAGACTGCTGCGCGCCTGTCACCGCAGTGGCCTTCAGCGATGCGCTGGCCGGCTGCTGCACCGGCGTAGCAGAAAACTGCGGGCGAGTCGCCACGTTTGAGGCCGCCACCGCCTGATAGCGGCTGATCTGCCTGCTGCGCGTGGCACTCAGGGTCAGAGAGAACGATGCCAGCCTGCCGCCATCCAGTTCGATATCCTGTGCCTTTTCAACAGCCTGGCTGACATTGCCGGCAAAGAACTGACTGGCCAGTTTTTCAGCCTTGTGAAGCAAATGCCGTATCGCCTGTATTTCACCCTGATCCAGATTCCCCTTGACACTCAGTGTAAAACGGCTGCTGGCGTATACCGTGCTGTCGTTGATGGTGAAGGACGCACCCTGATTCTGACTGCTCAGGGTACTTTGCTGCGTGGCTGTGTTTTGTGCCAGTGACAGGATCACGCGATCACCATCCCGGGTGGTCAGCGCAATCTCCAGACTCCGGGCGCTGTTCTCCGAGACTTTCAGGCCCTGACTGGTGGTCGCCCCTGCCGGCCGGTTAAGCAGTTGATTAAGCCCAACACCCAGCCCACTGAGGCTCGCTTGCTGGGCCAATGAGCCGCTGGCATTATTAGTAGCGGCTGGCGCGGTGCGCACCGGAGGACTGGCCGGGCGGCTGTCTACCATCACCAATGGCCCTTGAAAATCAAAATTATGTCCGCCCGTCAACAGAGCACGCTGAAAAAAAGGCTGCACCTGCAAACCCAACTGGCCCGCTATCCCCGTATTCATGCGTTTTTCCTCTACAGTAGTCGCCGCCACTGGCGGCCCTCTTCCACTGCATCGGTGGATCCGTGGGATTCTTTAACGCGATCAATGGCAAGGATCAATGGGGTCAGAGTTGTTGATAGTTGAATTTTTCTGCTGATAGGTTTTATG
>CAZFJS010000084.1:2246-3447 GCA_964519605.1 uncultured Gammaproteobacteria bacterium
TCTATGTGTCATCAGCTATACTGGAACAACACAATGGTTACGGTGGAGATAGCAATCAGGCCTATGGCAAGGCTAATAGCGTTCCATATCGTCCGCTTGCCTTCTCTATCAGGTAAGGCCGCAAAACATGCGGCCAGGGGGAGAACGGCGCCGCAACCCAAGAGTAATACCAACGTGTTTGAAGGAATCGTTCCAGCCATATACACCCCCTTGTGTATTTGTTTAGCGATCTTGCCAAGACCCAAATGATACTATAAGGCTCGCTTGAACAGAAATAGTTTCGAATAAAGTAGTAGTAACATCATTTGACCTATGTCGGGTTTTTGCGATTTCTGCGAACAGATTATCACAGGGGCTGACCAAGCAATGCTTGACTCCATTGATATGGATTCGGGCGTAATTATCCTGGATTCGTTGCAAGCCCCGAATATTTTTCCAGAAATCCGGCGATCCCTTCGGTATAGCATCTGCCGGTAGCAAGATAACCGGCATAGTGGTTACCCGCTATGATAAGAAATTCCTTGGGAGGATTGGCGGCCTCGAAAAGCCTTTTAGCATGGATAAAGGGAATCACTTCATCCTCCCGGCTGTGGACCACCAGGACGGGACAGTGGACCTGGCCAAGCATTTCCAGCACCGGATACTGATAACGCGCTAGCAGACGTACCGGCAACAGGGGGTGAATCGCGGCTGCCAGATCAGGCAATGAAGTGAAACTGGATTCAATAATCAGCGCCCCCGGCCTGATTTGCGCAGCCAGCCAGGTGGCAATGGCCGCACCCAGAGAGCGCCCCAGCAAAACGATACCCCCTGCAGCAACACCGCGCTGTTCTACCAACCAGGTCCAGGCTGCCAGCGCATCCTGATAGGTACCCGACTCACTGGGTGTCCCCTCGCTGCAGCCATAGCCACGATAATCAAACAGCAGGATCGATAACCCCAGCTGCCGACACATCGCGATGGTTTCCATGCGGTCGGAGATATTGCCGCGATTGCCGTGAAAGAACAGCAACACCCGCTGGCTTCCCTCACAGGGCACATACCAGGCATGCAGTCGAATACCATCCGCCGCCTGGAAAAAAACCTCCTCATAGGGCATGCCGTGCTGATCCGGCATGGTCACGATATCCCGCGAGGGCAGATAGACCCGTTCGGACTGAGTGCGATAGACCCGCCATAACAGGCCCCCGTAGGCAAGCAG
>CAZFJS010000084.1:3547-5634 GCA_964519605.1 uncultured Gammaproteobacteria bacterium
CGGCGGCGCCAGGGCAGCAGAAACAACAGACCCCAGATGCCGCCCCAGACAATGCGCGGATACAACCAGAGCGGCGTTAAATGGGGGGCAATCGCCACCTCCAGCGCACTGCTGATACCCGCCTGGGCGCTGCCCCAGACCGCCAGGCTATTGAGCAAGCCCCCCAGACAGCCGGCGGCAAACAGCAAGGACAGTCTGGCGATCATCACATTCCCCGCAGAAAAAGGGCGTACACGGGATTGGCGGACTCATCCCAGTAATCGTAGCCCAGATTGTCGAGAAAGGACTGCAACGCCTGCTTGTCTCCCGACGGCACCTGCACCCCCACCAGCACCCGGCCATAGGCCGCACCGTGATTGCGGTAATGAAACAGGCTGATA
Source organism: uncultured Gammaproteobacteria bacterium (assembly GCA_964519605.1). Taxonomy (GTDB): domain Bacteria; phylum Pseudomonadota; class Gammaproteobacteria; order SZUA-140; family SZUA-140; genus CAZFJS01. The sequence continues at coordinate 3,928 of CAZFJS010000084.1, forward strand.
TTCCAGCGTTGCCCGATACAGCTCAGAAAGCGCAGCAGGGCCCCCGGTCGTTCCGGAAACTCAAAACGATAGACGATCTCGTCCGCCACATTGAAGCCATGACCCCCTACCATATGGCGAAGGTGCAGCTTGGCCATCTCATTGTCAGTCATATCGATCACCGGGTAACGCTGGGCGCGCAGCTGACGGATCAGTTCATTTTTCTCTTCCTCACCTTCATTCAACTGAATACCGGCAAAGACGTGGGCACGCTTGGGATCCGCGAAACGGTAATTGAATTCCGTAATCCCCCGCTTGCCAAGAAGGCGGCAGAATTTCAGGAAGCTGCCGGGCTGTTCAGGAATGCTAACCGCCAGCAGCGCCTCGCGCCGCTCTCCCAGCTCAGCGCGTTCGGAGACATGGCGCAAGCGGTCAAAGTTGATATTGGCACCGCTGTCTATAGCGATCAGTCGCCGATGACGCAGGGACTTCCGCTGGATATATTTTTTCAGTCCGGCGACAGCCAGGGCCCCGGCCGGCTCCGCGATAGACCGCGTATCGTCAAAGATGTCCTTGATGGCGGCGCAGATTTCATCGGCACTGACCAGGATCACCTCATCGACACATTCCCGCGCAATGCGGAAAGGCTCCTTGCCCACCTGACGCACCGCAACACCGTCGGCAAAGATGCCGACCTGATCCAGCGTTACCCGGCGATTGTGTTTGAGCGCGGTATGCATGCAGGGGGCATCATCCGGCTCCACACCGATCACCCTGATTTTTGGATACAGGGCCTTGACATAAGCGGCAATGCCGGCGATCAGCCCGCCACCGCCCACCGGCACGAACAGGGCATGCAGCCCCTCGGCATCACGGTGCAGAATTTCCGCGGCAATGGTGCCCTGACCAGCGATCACATCAGGATCATCATAGGGATGAATGAAAGTCATGCCATTCTCCCCCGCCAGCACCCGGGCATGCGCGCAGGCCTCATCATAGGTATCGCCATGCAATACCACGCGAGCGCCAAAAGAGCGCACAGCATTTACTTTAATGGGTGGCGTTGTCCTGGGCATGACGATCAAGGCCTTGATTTCCAGACGCTGCGCTGACAGGGCAACGCCCTGGGCATGATTCCCTGCCGAGGCAGCGATCACCCCGCGTTCACGCTGCGCGGGTCGCAAATGGACAATCTTGTTATAGGCGCCGCGCAGCTTGAAGGAAAATACCGGCTGCAGATCCTCGCGTTTCAACAACACTTCATTGTCGAGACGCGCGGACAGCGCCGGCATGGGGTCCAGGGGCGTCTCCCGTGCCACATCATAAACCCTGGCCTTCAGAATTCTAGTTAGATATTGGTTTTTCATGCTCATAACTTAGCAGCTTGGAGACATTCTGCCTAGGGGCCCAACCCGCTGCTATCTCATGACAAGTCCGCTCCCACTGGTTATCATGGGGGCATCGACTCACGGGGAGAACTGCGATGACACGGGATGACATGAAAAAAATGGCCGCCGAGGCGGCCCTGGAATATGTAGAAGCCGGCGCGGTCATCGGTATCGGCACCGGTTCCACCGCCAACCACTTCATCGACGCCCTGGCCGGCCTCAAACATAAAATCGATGGGACGGTCGCCAGCTCTGAAGCCAGTGCTGCACGCCTGCGGGATCATGGCATCCCGGTGCTGGATCTCAATGCTGTGGACGAACTGTCCCTTTATGTGGACGG
>CAZFJS010000084.1:5734-7308 GCA_964519605.1 uncultured Gammaproteobacteria bacterium
CAGATCGTCGGCATCGTCACCAATGGCCTGTTTGCCCGGCGTCCCGCCGATATCCTGCTGCTGGGCAGTGAGCAGGGGGTCAAAACACTGAGTTGAAGTAGCCGCCATGCAGAGGGCGCTACTTGTCATCGGCACTATCCTGGTCGTCACCGGTCTGCTGTGGCCTTGGTTACAGAAGCTCGGCTTCGGACATCTGCCGGGCGATATCGTCATACAACGGGAGAATTTCCGTTTCTATTTCCCGCTGAGCAGCACCATCATCATCAGCATCCTGCTCAGCCTGATTTTCTGGCTGCTGCGCAAATGAGTCCCGGTAGCCGTCACAACAGCACCCGTTCAATGCCCCCTGCCCTGGCGCGGTCGATAAAGGCCGTTTGCCAGCCTTCACCCAGCAGGCGCCGGGCCATTTCCACCACAATATAGTCCGTCTCCAGACCGGTATCGTCGCGATAACGCGACAGTCCCTGCTGACAGGCCGGGCAGGCAGTCAGCAACTTGACCTCTCCCTGGCTGACCTGCGTCTTGCCGGTGAACTGGGCAATCCCCTGTTGCAGCTCTTCCTGCTTGCGGAAGCGTACCTGGGTGGCGATGTCCGGTCGTGACACCGCAAAGGTGCCCGCCTCACCACAGCAGCGTTCAGACAGCTGCACCGTCTGGCCCAACAGGGAGGAGGCCACCTGGATGGGATCATGGGTCTTCATCGGTGTGTGGCAGGGATCATGATAGAGATAATTCACGCCGCTGATCCCCTCCAGGTGCACGCCCTTTTCGTGGATATATTCATGAATGTCCAGCAGCCTGCAACCGGGAAAGATGCGGTCGAATTCATACAGCAACAGCTGATCCATACAAGTGCCGCAGGAGACGATCACCGTCTTGATATCCATATAATTCAGCGTATTGGCGATGCGGTGAAACAACACCCGATTCTCTGTAGTCATCGCCCGACCACGTTGCTCGTCGCCATTGGAGCGCTGCGGATAGCCACAGCAGAGATAACCCGGCGGCAGCACGGTCTGGGTGCCCAGATCGAACAACATGGCCAGCGTGGCCAGGCCGATCTCGCTGAACAGCCGCTCGGAACCGCAGCCGGGAAAGTAAAACACGGCGTCGGAATCCTCCCGGGATTTTCCCGGATCACGCAGAATCGGCACCAGTTTGTTGTCTTCCAGACCGAGCATGGCGCGGGTGGTCCGGGCCGGCAGATTGCCGGGCAGCGGTTTTCTGACGAAATGGATCACCTGGGTGGCTATCGTGGGCTTGCCGGTAGTCGTGGACGGGCGGGCACGTTGTGCAGCGGTGCTGAAACGCCGGGCAATCTGGTAAGCCAGGCGTTGCAGACGGCTGCCCCAGGTGATGACCGTGGCACGCAGCAATTTGATCCGCACCGGATCGGTGGCATTGAGGAAGGCCATGGCCAGCCAGGTACCCGGACTCAGCCGGCGCGCTGCCCGCGTGCGGAGGATCTTGCGCATATTGATGCTGACATCACCGAAATCGATGTCGACAGGACAGGCGGGCTGGCACTTGTGGCAGATGGTGCAATGATCGGCCACATCGTTCATCTCATCGAA
>CAZFJS010000084.1:7408-8571 GCA_964519605.1 uncultured Gammaproteobacteria bacterium
GAGGGGGTATAGGCATTGTGCAAACCCGAGCCGGGCAGCAATTTACCGCGATTAAAAACCCCATCAGGATCGATAGTCTGCTTATAGTCAACAAAGCGCTCCAGGTCCTGCGACGCCATATAGCGGATCTTGGTGATCCCGATACCATGCTCACCGGAAATCACCCCGCCGAGTTCAGTGGCCAGGGCCATGACGCGGTCAACGATACGCTCCGCCTCCTGCATCATCCGGTAATCGTTGGAATTGACGGGGATATTGGTGTGTACGTTGCCATCGCCGGCGTGCATGTGCAGGGCAACGAACAGGCGACTGGAACGGATGTCATGATGAATTTCCTCGAAGCGCTGATGGATCGTTTCGAACTCCCGTCCACCGAAAATTTCCTTGAGCGGCTGCGCCACTTCCTGCCGGTAGGAGATGCGTTCATCGCGGCGCAGTAACAGATCAATCAGCCGATCCCCCCCCCTGATTTGCTTCTGTACACCCTGCCCGAACAAGCTCAGGTGCCGCTCTGCAGCCTCGTCAGCATGTGCCAGCAAGGCGGACCAGCGCTGCTTGACGGCCAGCAACAACGCCAGGGCGGCCTGTACCTTGGTAGCCATGATGGCCTCGTCCTCCCGGCTGCTCTCCACCTCGGACATAACTCGCATCGCCGCCAGATCCTGATGCAGAAAATCTTCCAGCGCCTGGATGATGCGGATCTTATTTTCAGTGGACTGCTCGATATTGATCCGTTCAATATTTTCACTGTATTCCGCCAGACGCTCCAGGGGAATCACCACGTCCTCATTGATCTTGAAGGCATTGGTATGGGCCGCGATGGCCGCGGTCCGCGCCCGGTCCAGCCAGAAGCGGTGCCGGGCCTCCGGACTGACGGCGATGAAACCTTCGGCCTGGCGAGTATTGGCGATACGCACGATATCGGCCACTGCCGCGCCCAGCAGGCGCTCATCGTCACCGGCCACATCCAGCAACAGCACCATCTTGGGCAACTCGGGTCGGGGCGCCTTGGTGGAATAATCAACCGCTCGCAAATAACGTTCATCTAAATGTTCAAGGCCGGCCAGCAACACCTCAGCAATGCCGTCGCAGTGCTGGATGATCGCCACAATCGTATTCACGGCCTGGCGGATATCGGTTCCGAAGAACTCCAGACAGACGGT
>CAZFJS010000085.1:0-8463 GCA_964519605.1 uncultured Gammaproteobacteria bacterium
GAGAGCAGAAACAACAACAGCCCCACATAGAGCGCGCCCACACTGCCACGCAAGGGCACATCAAACCAGTAATGCGCCAGCAGGATAATAAAACTGGCCTCGACAATTCCGATAATCACTCCTGGCAGGGCCTTGCCCACCAGGATCTCCACCGGACGCAGCGGCGTCACCAGCAACTGATCGAAGGTCCCGGCCTCCCGTTCACGAGCCACAGACAGGGCGGTCACCACCAGGGTCACGACCAGCGTCAGCAAGCCCACAATGCCGGGTACAATAAACCAGCGGGAAAGCAGATTCTGGTTGTACCAGGCACGTATCTCCAGTACGGCCGGCGGGCCTCGCTGTCCCCGCTGTGCAGCCCAGTTGCGATTAAAATCAAACAAAATCCCGCGCAAATAGGTCAATGCGATCATCGCGGTATTGGAATTGCGCCCATCAAGAATCACCTGAAGTGCAGTGCTCCTGCCGCGCAGCAGATCGGCGCTGAAGCGGGGACCGATATGCAGTACCAACAAAGCCTGCCGTTCGTTAATCAGCGGTGCAATGTCCGCATCCCGATGGACCTGACCAACGATCTGGAAATTGGGTGAGCCCGCGATATGACTGATCAACTGGCGAGCCGTGGCACCACCATCTTCATTATAGATGGCCAGCGGTACATCATTGAGATCAAAGGAAGCCGCATAGCCGAAAATCAACAACTGGGCGATGGGTGGACCGATGAGCACATAGCGGCTGCGCTTGTCCCGGACCAGGGCCAGAAATTCCTTGATAATCAGCGCAAAGATATGCTGCAGCACCGCTCTACTCCAGATGTTTATGAGCCTTGCGGCGCACCAGCAAAAAGAAAATCAGCAGCATCACCAACATAGCGCCTGTGTTGGCAAGTACTACCGGCCACAGATTGCCCGCCAGAAACAGGGTCTGCAGAATCGCCACAAAATAACGCGCCGGTACAATATGGGTGATCACCTGAATCGCCGCCGGCATGGAACCGATATCGAAAATAAATCCGGAGAGAATAAAAGCGGGCAGAAAGGTGATGACAATTGCGATCTGCCCGGCAACAAACTGGTTCTTGGCAAGCATGGAAATCAGCAAGCCCATCGCCAGCGCCACCAGCATGAAAATGGCGGAACACAATAACAGCAACCAGAAGGAGCCCCGCAAAGGTACCGCAAACTGCCAGCGGGCCAGCAGTACAGTCACCAGCATCCCCCCCATCCCCAGAATAAAATAAGGGATCAGTTTACCCAGCAGAAGCTCAGGAATACGGATGGGCGTCACCATCAGGGCCTCCATGGTGCCCCGTTCCCATTCCCGCGCCACCACCATGGACGTCAACAGAGAGCCGATCAGGGTCATAATCACCGCCAATAGCCCCGGCACCAGGAACTGGCGGCTGATGAGCGCACTGTTGAACCAGACCCGCTGCGTCAGCACCGCCGGCAAGGGCAGTGCGCCACCCTGGAGATCAGCCTGATGACTCAGCCAGGCCAGCCACACACCCTGAACATAACCCGCTATGAGCCGGGCCTGATTGGCATCCACCCCGTTAACGCGCAGGGCGATAGGCGTTTCACCACCGTCCAGCAACTGGCGGCTAAAGTTGCTGCGCAGCCACAGCACACCATCAATATTGCGCTGCGCCAGATCCGCTTGTGCTCGCTGGATACTGTGATAAATAACCGGTGTGAAATACTCGGAACGTCGAAAGGCGCCCACCAGGCTGGTGGTATCCGCATCGGGCTGCTCCACCACCAACCCCAGGGGTATATCCCGGGCATCCAGCGAGACACCATAACCGAACAGAAACAGCAACACGACCGGCAGCACAAAGGCCACAGCAATGCTGGAGGGATCACGCCAGATCTGCAGAAATTCCTTGCGCACCATACCGCGCAGGCGCATCCGGGCGGACTGATCTGCAAAAGCGGACATCAGTCCTGCACCTGCTTCTCGATCAGCGCGATAAAGGTGTCTTCCATGGTGGGGGCCGGAAGCTCGGCACTGCGTACCCGCGCCTTCATCTCTTCAGGCGTCCCTGTGGCCAGCACCTCGCCCTCTGCCATGATCACCAGGCGGTCACAGTAATTGGCCTCTTCCATAAAATGGGTGGTCACCAGGATGGTGACGCCGGCCTCCGCCAGGGCATTGGTGCGCTGCCAGAATTCGCGCCGCGCCAGGGGATCCACGCCGGAAGTCGGTTCATCCAGAAACAGGATCTCCGGTTCGTGCATCAAGGCCGCTGCAAAGGCCAGGCGCTGTTTGTAGCCCAGAGGCAAATCACCGCTGTCACTGTCCCGATAGGGTTCCAGCTCAAAGACCTCCAGCGCCCAGCGGATCCGTTCCTGCTGCTGCCTGCCACGCAGGCCGTAGGCACTGGCGAAAAAGCGCAAATTCTGATCGACCGTGATGTTTTCATAAAGAGAAAAGCGTTGCGCCATGTAGCCGATTCGCCGGCGAGCCATGGCAGCAGCCCGGCGCAGATCATAACCGGCCACGGCCACCTGGCCACCGGAAGCCGGCAACAAACCACAGAGAATACGGAAAGTGGTCGACTTACCCGCACCATTGGCACCCAGGAGACCAAAAATCTCACCCCGCCTGACCTCGAAGCTGATCCCCTTGACCGCCTGAAAATCACCAAAATGGCGCTGCAGCTTTTGCACGCTGATAACCCGCTCATCAGTCGGCGCAGAAGCTTCCCCTCTGCGGAAAACATCTGGACGCTGCACGGCCTGTTGCGGGCCTTTGAGCCGGCTAATAAAGGCATCCTCGAAACGGGGCGGCACCTGGCTGATATGCACCCCGCTGATGCCCGGGAGCAAGCCCTCTGCAGTCGGCGGATGATCCGCCAGCGTAATGATGCGCACACTATCACCCACAATCAGGGCATCCACTAGCGTGGGATTTGCACTCAGGCGTGCCTGCAGACTCCGTTTGCTCATCTCCGGCACACTCAGCTGAAAAGTGCGTCCCTGCAGTGGCTGGCTGAACGATGCCGGTGCACCCTGACCCAGCACCCGCCCCCGGTGTATCAGCACCACTTCATCACAACGTTCCGCCTCATCCAGGTAAGCCGTGCTCAGCAACACACTCATCCCCTCATCCTTGACGGCACGATAAACGATCTCCCATAACTCACGCCGGGAAACCGGGTCCACACCCACCGTCGGCTCATCCAGTAACAGCAGGCGCGGTCGACGCACCAAGGTACAGGCCAGTCCGAGCTTCTGTTTCATCCCACCCGAGAGACGACCGGCCAACCGTCGGGTAAAAGGACTCAGGCCGGTCATATGCAACAGCTCCTGAAAACGTGCCGGCCGTTGCTGTGGTGCGACGCCGTGCAGGTCGGCATACAGATCCAGGTTTTCCTGCACACTGAGATCCTCATACAAACCGAAGCGCTGGGGCATATAGCCGACTGCGGACTGCACTGCCAGCGGCTGTGCCGCCACATCCATACCCAGCACTGTAATGGTCCCCTGCTCCGGCAGCAACAGGCCGCAGGCCAGTCTCATCAGGCTGGTCTTGCCGGCACCATCGGGACCGATCAGGCCGGTGACCCGCCGGGTCCTAATTGCCATACTGACAGTATCCAGCGCCTTGATCTGCTGCCCCGCCAGGAAAAAGCTTTTGCTGACCGCCTGCAGACTCAGTGCACTCGACATACGGTGCTATTCTCCGCAGGCCTTGCGCGTCGTCCCTGTTTTGAGTGGATGGGGTTGGGCGAAGGGAATCGACACTGTCGCCGGCATCCCGAGACGCAACTCATTCTGCGGATTGCAGGCATAGATACGCACCTGATAGACCAGGCGGGTGCGCAGCTCCGGGGTTTCCACATTCTTGGGGGTGAACTCTGCCGTGGGGGAAATGTAGCCCACCCAGCCACGGTAGACTTTGTCAGGATAACTGTCCGTGCGAATTTGCGCGGTCATGCCCGGCGCAATTCGGCCCAGCATGGGTTCGGGCAAATAGGCGCGCACCCAGACCGGATTATTCAGGGCCAGCGTCAACACCGGTGTCTGGGGGGTCACCATGTCACCGGGTTCAAGAATGCGGTTGCGAATCACCCCATCCGAGGGGGCATACAGTACGGCATCCGCCAGATACTCCTGCGACAAGCTGAGCGCCGCCTGGCGGGCCTGAAGCTCGGCCCGGGCGGCAGCGATATCTTCTTTGCGCGGGCCGATCACCAGCAAGGCCAGGGACTCCTGTGACGCCTTGACCGTGGCAGCCGCGGCCTCGGCCAGGGAACGGGCATTCTCGGCATCTTCCGGCGAGGCAAGCTTCTTCTGTACCAGGCGATGTAACCGGGCGGCAGTATCACGGGCCGCCTTGGCCCGGGCCCGGGCCGCTTCCAGTTCGGCGCGGCCCTGACGAATTTCCTCGGGACGACTGCCGGCCTCCAGGCGCGCCACCACCTGCTGCTGGGCCGCCAACAGGGCCCGGTCGCGCGCCACCGCCGCCTCCAGCCGGGCCGTGTGCAAGCGGGCCAGCAACTGGCCCTTGCGCACAGAGTCGCCCTCTACCACCAGTATCTCACCGAGATGCTCACTACCATTGAACGCCAGCTGCACTTCGCGAATATCCGTATTCCCATATAAAGTCAGATGGTCCAGAGATTCGCGGTGTGCTTTCGCCTGCCACCACCAATAAATCAAACTGCTAACAATGATCGCTGCCAGTACCATTATGATTCTTTTTTTCATTGGCGCGGCATCCTCCTGCAAGCCTGTTTGTCATTCCGGATGAAGCAGCGCGGGAACCCGAAATCCGGAATTTATACTTCAGGTAGTGTACTGGATTTAAGACTGTGCCGGAATGACAAAAATATTTCATCGGCGTTTTCCAAAAACCAAGAGACACGGCGCTTGGCAATCAGTTTGACGCTGTCTGTGTTATTGCGACAATCCATCGCCTGCTGGGAGTCACTGCCTGAGTCAGGGCCTCGCCAATGCCTGCACACGGACAGCCTGCAGGACAAACTGTCCTCAATAGAACTGGCACAGCCTCTGCATGGATATTACTTAAGCCCTGCGGGCAACAAGATAAGAAGGATATGCCGATGACGACACCGGAAATCAAACAAGACCCCATGTACCAATTATTGCGTGAGGCTAAAATCAAGGAATTCAATCAGAGCAAACAGACCGGTGAAAGCTTTGAACTGCGCGGCAGTGATTTGCGCGGGCTGGATCTGCGCGGGCTGGATGCCAGCGGCATTGATTTCAGCGATTGTTATTTCCGCCAGGCCGATCTGCGCGGCATCGATTTCTCCACCAGCAAACTGGATGGCGCCAGCATCAATGGCGCCAAGATCTCAGGCTGCTACTTCCCCGAGGAGATCTCCGCTGCAGAACTCACATTATCGCTTTTGCACGGTACCCGCCTCCGGCTGGGCTGCTGACACAGCCTCCTCCCTGGCCGCAACGATCAAATCATTTCGGCTCAGCATCCCCAGTAATTTGTTGTTTTCATCGACGACCGGCAGGTGGTGAATCCCCTGACCGGTGAATACCGGCACTAGCCTGGCGAGTGGCTCATCGGGCTGGGTGGTAATCACTGTCGTGCTCATAATCTGCCCCGCCACTTCAGGTTTGGTGGATTCGAAACCCGGCGTCGGTCTTTTCAACTGCCGCAGTCCTTCGTCCACACTACCATGTTCCAGTTCACTGGCGTGGGCGATAAAATCGGCAATGGTGATGACTCCAATAATATGCCTGGCAGGGCTGAGCACCGGTGCTCCGCGAACACCATGACGGACGAAGCCATCCCACACCGCCTTCAGTGGCGTAGCAAATTCCACATAAAAACTGTCGGTGGACATGACATCCCGGGCCCGCCGATCTCCCAGGCTACGCATGCGGGCATGTGAGACAGCCAACCCATAGAGCCGCACCAGATCTTCCGTACTCACGTCGAGATAGGTGTTCAGATCCTGCAGGGCGACATGAAGATCCGCAGGGGAAAAAGGTACTGCGGCATCGTCAAACCAGAGTTGCGCCGCCTGCTGCCATGCATCGTCTTGTTCGGTATTCAGTACGGTCACGGGCGAAAATGGACGTACCGGCGCCAGCTGGCGCAGCAACAGGACCAACACCAGCATGATCAGCACATTCAGGCCCACGGGCGCCAACAAAAACTGATAACCCAAATCATGGATCCGCTGACCGCCCACCACTGCTGTCAGGGCAGCAGCCCCGCCCGGAGGATGCAGACAGCGCAGCAGATACATGCCCAGTATGGCACCCGCTACAGCCACTGCCGCCTGCAGTGGCAAATCCGGTAGATAGCGCGCACAACTGATTCCGACCGATACCGCAACCAGGTGCCCGCCCACCAGCGGCCAGGGCTGCGACATGGGGCTGGCGGGCACGGCAAACAGGAGCACCGCCGAAGCCCCCATGGAGGCTACCAGTAGGGGGGCTTCATCTGACAAAAAATAATCGCTGATCACCGTGATCAGTACGATACTGCCAAAAGCACTGATTGCCGCCAGCAGAATCTGACGGTCTGTGACCGTGGTGAAAGGGGGAAACAAAGCAGACAGTTTTGAACGAATTTGCATCCGATTCAACCGTGTAAGAACTGTAAAGCCTGCAGCTTTTTAATCCACATCATCATTTAAGCCGATGGCGGCAAAATCAGCTTGCATCGCAAGGCTTTTATATTGCGCCTGACAACCCGTACCCCGGCAGCGATGCAGCAGCGCTTATGATTAAAATCCAGCACATCGATGGGGAATGGGAAACGGGGTTTCAATACCAGATCGGCTGCCTGAAAGCGAATCTGGGCATGCGTATGATGGCAAATCTCCATCGCCCGCATCATCGCCTGGAAACCATTATGGATCTCGCAAGCTGCTTCCGTCTGACTCACATCCACGGCAATGACCGGCCCGGCACACAGATCCTGGGCGACATCCACAGGTGCATCATCCGTATAGCTGCCATCAGCCAGCAGCTGGTGCCCACGGCGCAAAGGTGGGAGTACACCAGGCAAGGCAGCACTGGCGTAAGCGGCCTCTGCCGCATCACCCCGCCGGATGACCACACGCCGGCCCGATTGCAGATCGCTGGCAATCACCGCTACGGGGACCCTGCCCGCCTCCAGACAACCATCACCTGTCAGACTCCGCAACAGTTTCTTGCCAGAATCCAGTGCGCGCTCACCCACTCCCCAGCCAACAAACATATCCAGCAAGGCACGTTCCGAAGCCAGCAACGATCGGATTCGGGCACGAAGATTATTTTCCAGCCGCTTGGGCGGCTCCGGAAACTGACTGGTGTCCATTGTCAGCAATGCGGCATACCATTGCGGATTGAGTGTATAGGCAGCAGCCACAATAGCACCCATGGAGACCCCCACTACCGCGCTGGGATGGAGGCCTGCATGTGCCAGGGCACGCAGCACCCCCACATGTGCCAGTCCGCGACCGCCACCGCCGGAAAGAATCAGGGAAAACGGCCGGTGCCGGGCAGTATGCTTTAGCCTCATGACACACCGACAGACACTGAAACAAAAATCACTGCACAGTTCCCAAAGGGACGATGTGTCTCCTCTGCCATGCCATAATCCGTCCACTGTGTACTCATTTAACAAACCTCTGACTGTGACCATTCCGGATGCAGCACAGCATCGCTCCGAAACCCGGGATTTATCATTCAGTTATGTTACTGGATTCCGGCCTGCGCCGAAATGACAGCAAACGAAATAACTCAAAGTTTTCTTAAATATGGATTCTGCAGTTGACCACTTCGAAACACTATCAAGGTTTTATGCCGAAGGAATCTGATCAATTCATGAGTTCGTATCTTGCGCCTAAAATATCCAGGTTCAACAATATCCAGATAAAAAGGCCATTGCAGTGCAAAACTGCAATGGCCTGTCTTTACAACAAAGTGGGTGCGTCAATTAAAAAGCCATATCGACCCCCAGCGTTACCATGCTGCGCAAATTAGTTAACGGATGATCATTGACACCACCACCAATCGGATTTTTAGCATTGTCTTCCAGATTAATGTGCGCCCGGGCATACAGGCCGATATTCGGGCTGGGATAGTATTTGACGATAGGTGCCAGAAATGAAGCATCGATATTGAGCTGCTCTCCACCCGTGGGCAGTTTCTTCAGACCACCGGGCGCCATCCAGTCATATCTCAGCCCCAACATCCAGTGAGCTGTCATACGCCAGTCCGCTTCCAGGCTGGCGCCCTTACCGGTCTCGTCCCATTTAGAATTGGCAGCCATGCCGGAAAAAGACGGTTTGTCGATACTGTCGACGATATAAGTCCCATAAATATCCCACTTTCCCCATTGTCCCCGGGCACCGACACCCCAGCGGGTGATGTCTGTGGGGTTCTTGGCATAAACAATCGTGCCCCCCATATTCAGTGTAGACAGGGCAGCATCCGGCGCCTGGTAATAAAAAGCAGAGGCCTGCAAGTTCTTGCCACC